>DATGVE010000053.1:0-2128 GCA_035300725.1 Candidatus Eiseniibacteriota bacterium | reverse complement strand
GCTTGCGCGATACCTCGTAGATGATCTGGAAAAAGTCGTCAAGCGGTATCCGGAGCACGGCGATCAACGCCTCCTGCACGGACCGGGACAGCGCCGAAAGCCGCTGCTCGTCGTAGCGGGATTCGAGGACGTGAATCTTGGCGAGGGGCATCAACGTTTCCTTTGCATGATCGGCGCGCTCACAAGGGTCGCGACGATACGATCAGGCCAGCCGTTCAGGAATCGAGAAAGATCGTCGTGTGTGCTACGAATAGGTCCGGGTACTGGAAAAGAGCGCCATGGCCCGAATCAGGGTAGATGATGAGCTGCGCATTCGGGATGTGCTGACAAAGCGTGAACGAGTTGATTGCCGGCACCATAATGTCGTTGTTGCCGTTCACGACGAGCGTCGGCTGGCTGATGGCCCGGAGCTCGGAATACCGCTCTCCGCGCGGCTTGCGCCATTCGCCGATGGCTGTGGACTGCGCCTTCATGGATTCGGGCGACGAGGGCGGATCAGCGTCCTTGCGCTGATGGCGGCGCTGCCAGAATGCCTTGCCGGCCGCCTGGCTTGCCGCGGACGGCGTGAAGAACAGGAAGAGAAAATCTTCGAGCGTCGGCACGGGATTCGCCGCAACCTCCGGGATGCGCGGATCGTTCGCCAGCTCGCCATTGCGGGGCGCGGTTCCGACGAGGACAAGGCGCCTCACGAGTTCGGGATAGCGCAGGATGACACTTTGTGCGACATAGCCGCCGATGGAGAAGCCAAGCACGTCCACGGCTTGCAAGCCCAAAGCGCGGACAAAACGCGCCACGTGATCGGCCGACGCGTCGATCGTGTCCGCGGGCTCGCCGCTCGAACTCGCGACCCCTGCGTTGTTGAACAGGATCACGGGACGCCCGCTCGCAAGACCATCGGTCACGGCCGGATCCCAATGGTCCAGACCGGCGCGGAAATGCGAAAGAAAGACGAGCGGGGTTCCCTCCTCAGGTCCGAAGCGCCTGTATGCATAGCGCACCCCGTTCGCTTCGATGAAGCGGGTCGGCGCCGTCAGGTGCGTATCGTTCCTCAAATGTCGCTCGCCCTGCCTGATTGGGGTCCCCAGACGAACATCGCGGTGTCGACCTTGCCGGCAAGCCGCTTCGCCAATTCGGCGGAGAACTGGATGACCGCGCGGAACGGCCGGTGATACAGGCGAATGCTCTCGATGAGGCCGTCTTCGTTTCGGGTCACGATCGTAGTCCCCGCGATGTCGGCGCCGAAAGCCTGACCCTGCCATTCGAAATAGGTCTTACCTCCGGCAACAGTCTCGTGCGTGAACTCGAGCCGGTCGTACATCTTCGTCGTCGCAGCGAAGAAGGCACCGACCAAATCGACGCCGCGCAAGGAGCCGTTCATGACCGCTGTGTCCAAAGAGACATCCGCAATAAACCCGGCCGCGAACTCCGGCGTACCGTTCTTGCGGACGAAGGCGCGCCACTCGTCCCCAGGCACGCGGGTCGTCATGGCTGCTTGGCGCGAAGCTGGCCCAGCGCGCTGAGCCAGTTCTCCAGGTGATAGGTCTGGACCATTTTCCCGTCGCGGATGGTCTGGATATCGATGGCCATGATGCGGAAGCTCCTTCCGCCGTGAGGGACGCCGAACAACTCGCCGGACGGCGTACCCGAGACCTCACCGCGCACGATCACCCGGTTTCCTGAGACCAGCACTTCCTTGATGTCGAACTTCATGTCCGGGATCGACCTGGCGAAGTTGCCGACCACCTTCATGGACTGCTCGCGCCCCCAGCACTCTCCCGGAAGCACGCCCCAGCAGGACTGGTAGTCCGGCGAGAGGAGCTGCTCGTGAACCGCCTTGACGACTTCGGCCGCGAAAGGCTGGTTGAAAAGGCCATACCAGGGCGCGATGACGGCCCGCGCCTGCGCCTCGTTCAACTCCTGGCCCGACGCGACCGGCGCTGCAGCGAGCAGCGCCGCCGCGAGTATTAACTTCATTGAGACGGCGCGTTCTTCGCTGCTTCGACGATCAGCTTCGCCACTTCCGCGGGACGAGACAGCATTGCTACGTGGCTCGTCGGGAGCTCGGTGGTCTTCGCCTTCATCGTCCTAGCGAACTTCCGCTCGAGATCCGGGGGAATCATCCGGTCAT
>DATGVE010000052.1:0-24067 GCA_035300725.1 Candidatus Eiseniibacteriota bacterium | reverse complement strand
CACCGAGACTCCGAGCCCCCGTATCTCCACCCGGACTACCGCTCCACAGTTCGGCGGGCGCCTACACGCGAGCTGGTCAGGCTTCCGCCCGAGTGGTTCCACGAGCTGCCCGGGCCCGCGTTCGGGCGCGTGCCGGTGCTCGCGGGCGACGCCGACCTGACGCGGCAGCATGATGGCGAGCCGCTCGGCGAACGGATCGTCGTCAGCGGCCGCGTCGTCGACAGCGACGGCCACCCGGTGCGTCACACGCTGGTAGAGGTGTGGCAGGCCAACGCCGCCGGGCGATACGTGGACCCGGAGGACGACCACCCCGCGCCGCTCGACCCGAACTTCATTGGCGCCGGCCGCTGCCTGACCGACGGGGAGGGGAGGTACCGGTTCGTCACCGTCAAACCGGGCGCTTACCCATGGCGCAATCACGAGAACGCCTGGCGCCCGGCGCACATCCATTTCTCGCTGTTCGGGCCGTCACTCGAGAGCAGGCTCGTGACCCAGATGTACTTTCCGGGTGACCCGTTGATGCCGTTTGACCCGATCCTCCAGTCGATACCCGACCAGCGCGGTCGCGACCTGCTGGTGGCCGCGCTCGACCTCGAGCTCACCGAACCGGAATGGGCCCTCGGCTACCGGTGGGACATCACATTGCGCGGTCGCAACGCCACGCCTCGAGAGCATTAGGTTGGGCGAACACCGGATACCGACGCCCTCGCAGACGGTCGGCCCATATTTCGGATACGCGCTCCCATTCGAAGATGGTCATGACGCGGCCTCCGGTCAGGAGGCACTCAGGATCGAGGGCCAGCTGCTGGACGGCGCCGGCGAACCGGTGCCGGACGGGCTGGTGGAACTGTCGGGCGGGCAGCAGTTTGCGCGCTGCCGGACGGACACCGAAGGCGCGTTCCACTTCACCGTCGTGAAACCGGCTGCCGGCGCCGAAGCGCCACATCTGGACGTGACGATCTTCGCTCGCGGCCTGCTCCGGCACCTGGCGACCCGCATTTACTTTCCGGACGAAGAGACGGCGAACGCGAGCGATCGCGTTCTCAACCTCGTCGATCCGGCTCGTCGCGATACGCTGATCGCGCACCCCGAGGGCCAGGTGCTGCGTTTCGACATCCGGCTGCAAGGTGAATCCGAGACGGTGTTCTTCGCCATCTGACCACGCCAGGAGGAATTGAGATGAGCCAGCTTCCAACCTGGCGAGCCGAGGTCGTCGGCAGCCTCCTGCGACCGCCTGACCTGGTCGGCGCCCGCAAGCGCCTGGAGTCCGGCGAGATGACGCAGTCGGAGTTCAAATCAGTCGAAGATGCGGCGGTCCGGTCGGCGATCGAGCTCCAGGAACGGGCCGGCATCGATGTGGTGACCGATGGCGAGCTCCGTCGCTACGCCTTCTACGGCAACCTCATCGACGCCTTCGAGGGATTCGACCGCGAGGGCGGCTGGGCGATTCCATTCCGAGACGAGAGCGGGGAGCAGCTGATCCTCAAGCGTCCCGTCGTGGTCAATCGCCTGCGCTGGAAGCGAAGCATGTGCAGCGAAGAGTGGACGTTTCTCCGGTCGGAGGCGGGCGGTCCTGGCAAGGTGACGATGATCAGCGCCCAGCAGGCCGCCGCCTACTATGACCCGGAAAAGTCGAGGGGCGCATACCCGACCCGCGACGAGTACCTCGCGGACGTGGTCGACCTCTCTCGGCGCGAGGTGGATGAGCTGGCTCGCCTCGGCTGCACCTACATCCAGATCGACGCGCCCCAGTACGGAGCCCTCCTCGACCCGGCGATGCGGGAGGGGTACCGGCAGCGGGGGAGCGACCCCGAGGAGCTGATCGACCGCTGCATCGAGCTCGACAACGCGATCATCCAGGGCCATCCTGGCGTGACGTTCGGGCTCCACGTGTGTCGTGGCAACAACCAGAGCAAGTACTACGCCGAAGGTGACTACGAGCCGATCTCGCGCATCTTCGAGAAGACGCTCTTCAACCGGTTCCTGCTCGAGTACGACGACCAGCGCTCAGGAGGCTTCGAGCCGCTCGCGCACCTACCTGAAGATCGAGTCGCGGTGCTTGGCCTCGTGACGACCAAGAAGCCGGAGCTCGAAACCGAGACCGATCTGAAGAAGCGGATCGAGGAGGCGTCACGCTACGTCCCGCTCGAACGATTGGCGCTCAGCCCGCAGTGTGGGTTCGCTTCAACCATGGAGGGCAACCGGGTCAGCCACGAGCAACAGCAGCGCAAGCTTGAGCTGGTGGGACGCGTGGCCGGTTCGGTCTGGGGCTAAAGCCAGCAGCCGATCGAATTCGACGCTTCTGACGCCAACGGTGCCCATGCGGCGAATCTCCAAGCGCGCGTTCGGCGCCAGACGTGTCGAATCGGGATTCAAGGCATCGCCGCACACTCCGGGCAGAGCCCGGTGAACACCAGGTGGTGCGACAGGATCTTGTACCCGGTGGCCTTGCTGACCTTCTCGGCGGCGTTTTCCAGGAGACATCGCGTGCCGCTCTCCGAGATCCGTCCGCAGCGCTCGCACTGCACATGGTCGTGATGGCGGTCCGCGGTCTCGTATCGGCCGCGCCCATCGCCGATGTCGACCCTGCGGATCAAGTCCTTTTCTTCCAGGTAGGACACGGCGCGAAAGACCGTCGAGTAATCCGCGGTGGCCACGTCCTTGCGCACGCGCGCCAGCAGCTCCTCGATCGTCCACGCATGTAGCGAACCGCTCAACACGAGGTCGCGAACCCGGTCGCGCACCGGACTGGGTCTGGGCATGCCGCCCATTGTAGCGCAAGGGCCTTGCGCATGCTACATGCGCAACTGGTATGCTGCCGGCCGTGTCCACATCGGCGGTTGCCAGCACGCATTTCATGCGCGGGTCGGCCGTGTTTGCCCTGGCCGTCCTGGTCGCCGTCGTGTCGCTTACGACTGGCTGCGGAATCTCCACACCTTCCGACTCTGCGGCCGTCAGAGTGGTCGCGGCCGAGAATTTCTGGGGCAGCATCGCGACCCAGCTTGCCGGCTCGCACGCGACCGTACGGAGCATCATCACCAACCCGCAGACCGACCCCCATGCCTACGAACCGACGGCCTCTGACGCACGCGCCATCGCCGGCGCGGACTTCGTGATCGAGAACGGTGCCGGCTATGACCCGTGGGCGCAGAAGCTCATCGATGCCAATCCCAGCAGCTCGCGCGCGCTCCTCGACGTGGGCAAGCTCAATGGCGTGTCCGAGGGCGGCAACCCGCACATGTGGTACAGGCCGACCTTTGTGCGCAACGTGATCGACGCGATCACCGCGCAGCTGCAGCGGCTCGATTCAGCCGACACCAGCTACTTCACGAGCCGGCACGACAGCTACATGACGACCGGCCTGAAGCAGTACGACGATCTTCGCACCGCGATCAAGCAGCAATACTCCGGCACGCCGGTCGGCGCGACCGAGAGCATCTTCGCCTACCTCGCTCTTGACCTCGGCCTCAACCTGATCAGCCCGCCCGGATTCTTGAAGGCCATCAGCGAGGGAACTGATCCCACTGCCGCCGACAAGGCGACCATGGACGCCCAGATCGCGAGCAAGCAGATCAAGGTCCTGGTCTTCAACAGCCAGAACTCGACGCCGGACGTGCAGGCGCTGGTCGACAAGGCGAGGGCGAAGGGCATCCCGGTGACATCCGTGACCGAGACCCTCGACCCGGCCAACCTCACCTTTCAGGATTGGCAGTCGAAGCAGCTGCAAGCGCTGCTCGGCGCGCTGGCGAGCGCAAAGTAGGGGCGTTGCAAGCCGAAGCGCCCGATCAGCAGGCCGCCATAGGGACGGCCGCGCTCCAGCTGGAGGACGCGGCCGTGAGCCGCGGTGGCCGATCGATCTGGAGCGGGGTGAGCCTTCGCGTCGAGACCGGTGAGTATGTCGCGGTGCTGGGCCCGAACGGCGTCGGCAAGTCGACTCTGATCCAGGCCATCCTCGGGCTCCTGCCGCTGACTGCCGGCAGCCTGGAGGTGTTCGGCCGACCGCCCCACGAAGCGGTGAGCTTGCTCGGATATCTCCCGCAGCGACACAGCTTCGACTCGTCCCTGCGATTGCGCGCTCGTGACCTGGTGCGCCTCGGTCTCGATGGCAACCGCTGGGGCCTGCCGCTTCCGTTCGCGCCGGGCAGTCGAGAGATCGCGAGGCGACTCGATGAGGTCCTCGAGGTGGTCGGGGCGGCTGCGTACGCCGGCCGTCCAATCGGAGAGCTGAGTGGTGGCGAGCAGCAGCGAATCCTGATCGCGCGCGCGCTCGTGCGCCGTCCGCGGATGCTGCTCATGGACGAACCGCTGGAAAGCCTGGACCTGGGCAACCAGCAGGCCATCTCAGCACTCGCCCGCGACATCTGCAGGAGCGAGGGCGTGACCGTGATCATGGTCGCCCACGACGTCAACCCAATCCTTGGCGACCTGGACCGTGTGATCTACATGGCGGGTGGGAGCGCCGTGATCGGGCGACCAGAGGAAGTCATCACAAGCGAGAAATTGAGCGCGCTCTACAACGCCCACATCGAGGTGCTCCGCACCAGCGACGGCCGGCTGTTCGTCGTCGGCCAGCAGCCCGAAGCGATCTCGTACCACGCCCATGATTGACGCCCTCGACCAGCTCTTCGCCTATCAGTTCATGCAGAACGCGTTCCTGGCTGGAACGACGGCCGCGGTGCTGGCCGGGATCGTCGGCTATTTCGTGGTCCTCCGCGGCGAGGCCTTCGCCGGCCATACCCTGGCGATTGTCGGGTTCCCCGGCGCCGCGGGGGCGATTCTGTTCGGGCTGCCTCAGCTGCTAGGCCTGGCGGTCCTGTGCACCGCCTCGGGCCTGGGCATCGGCGTGCTCGGGCGGGGAGCAGTACGCGACCGGCACGCCGAGTCGGCCGCGATCGGGACCATCCAGGCCTCCATGCTCGCTCTCGGGTTTCTCTTCGTGAGCCTGTACAAGGGCTTGCTCGAAGGCGTCTACAGCATTCTCTTCGGCACCTTCCTTGGGGTCACGCGCGCACAGGTGCTGCTGTTGCTGGCGATCGCGGTCGTCGCGCTGGCTGCCCTGGCGGTGATCGGCAGGCCACTGCTGTACCTCTCCGTTGACGAGCCTGCCGCCGCCGCCGCCGGAGTCCCGGTGCGGGCGCTGTCGATCGGGTTCCTTGTGGTCCTCGGTCTTGCGATCGCCAGCACCGCCTTGATCACCGGTGCGCTGTTGGTGTTTGCCCTGTTGGTGATGCCCGCGGCCGGCGCCGCTCAGCTGGTGGCCCGGCCGGGACCCGCGATGGTCGTGTCGGTTGCGCTCGGGCTGGTCATCGTTTGGAGCAGCCTGACGATTTCCTACTTCACCGACCTTCCGATCGGATTCCTGGTCACCGGGGTCGGCTTCGTCATTTACGTAGTAGCGCGAGTAGCGCGCCAGTTCAGTAGAGGCTGACGTGGACCTCCTGGACGAGATGTTTGCTCACGAGTTCCTGCGCAATGCATTGCTCGCCTCGACCGGGATCGCGCTCGCGGCGGGCCTGGCCGGCTACTTCCTGGTCCTCCGCGGCCAGGTCTTCGCGGCCGACGCCCTGAGCCATGTGGCGTTCACGGGCGGTGTCGCCGCCCTGGCCTTCGGAGTCAACGAGCTTTTCGGGCTGCTCGTCGCCACCGTCCTCGCGGCCGTGCTGCTCAACTCGCTATCTGTGGCTTCGCGCGCAGGCGACACCGAGATCGGAATCCTGTTCGCTTTGATCCTCGGCCTTGGGGTTCTCTTCATTTCGATCTACGTTTCGGGCCATGCGACCTCCAACAGCACCGGCGGAGTCGGCGTCCTCTTCGGAAGCGTGTTCGGAATCTCGGCCGGCCAGGCGCGGACCGCCGTCTTCGTCAGCCTCGGCGCCGTCGTGAGTCTCCTGGCGATCGCACGCCCATTGCTGTTCGCCTCGGTGGACTCGGCCGCGGCCGCGGCGCAGGGGATCCGGGTCGGCGTGCTCGGCGGAGCGTTTCTCCTCGTCGTGGCAGTCGTCGCGAGCGAAGCGGTGCAGGTCACCGGAGCGCTGCTCATCCTCGGCCTGATGGCGACCCCGGCGGCCGTAGCTCGCAACTTGACCACGCGTCCTTATGCCGGCATGGCGCTCAGCGCCGGCATCGCCCTCGTAGCGGCCTGGTCGGGCCTCACCCTGAGCTATTTGGTTCCGACCCTGCCCCCCAGCTTTGCGATGATGGCGGTGCTCTTCGGGCTCTACCTGCTTTCGAGGGGCATCCTGACCATGCAGAAGGCACGCGCATGAAAGCAGTCGTCTACGATCGGTACGGGCCGCCGGAGGTCCTGCGAATCGCAGACGTCGAGCGGCCTGTCCCCAAGGAGGACGAGGTCCTCATCAAGGTCCACGCCACCACGGTCAATCGGTTGGACGTCCACACCCGTGAAGCCAACCGGAGCAGCGGCCTGGCCATCGCAGTCCTCAGCCGCTTGGTTTCGGGCTTACGCAGGCCGAGGCAGCGGATCCTCGGCAGCGAGTTTGCCGGCGAGGTCGAAGCAGCGGGCGCGGCGGTCAAGGAGTTCGCGGTCGGTGACCACGTCTTCGGCAACAGCGGCCTGAGGTTCGGTGCCCACGCGGAGTTCATGTGCGTGCGCGAGAGCGCTCGCATCGCGCACATGCCGGCCGGCGTGAGCTTCGGGGAGGCGGCGCCCATCACAGACGGAGCGCTCAATGCGCTGACGTGCTTGACCGCGGCAGATCTCAGGAAGGGGCGCAGGATCCTTATCTACGGGGCGTCCGGAGCCATCGGCACCGCGGGGGTTCAGCTGGCCAGGCATTTCGACGCCGACGTCACCGCTGTGTGCAATACGAAAAACCTCGAGCTCGTGAAATCGCTCGGAGCGGACAGGGTGATCGACTACACGCAGGAAGACTTCACCAAGAACGGCCAGACGTACCACGTCATCTTCGATGCAGTCGGCAAGCACTCGTTCAAGCGCAGCCAAGGCTCGCTCGAGCCTGGCGGTGTGTACCTGCCCACCGACGGATTCGAGAATCTTGTCCTGGCCCTGTGGACGCCACGGTTCGGAGACAAGAAGGTGGTGTTCCAGATCCCACCTCGACAGACAAAGCAGGACGTCCTCTTCCTCAAGCAGCTCGTCGAGGCCGGGAAGTTCCGGCCGGTCATCGATCGGACCTACGCCTTGGAGGACGTAGTCGAGGCGACGAGGTACGTCGAAACGGAGCAGAAGACAGGCAACGTCGTCCTCACTGTGTGAGACTGGCCGAAAAGGAGCAAGCACATGATCTTTGGCGCCCACGTGATCGTGTACAGCAAGGATCCGACCGCTGATCGCGCCTTCTTCCGGGACGTTCTCGGATTGTCATCCGTGGATGCCGGTCACGATTGGCTGATCTTTGCGCTGCCTCCGGCAGAAATGGCCCTTCATCCGGCCGAAGACAATGCCAGGCACGAACTCTATTTCATGTCTGACGACCTGCACGCTGATATGACGGCCCTTGCGGACAAGAACGTCCGGTGTTCCGAGGTCGAAGAAGCCAGGTGGGGATCCGTGACCCGGATTCAGCTTCCTGGCGGAGGCGAAATTCGTCTGTACCAGCCAAAGCACCCATCGCCGCTGGTGCCCAATTCCCAATAGGTCGCGGAGGGAAGCTTTCTCCATCTGGCCGGGTTCGGATGTATATGAATACTCAAGCTCTGACCCAGGTTCATGCGGCCGCTGAACGGGCGAGACTCAAAGACGGTGTGCACATTGAGGTGAGCCCGCGACGGGTCCGCGCTTACTTCGCCAACCAGCTGCTCGCGGACAGCCAGAAAGTGCTGCTCGTTTTCGAGACCAAGCGTCCACCGGTCTACTGGTTCCCAATCGAGGACGTGAACATGGAGCTGCTGGCGCGCAAAGAGTCGTCACCCGAGGCTGCCACCGGCACGGTTCGGTGGCGCTCCCACACCGAGAGTCGGACAACCGACAACCTGGCGTGGACCTACGAGAAGCCGAGCGGCGACCTGGCTCCTCTGCAGGATCACATCGCCTTCTACTGGAATGCAGTCGACGCCTGGTACGAAGAGGACGAGGAGGTTTTCGTTCACCCGCGCGACCCCTACAGCAGAGTTGACACAGTCCACAGCTCTCGGCAGGTGCGGGTCGAGATTGACGGTCAGGTGATCGCTGAGACCAACCGCCCGGTGCTTCTCTACGAAACCGGCCTGCCCACGCGCTACTACATCCCCAAGCTGGACGTTCGGATGGACCTGCTTCTCCCAACCGGCACGGTCACGCACTGCCCCTATAAAGGTGCGGCCAGCTACTGGTCGTTGCAGCTAGGTGACACGACGTACAAGGACTTCGTCTGGGGCTATCCGCGGCCGATTCCCGAGATCCCCAAGATCGAGAACCTGCTCTGCTTCTACAACGAGAAGGTCGACCTCTACGTTGACGGAGTGCTGCAGGAGCGGCCAGTCTCGCCTTTCTCCTAATTCGTCCACTCGGGCATCGGCAAGCGTCACGCACGCTGTGTCGCGCGGGCAAAATACAACGACATGGACCAGGGCCGATGAGTCAGCGCCCGGCGTTGGGGAAAGGCCTGGAAGCTTTCAACCTCGAGGGGCGGGTGGCGGTCGTCACCGGGGCGCGCACGGGTATCGGCCAGGGCATCGCGTTAGGACTGGCGGCCGCGGGCGCCCGGCTCGTTTTGTGGGGACACGACCGAACCCTCGGTGAGACGGCTGACATCGTGCGTGAGAGTGGACGCTTGGTACGCACCGTCGACGCAGACCTCGCCGATCGCGATCGAGTCGAGGACGCGTGCTCGGAGGTGCTGGCGGATACCAAGGTCGACATCCTCGTGAACAATGCAGGGATCATCCGCAGGGGACCGGCGGTCGACTCGCCGGCAGCGGATTGGGATGCGGTGATGGCGGTCAATCTCGACTCCGCCTTCTTCCTGGCGCAACGATTCGCACGCCCGATGCTGGAACGAGGGGCGGGCAAGATCATCAACATCGCCTCCGTGCTCTCCACGCAAGGAGGCATCAACGTCGTCGCCTATGCGGCCGCCAAGCATGGAATCGCCGGCCTGACGCGGGCACTGGCAAACGAGTGGGCGCCGCGCGGCGTGCAGGTCAACGCCATCGCGCCCGGTTACATCAAGACCAACAACACCCAGAAGCTCCTCGATGACCCAGTGCGCTACAAGGCCATCACAGAGCGAATCCCGGCCGCCCGCTGGGGATCGCCGGCCGATCTTGTCGGGGCCGCGGTGTTCCTATCGTCTTCGGCGTCCGATTACGTCAACGGGCACGTGCTCGCCGTCGACGGTGGGTGGCTGTCCAGGTAGCGGTCACTCCGTGGTCACGCTCATCTCATTGAGCAAAGTGCGCAGGGCCGTGAGTGCTATCGCGAAACGCCCCGCGCCGTCGAGGTCGGGCCGACGATGCTGCAGGTGGGGCTCGATCACGAGGTAGCCTCTGTAATCCTCGCTGTCGAGCTCACGAAGGAGCTCGGGCAGCTGCCCCTCTCCCTCACCTGCCGGTCTAACGCTGGCCATCAATCGCTCTTCTGGAACGTGGCTCGGATAGGGCGCAAGGCCGCTGCGGTCCACGCTCACGGCGTCCTTCACGTGAAAATGACCGACGTGCTCGCGCAGCAGCGGCCAGGCATCGTCAAAGGGCGGCACACCAACTTGGACGAAGTTGGCAGGGTCGAACGCGATCTCGAGCCCCGGCGACCCTACTGACTCCACGAGATCGTGACAGCGACGCGCATCGTCGCCGTAGATGTAGCTCTCATTCTCGTGCACGAGGATGAGGTTTTCCGCGACGGCCTCGCGGACGAAGCTCGACATCCGCCGAAGCACCTCGTCTCTGAAATCCGCATAGCGGCCGTCAGGGATGAAGAAAGAGAAGACTCGGATGCGCTTAGCCCCGAGGCGCTTGGCCGCGTCGACGGCGGCCCGAAAGCGTGAACGCTCGGTCTCGAAGTCACCCTCGATTGGTGCTTTGCCAACGGGAGAACCGATCGCCGAGACAGCTATTCCGGCTGTCCCCAGCAGGCGCGCAGCGTGGTCGAGGCGTTCGGGCCTTAACTCGACAGCATTGACCCCCCATGCTGAGCGAAGCTCCAATGCTCCGACGCCATGCTGTTGCAGCGTCGCGATCTGGTCCTCGAGCTTGGGAGCAATCTCGTCCCCGAAGACGCTGAGTCGCCACCGGTCAGCCATGCAAACTTGGCGCCGCTTCCAGTCGCGCGGTCGCGTCCTCGAGCAGGTCGGTCACCGACTGGCCGCCGTCCTCTCGGCTCACCGTCGCCAGCAGCACAGGACGACTCGCGTCGCGCATGGCGAACAGCGTGCCCAGTGCCTGTGCGTGCAAGAACCGGCTGTTGTAATCGCCTGCAGTAACCGGCTCGTGTTCGTTTACCAAAATCCTGAGCGAGAGCACGCCGGGCGGCCCCGCGGTCTCGCTCTGTTCGGTGGAGTGGTAGTCGCGCGGACCCGATCGAATCTTCGCCGGGCGCCGCAGCACCCAGTTCCCGAATCGCATCCCGGCTCGCTGGGCAGCATCCCAAAGCGGACCCGCCGGTTCGGCGTTCACCGTCAGGTCAAAGTAATCGAGGCGGTTCTCGGCCTGGAGCGACCGCACGACCGCGGCCAGCACCGTCCCGGCGTCGAGCCGCCGGCCATCGAGGTTGGCCACCGGCGCCGCGCCGGAAAAAAGTTTGAGCCGACCCGTGGAGGTGGACGACAGCCCATCTGTCGGATAGGGCAGCTCGCCCGGGCCGTCGCGGAGCAGCCGGGCGTACTTCTTGTAGCCCTCGACCGCCGGCTGACCGGCAAACGTCATTCCCTGCAGATAGCCGACCAGAGCCACTCCAAGGTTCCAACCCGAAAAGAAGCGGGCACACACCGCCAACCGGCTGTCCGCCTCGGTCGCCAGCTGCAGCTGGGCCAGCGGCCGGCCTGGCACCTCTGTCCCCGAGCCCTCATCGACGCGCAAAACGGTGAACCGATCCGGCCAGAGTGAGGCGCTCGTGAGGTCTTGACCGTGAAAGACGAGCAGCCCTCGACCGTCCTTGCCCAGGCTCTCCTCAACCACCTGCTCGACCCATGGCGCAACGGGCGCCCACCGCTCGGGCAAGTCGAGCACCACCATGTCGCGCCCTTCATCGATGCCGGCCGACAGCCAAGCGGCCACCCGGACGAAAGGATCCGCTCCGATGAGAGCAGTGCGCTCTCCGGCTGTCATGCCTTGACGCATTTGGAATTCCGTTTGACATCGCTCGAGCACATCGCGGACTCTGCCGGCCACGCTCAGAGCCGCCGGGAGCAAGAACACGCGGGTGGACGGCGCGCTCATCCGACCGGGGATATGGCTCTTGCCATCGAGCTGGATGCTCTCGCGGCGCACGCCCCGCTCCTCGGCGAAGTGGTCGAGAAAGGAACCTGGCAGAGTCATCACGAGAAGATGCTCGGCTGGCGTCTTTACCGCATGTGCCCGCAGCAGCTCCTCGAACCACCTCAGGTGGGTGATCGGCTCCTCCGAGGTCATGCCCATGGTGACGCCGACCATGAGGGTGCTTCGGAGTCTCGCGCCGAGATCGTCTGCGCCCGCAATCTCGCGCAATACGCGGTTCAGCGCGGCTGGATCCGTGCTGTCGAGTGGATGCACGGAGAGACCACCCGATGGAAGCAGCCCCAAACCCTTGAGCGCGTGGACGGCCTGTACGGAGCCCCCCATCCCGGACCAGATCACATGCTCGAATCGTGAGCGGATCCACGCCGCGAGCGTCTCGACCTCCTGGATCGCCTGAGGATGGTCCAGGGCCCAGGCAACCTGGTCGGACCAGTCCAGCTTGACGTCGCCATTCTCAGTGGCGAACGCCGCCATGCGACCCCTGCGTTCAAGCACCTGACCGAGGGCGTCCTCGCGAGCGAGACGGTCCAGGGCAGCGTCCATCGCGCCTGAGGTCTCGACCTCGAGCCGCACCAGCGTCATACGTGTGCCACCGGCAGCGGCAATGCAACATCGCGGCCTGTACGAGCCGACTCGTAGACGGCGACGATGATCTCCAGCGCCTTGCGAGCCTCCGCGCCATCGATGAAAGGCCTTCTTCCGCTTTCGATTGCCTGGATCATGTCCGCCAGCTGCTCCCGATGCCCTCGGTATGCGATGTCGGCCGGGGACGACGCGGCTTGATCGCGTCCGCCGGCAGACGCGAGCTTTCCCCCATAGGGAGTGGTCTCGCCCTTCTCATCCTTCAGCTCCCGGACTTTGAGCTCGCCCACCTCCACTATCGCGGTGCCTCCGGTCCCGGTTACCTCGAGGCGTTCGCTGAGACCCGGGTAGACCGCGGTGGCGCATTCGACGACGCCAACCGCGCCACCTTTGAAGCCCAACACTGCGACCGCGATGTCCTCGACCTCGATTCGTTCATGGGCAGAGGTCCGGCACCGCGCGAACACGTGCTCCACCGGCCCCATGACCCACTGCAGGAGGTCGAGATAGTGCACGCCCTGGTTCATCAAAGCCCCGCCGCCATCGAGGGCCAGAGTCCCGCGCCAGGCGCTGCTGTCGTAGTACTGCTGGGTCCGGTACCACTTCACAATCGCGTCACCGAGCACCAGCCGGCCAAGCCGGCCGGAGTCGACGAGCTCTTTCAGCTCTCGCACTCCCGGGTCCCAGCGATGCTGTGAGATCGCAGCCAGCTCGACACCGTTCGACTTGCAAGCCGTGATCAGGCGATCAGCTGCCTCGAGTGTGACCTCGATCGGCTTCTCCACAACCACATGCTTGCCGGCGGCTGCTACACGCATCCCGACCGCCGCATGCGAGCCGCTGGGGACGCACACGCAGACGATGTCCACATCCGGTCGGGCCAGCAGTTCGCCCACATCGGTGTGGTCCTCGGCTCCAAACTCCGACGCAACCTTGCGCGCGCGCTCAGGCGTCGGGTCGGCGACCGCCACCAGCCGGGCGTTCTGCAGGTCTGCGATGGCCCTCGCGTGAAACGGGGCTATTACACCGCAGCCGACGATGCCGAACCCGTAAATTCGCTCGCTCAAAGAGTTCCGTTTGTCATGGGGTCGCCATGTGTTCGACTTGCTCGCGAGTCACTTCCCATCGCAGCGTTTCGCCGCGAACATAGCGGCGCAGCTCCTCCACCATCCCCTTGCCGAGGCGCCGGCGTTCAGGCCCGATTGCGCCTGCGATGTGCGGCGTCCTCGCGACGTTGGGCAGACGCAGCAACGGAGATCCGGGAACAGGAGGCTCGGGATCGGTCACGTCCAGCACTGCCTGCAGGTCAGGCCGCCGCTCAAGCACTGCGACCATTTCCACCTCGCGCACTATCGCGCCGCGTGCTGTGTTGATCAGCGTGGCACCGGGACGCATCGACTCGATGAGGACGCCGGTGATCATGCCTCGAGTCTCCGGCAGCAGAGGTGTGTGCACGCTGACCACGTCACTGATGCGGAAGAGCTGGGCAAGATCCACCAAGCGCACACCCAGGCGCCGCGCTTCGTCGGCGGTCAAAAAAGGGTCGTAAGCGACCACCTTCAGCTGGTGGGGCCTCAGCATCTTGCGCACGAGTCGCCCCACAGCGCCGAGCGAGACGAGCCCGACGGTCGCACCGAAGGCGCCCGGGAGCTGCGAGCGCGATCCGCCTGGCTCGCGGACCAAGCGCCAGCCATGCTTGAGCGAGAAGAGGATCGCGGCCAGCGTGTATTCGGCCACGAAGGCCGCATTCAGCGCCGCAGCGCTCGAGACTCTGATACCCCGCTCCCACAACGCCTCGGTCACGAAGGCGCGCACCGACCCCGCCGCGTAAAGGACGAGGCGCAGCCGCGGCGCCGTGTCCAAAAATCCGGCGTTCATGACAGGGCAGCCCCAGCTGGCCAGAATGACTTCCGCCTTCGTGACATCGCCGGCGATCGATGCCAGCCGCGCCACCGCTGCCCGTTCGCGCGCACCATAGACCTCCTCGGCGACGTCGGCCCTCATCAAGAAGCACGCGACCGGCTTATCCACCTGTCACGGCAGTTCCCCCCAGCACGGCCAGCCACTCATTCAGGACAGCGGCGTGCTGAGGTAGAGCCATTTCAGGCTCCTCGATCTCGGGATGCCATCGCTTCTCCCACTCCGCGACCACCCAGTGCTGGTACCCAGCTGTCTGAAGCGCCTCCAGGCACGCGCGCACCGGCACCTCGCCCTGGCCCAGCAGGACGTAGCCGAAGCCATCCTGCCAGGAGCCCGCGGGGTCGGTCCGCCTCGCGTCTTTTATGTGGACGTCAAGGATGCGAGGACCGAGGCGCGCCACCACCTCGGCCGGGGTTTCGCCCGTGCGGTTCGTGTGGACTATGTCCCAGATGGCGCCGACATCTGGTGAGTCGACCGCGGCGAGAACTGAAGCGACTGATGCCGCGGAGGAGAACTCGTCATGAGTCTCCAGGCCGATGCGTACGCCACTGCGCTCGGCTTCGCGAGATGCCAGGCGCAGTGCCACCGCCGCGTTGTCACGCTCGCCCTTACCGCCAAAAACCCTGACCAATGGTGATCCCCAGCCGGCCGCCAGCTCCAGGAAACGCGCGATTTGGCCGGCAACCACCGCGGGTTGACCCTCCGTGAGGCGGATGGAGCTGTCTACAGCGACCAGCGCAAGTCCGGAATCCGAAAGGAGACTGCCCACCCTCTTGTGTTCGGCAGCCGGCATCGAGTCCTCGATCAGCTCGCCGTCAATGAGGCGCAGCTCGAGTGCCCGATAGCCGTACTCGCGTCCCCTCGCGAGCGCCTGCGCGAGAGTCCAGGTCGGGCAGGCTAGCGTGCTGAAGGCCGGCCCATTCATCCGACAACGTGCTCGCGGTATCGCCTGCAAACCAGATCAAGGGCTTCCTCTCCGGGCAGAGCCCATACGGTGGGATTGAAAACTTCAGCCTCGATCGGGCCGTCATAACCCGCTGCATCGATCATGCGGCGCAGCCGGCGAAGGTCGATCACTCCATCACCCATCATGCCCCGTCCGTTCAGGTGATCAGGAGGCGGAACCAGCCAGTCGCAGACGTGATATCCAAGAATCCGCCCACTCGACGCGGCGACTTGAGCAGAGAGTTCAGGATCCCACCAGACGTGATACGCGTCGATGACGACTCCCACCCTGGCTGCGGGATGCGGTTCGACCATGGCCAGTGCCTGGCCAAGGGTCACCACCACCGAGCGGTCGCCGCAGTAGACGGGGTGCATGGGTTCGATGCCGAGGGCCACCCCGCTTGCGGCCGCGAACTCGCCGAGCTCGGCGACAGCCTCGGCGACGTAGGCGCGAGCACTCTGCAGGTCGTGTCCCACAGACGGGCCGCAGACAAGGACCAGTGTTCGCGCCTGGAGCGCGACCGCCTCTTCGACCGCACGCCGGTTGTCATCCATGCGCTGCGCCCGGAGAGCCTTCTCCGGCGCGTCGAAGAAACCGCCACGCAGCAGACTCGAGACGCGAATCCCCGCGTCCTGGATTGAGCGCACGCCTGCAGCGATCCCAACCTCGGCCAGGCGGTCGCGCCACACGCCGATCCATCCGAGACCGGCGCGAGCACAAGCGTCGGCAACTTGTGGCAGCGACCAGCTCGGTATGGTGGCCTGATTCAGGCTGAGCCGCGCCAGCTCACTCAAGGAGGCTGCGCATCCTGGCGGCTGCGAGTTCGGGGTCGGCCAGCAGACCAGCCCGGTCGGCCAGGACAAGCAGGCGACCGTAGTGCTCGACCGGACGAGCCGACTCCAGTCCTCCCAGCAAGCGGAACCGCTGCTGGTGGCCGTTCAGCCAGGCCAGGAAGACGATGCCGGCCTTGTAGTGATATGTCGGCGGCGAGAAGATGAGTCGCGAGAGCTTGACTGTGGGGGCGAGGGTTCGCTCATAGGTATCCCAATCCCCGGCGTCGGCAGCGACGAGCGCGGCTGAAAAAGCCGGAGCGATCGCATCCAGGATGCCGAGAAGCGCGTGACTGTGGTGGGTGCCGTCCCCTCGCACGAGCTCCGGATAGTTGAAGTCGTCGCCCGTGTACATGCGAACGCCGGCCGGGAGGCGGCCGCGCAGGGAGCGCTCTCGGGCGGCATCGAGGAGAGAAACCTTGACTCCGTCCACCTTCTCGCGATTGAAGCTGAGGATGGCCAGGCATACGTCTGCGGCTTGCGACAGATCCTGAACGCCCCAGTAGCCGGCGAGGGCTGGGTCAAACATGTCGCCGAGCCAGTGAATGATGGCCGGTCTGTGCAGGCCGGCCAACACTTCTCGATACACGCGCTCGTAGTCCTCTCGGTCGGTTGCGCTGCTGGCCAGGTGACGGCTGGCCATCATGACGACGCGTCCGCCCGCGTCCTCGATCAGCGAGCACTGCTCCTGGTA
This sequence comes from Candidatus Eiseniibacteriota bacterium, assembly GCA_035300725.1. GTDB lineage: Bacteria > Chloroflexota > Dormibacteria > Dormibacterales > Dormibacteraceae > Palsa-870. The sequence continues at coordinate 7,704 of DATGVE010000052.1, read as the reverse complement.
AGCATCGATGATCTCCTCCAAAGGCCGTCGCAGCGGCTCCCCCAGTTGATCCGTCGCCGCACCGCATACGATTTCGCCTTTCGCAGCGCGAGCCTCGGCCAAGGAGCGAACCATCAGTTCGCGGGCCGCCGGCCATTCGAGGCCCATGCCTCGTTGGGCGGTGTCCATCGCCTCCGCGACTCCCAGGCCGTAGCTCCAGATGTGCCGCCGGTAGGCCATGGTCAGTTCCCAGTCGATGCTGTTCGGGCTCGACGCGACCACGTGCGCCGCCGCAAACGCGGTCCGGCAGCGCGGCACCGCTCGCGGCGGCCGGTACGTCATCGCCTGACCAAGGGTGTGCTGAATCCAGCCCCCGCTCCCGTCCGGAAGTTGCAGCGATACGCCGGCCGCACGGCTCAAGGAATCAGCCCGGGTACGTCAACAAATCGCCGTTCCCGCCAAGAGCGCAGTGCCAGCTCAGCAAGCTGGACACCCTTGGCGGCTTCAAGCAGGTCCCAACGAAATGGGTCGCCACAAACAACGTGCTTCAGGAAAAGCTCCCACTGCGTCTTGAACGCGTTCTCGGTTGGACGTGCATCCGGCACCTGCTCCCACCCTTCATAGAAGTTGATGGGTTGGGATGCGTCTGGGTTCCAGATCGGCCGGGGCGTGGCGCTGCGTGGCTGCACCAGACACTCGCGAAGGCCGGCGACCGCGGTCCCGTCGGTGCCATCGACCTGCAGCACCAAGAGGTCGTCCCTGCGCACGCGCACTGTCCACGACGAATTGATCTGCGCAATGACCCCACCCTCGAGCTCCAAGATTCCGTAAGCAGCGTCATCAGCGGTCGCTGAGTAGGTCAGGCCGGCCTCGTCGCGGCGCTCGGGGATGTGCGTTGCGCCCAAGCACAGCACGCTTCGCACCCCTCCAAAGAGGTTGTCGAGCACATAGCGCCAATGGCAGTACATGTCGAGCACGATTCCGCCGCCATCCTCCTTGCGATAGTTCCAGGAGGGACGCTGCGCCGGCTGGTCGAAACCCTCGAAAACCCAGTAGCCGAACTCTCCGCGCACCGAAAGAATGCGTCCGAAAAACCCGTCGTCGATCAAGCGGCGGAGCTTAACGAGGCCAGGCAGAAAGAGCTTGTCCTGAACCGCGCCGTGCTTTACGCGGCTCGCGTTCGCGAGTCGAACGAGCTCAAGCGCCGAGGCCAGGTCCGTCGCCACCGGCTTCTCGCAGTAGATGTGCTTACCTGCGGCGATGGCTTCGCGCAGCGCCGGTGCCCTGAGCTCGGTCGTTTGCGCGTCGAAGTACACGGTGTCGTCGGCGTTGGCCAGGCACTCGGCAAGGTCGGTGCTCCAGCGCTCGATGCCGTGCAGGGCGGCGAGCCGGTTCAGCTTATCGGCATTGCGCCCGACCAGGATTGGATCCGGCCAGATCGAGGTGCCGTCGGAAAGTGGAATTCCGCCGTCGGCCCGGATGGCTGCGATCGAGCGCGCGAGGTGCTGGTTTGCGCCCATCCTGCCGGTGACGCCATTCATCACGATCCCAATTCGCCGCCGCTGAGCTGATTGAGCTCCACTCATGCCGGTGCCGGTCCTGTGCTATCGCGCAGGACCAACTCGGTCGCGAGATGTTCGGTACGGAGCCCGGCTGCAAGCGGCTCCATCGCAAGAGCAAGAGCGCGCGCTCCCATCTGGAACATGGGAACGCGCACGGTGGTGAGGCTGGGCATCAGGTCGCGCGCGATAGGAATGTCGTCGAAGCCCGCCAGCGAGATGTCGCCGGGCACCCGCCGGTTGAGGCGGCGGAGGCCGCTCAGGGCGCCGATCGCCATGACATCGTTGAGGGCGAAGATCGCGGTCAGGTCGGGTGTCGTCGAAAGGAGCTCCTGCACCGCAGCCTCCCCGCCGTCGCGTGTGAAGTCACCCGTTACCATCGCCGCGGCGTCAAGCTCGAAACCGAGGTCGCCAAGGCCCAACCGGAAGCCGGCGAGCCGGTCATGTGTGGTCGTCAGGTTGGCTGGACCGGAGATCACCCCGATGCGACGGTGCCCAAGTTTCCCAAGAGTCCGGGCCATCTCGCGCGCCCCACCGACGTTGTCAGGGATGACTGAGTCTCCAGGCGCGTAGTGGCGTCCGATCAGGACTGCCCGACCGCCCGTCGCTTCGAAGGCGTGGATCTGCGCCGCCATGCGCGCGCCGAACTCGCGGTCCTCGAGTCCGCTCCCTGCCAGCACGAGGGCCTTCACGCGCTGGGCTCGGAAGTGTGCGACGTAGGCGAGCTCGCGCTCGCGATCTCGGTACGTGTTGCAGATCAGCACCAAGCGCTCGGTCTGCGCTGAGGCCTGCAGCATGCCGCGGACGATCTCGGAGAAGTAGGGGTCCGTGACGTCATGCACGATCACTCCCACCGACGCATCTGAAGACTGGGCGAGCGCCCGAGCGTGAGGATTGGGGCTGTAGCCGAGCTCGCGAGCCGCAGCCACGACCTGGTCCCGAAGGGCCTCCCCCACCGGCCGAACTCCGTGGAGCGTGCGCGACGCAGTCGCCACCGAGACCCCGGCGCGGTGCGCCACGTCGCTGATGGTGGGTGATCGGTCCATGCCTCCGATGCATGGTAAACGCTTTCCGTCGCCATGTGCAATGAGGATCTTGACGAACCCAATGAGGATCGCTACACTCTGGGCGCTGACTCATCGGTCATTGGTAAACGCTTTCCGAAACGGGGGTTATGGTATGGGCGGTCTAAGGCGGGTGGCAATGATCGCCACCGTTTTGGCTCTGGTGGCCTGCAGCGGGAGCACGCCACCGGTTCAGTCGTCGGCGCCGGTGACGCTCAAGCTCATGGACTTCTCGTCAGAGCAGGTCGCCTTTCACAAGCAGGTTGCCGACGAGTACAACCGGCTGAATCCCAATGTCACGATTCAGTGGCAGTCGATAGCACAAGCCCAGTACGAGCAAACGCTGCCGCTCGCGTTCCAGAGCAAGCAGGCGCCGGACATCTTCTACTGGCAAAAACAGTCCTCCAACACCATGAACTGGCTCCTCTCCAACGGCTGGATCACCACTGTCTCACCCGACGGGAAAGTACCCAGCGACTGGACCAAGCGCTGGCCTGCGGGGTCGTTCCAGAACGGAATCAACATGAAGAACGGCAAGGTCTACGGATTCCCCTGGCAAGACACCCAGTTCTGGGGCCCCGGCTACATGTACATGAACAAGGCGGTCTTTGCGCAGGCGGGTCTCGACCTCAATCAGCCACCCACCACGTGGTCGCAGCTCGCGGATACATGCGCCACGATCAAGTCCAAGACCAAGGCCTACTGCATGGCGGTGCCCATGAAGGGCACCGACTGGCAGCGGATCTGGTACGCGATGGCGGCTGGCAACATGACGGACCTTTTCTTCGACTACAAGAACGGCAGGTTCGATCTCGACGACCCGCGCATGCTCGAGACTTTCGGCTACTTGCAGAAGCTGTACAGCAAGGGCTACTTCGCCCCGGGTGTGCAGGACAAGGCTTTCTCCCGCCAGCAGTTCGCCGCCGGCCAGGCCGCCATATATATGGATGGGCCGTGGATGGTGAGCGTGTGGGACCAGCTTGGTTTCCACAGCGACGGATACGCAGTGGCGGCGCATCCCAATCCCGATGGTGGGGCCAAGGGCGCGCTCGCTTCATTGAACGCGACGAACGCCTACTGGGTCAGCTCCCAGTCCCAGAACCCGGCCGAGGCCTGGAAGTTCATCCAGTGGATGACCAACCCGACCGGCTTCTTTGTCCAGAACTTCCTCCAGAACCAGTTCGCGACCCTCGCCTTTGCCGACAGTAAGAAGTTCCTGACCGACCCGGCCTGGCAGCAGATCTTCAAGATCGGCGGCACGAAAGGCTTCCGCGTGAACTACCCTGACCCGCTCCTGAAATGCCCTGCGATCTCCGAGTCGAACGCCTACACGGCCGCCGCCGCGCTGCATCCCAACTGGGAGCACCAGGTCATGATCGAAGCAATCACCAGCAACAAGGACCTCAAGCCGGCTGCGCAAACTGTGGTCTCCACACGCCAGCAGGCCTTGGAGTCAGCACTGCAGAAGGAGGCTGCTTCAGGCCTCAAGGTTTCGGCTAGCTGCTATGCCTTCGGCCCCAACGGCTGGGACTACACCCAGAGCTTCAATCCAACAAGCTATCCGAAGTCATAGTCTGCCGGGGACTTGAATGAACTAGCCAGGGCGACGCCGGCAGAGGTCGCGGAGCTGCGGCGGCCCGGTGGCAAAGACGCGGCCACTCCTGTACCCGGCGGCTCAGGGAGCCGCCTCTGGATCGCCGCGTTCCTGCTGCCGTTCCTTGTGCTGTACGGCGCTTTCACGCTGTGGCCGCTGCTGGCCACTGCTTACTATTCGCTCTTCAACTGGGACGGGATCCAGCCATTGAACGACTTCGTGGGGCTGGGCAATTACCAGAAGATCTCGAAGGATCCTGTCTTCTGGCTGTCGCTCAAGAACACGCTGGTCTTCGCAGTGGTCGAGACTGCCATCAAGCTGCCTCTAACCCTCGTCGTGGCGATTCTCTTGACACGCCGGTGGCTGCTCTTCAAGACCTTCTTTCGCACCGTCTTCTTCCTCCCCATCATCCTGCCGGTGGCTTTGGCCGGCTTGGTGTTCACCTATTTACTCAACCCCTCGAATGGCGCGCTGAACAGCTTCCTCATCGACCATGGCCTAGTCGGGACGCCGATCGATTTGCTGGGTCACGGCAACACCGCGCTGATCGCAATCATCCTGGTGGCCACTTGGCAGATCTTCGGGCAGTACATGGTCTACTGGATGGCAGCACTCCAAAACGTTCCCGAGGAGCTCTATGACGCAGCCGATACGGATGGCGCCGGTGAACTTCAGAAGCTGATCCGCATCACGCTGCCGCTGATCTGGCCCGTCGCCATCGTCATCACGCTGCTGGCTCTCGTCAATGCCCTGCACGTCTTCGGAATCGTGGTCACGCTCACGGCGGGCGGGCCGGGCCAGGCGAGCTACACCGTTTCCTATTTCATCTACAACGAGGCGTTCAGTGAGGCGCCCTTCAAGTACGGATACGGGTCTGCGGCCGCCCTGCTCTTCGCAGTTCTCGCCTTCGTCTTCGTGTTCGGCCAGGGTCTGCTGGCACGCGGGGCCGTGCGGCTTCGCCGGGACTACGGAGTCTGAGAGTGGAGTTCGCAGTCACGGAAACGGCCCGGGAAAACCCTGTGGCAGCAGCACGCCGGCGTCGCCTGAATCGCGCTGTATATCTCAACCTGGTCGCGCTGCCCCTATTGCTCGTGGTCAGTTTTTTCTGGGCGTATCCCTTCCTCTGGACGATTTCGACAGCATTCAAGACCCAGCTCGGCGCCTTCACCGCCGGCGCGGGCCTGGTTCCGAATCCCCTAGAGCTCGGGAACTTCAGCCGCGCCTGGGTCACCGCCGGGTTCAGCCACTACGCCGCCAACAGCTTGATTTACTCGGTCAGCTCGACCCTCATCGAGCTGATCAAATCGGCGCTCTGTGGCTACGTCCTTGCGCGCTTTAGATTCCCTGGGCGCGACCTTCTCTACAAGATCATCGTGCTGACGCTGTTTGTACCGGTGGTGTCGATAGTGATACCGCAGTTCGTCTTGATCGAGCACCTGGGCCTGCTCAACAGCCGGCTCGGCGTCATCCTTGCTCAGTCCGGCGGCGCGGGGGCGCTTTACGTGCTGCTGTTCGTGGGCTTTTTTGAAAACCTGCCGCAGGACCTCTTTGATGCTGCCCGCGTCGACGGCGCGGGCTTCCTCCAGACGTTCTGGCTGATGCTTCCGCTGGCCCGGCCAATCATCGCCGTGGTCGTCATCTTCCAATTCGTGCACAGCTGGAACGACTTCACGATCCCGCTCGTCTTCACCCTCGGCCAGCCGAACCTGCAAAACCTGGCCGTGGGAATGCTGTCTTTCCAGGGCACGCACACGTTTGACTGGACGGGGTTCGCGGCGGGGATGCTGATGTCGTTCACACCGGTGCTTCTGGTGTTTCTCGCATTCCAGGGCTACTTCGTCCGCGGCCTGGCGGGCGCCGTCAAGGGGTAGTCAGTCATCGTTCGACCCGGGGTGAACGGTGGGAGAACGCACGTCGAGTCACTGATGCCGGACACGAGGCTATGGTGCTCCAGTCTTTTCTCGAGACCGCACTCAAGGATCCTTAGGAGCTCGACCCTAGAGCGCTGTAACCAACCCTTCTTGGTAGAACCGAACCGGGTGGCGTAACCCGTGGTTGCTTTCGTACTCCGACCACGCCGCCTCGTAGAGCTCCACGCCCCGCTCCCGCACCTCTTCTGCCACCGATTCGGAAATGCCCGCCGCTCGTAGTCGTTTGGCCAGCGATGACAGAGCGAACTCGCGCAATTCCAGGCCGTTGACCCGTAGAGGTGGCGGCACTGTGCGTGGATCCTCGATGGGCAGACGGCGATCCGGTCCCACAGCGGTCCGGACGGCAGGCACGAGCAGGTCGAGCACCTTGAGCGTGACCACCCGCGCCATCTCCGGCTGCTCCTTGATACGGCGGCGCAGCGCCAGCACGCCAAAACCGATGTGCCGAGACTCGTCGCGAGCCACTGCTGTGAAACCGGCGACAAAGCCCGGCATCATGTTGACGTTCCGGAGCGTGCGAAGCAGGCTGCGCTGGCCGGTGATCGCGAGGTAGCCCTCGATGACCAGGTGATAGGTGACGACGCCTTCGACCCAAGCTCGCTGGTTGTGCGGCTCGCGGCGGATGAGGTCCATAGCCTCGACGAGCTGGTGCTCAAATATTTTCCGGAAACCTTCGGTGGCCCGTGGACTGATTGCCTCCAATGCGGCGTGCAAACCACCGCCGACACCCAGCACTTCTTCAAAAAACCGCTGAAAGAACACCGTGTGCCGCGCCTCATCGGCGATCTGCGTGGCGAGGAAGATCCGCTCGTCCTCGTAGGGCGCCGCATGAAGTAGTGGCGCGAGCGTGTCCGTGACGGCCTGCTCGCCGATGAAGAAGAGCGTCATCGTGTTCTGCATGACCTGCCGGATGTTCGGGGGAAGGTTCTGCCAATCCTGGATGTCGGCTGCGAAGTCCAGATCTGAGACGGCCCACTGCTGCCGCTCCCACCGCCGGTACAGAGAGGCGGAGTCGATCTCGGGCTCGAGGAGGTGATCCATCTGCGCCTCGACGTCGTCCACGCTGACGCCGACGAGGTCTTTCAGCGGCGCCTCTTCCACCCGACGGACCGCGTCGAGCACCGATTGAGTGCTCATTGGAGTTGGGCCTTAGTGTAGTCCACCGAAATCTGGCGCCGACCGCCAATAGCTCATCGCTTCGCGAGGTGCGCGAGGACTCCCTCCCACTTGTCGGGGTCATTGGGCACACGAACCGGAGCGACCAGGTCGCGCGGCGGCTCTGACTTGAAACCGGCGCCCGTGTCGAAGACAACGACCACGTCGTTGCGGTCGATTCTCTTAGCTTCCACCAGCATCGGCACCGCAGCCACCGCCGCCGCGGTCTCCAGGCTCAAGTACCCAGCCCCTGACTCTGCCAAGCGGCCCTGCATGCCGGCGAGGTCGCGTTCCGGCACTGCGATTGCCGCGCCTTTTGATTCCCGCAGACAGTCCAGGATCAGAAAGTCCCCGACGGCGGACGGCACGCGAATTCCGGCGGCAGACGTGCGGGCGTTGTCCCAGGCCTCAGCGAAACGCTT
>DATGVE010000051.1:0-10353 GCA_035300725.1 Candidatus Eiseniibacteriota bacterium | reverse complement strand
GGGCTTGCCTCGCTGGTGCAGGAGCTGGGCCTCGACATCACCCCGGCTCACGCCGCCCTCGACGATGCTCGGGCCACCGCCATGGTGTTTCGGGCGCTGATCGCCCGCGCCCGCGCAGCCCTGGGCTGGAACTCGCTAGGCGACGTGCTGGCGGCGCTGCCGCCGCGCCCCGTCGTCGACCGGACGCCGCCTAATCGAAGAGCGTCAGCTGCAGGTCCGGCTCAGGGTGCTCGAGGCCAGACAGCCCAACCCCGATCAGGCGCACCGGTCGCGACTCCACGTGCGACTTCTCCAGCGCCGAGCGCGCGGCGCGGAAGATCGTCTCGACGTCGTCGGTCGGGCTCGTCCGGCTCACCTGGCGGCTCACCAGCTTGAAGTCGGGCAGCTTCAGCTTCACGTAGATCGTCCGCGCGCGCACGTCGTCGGCCTTCAGCCGCTCGACGACGCGATCGGTGAGGTCGCGAAGGGCCTTTTCCAGCTCCCCGCGGTCGCTGACATCCTGCTCAAAGGTCGTCTCGGCCGAGATCGTCTTGGCCGGCTTGCTGCCGTCGACGGGCGTTCGGTCGCGACCCTGGGCGAACCGCTGAAGCACGGCTCCGTTGACCCCGAGCGCCTGGACCAGCCGCTGCGTCTCGTAGGCGGCGAGCTCGCCGACCGTCCGTAGTCCCATCGCGTGGAGCCGCTCCTCGGTCTTGGGGCCCAGGCCCGGGATGACTCCGATTGGAAGCGGGGCAAGGAAATTCGCCTCGGTGTCGGGTGGCACGAGGACGAGTCCGTCCGGCTTGTGCGTTCCGCTGGCGACCTTCGCCACGAGCTTCGAAGTCGCCGCGCCCACCGATGCGGTGAGGCCGATCTCGGTGTGCACCTGGTACTTGATGCGCCGCGCCACTTCCTCCGCGTTCGACGTTCCATGGCGGGTGCGCGCCGTGACGTCCAGGTAAGCCTCATCCAAGGCTATGCCTTCGACGAGCTCCGGCGAGGTGTAGCGGCGGAAGATCTGATGCACGGTCCGGCTCGCTTCGCGGTAGCGGGCCCCGTCGGGCGTCACGACCATCAGCTGGGGGCACATCTGCAGGGCCTCGTGCAGCGGCATCGCCGAGCGCACGCCAAAGGCCCGCGCCTCGTACGATGCGCCCATGACGACCGCCCTTCGCGAGCGGCCCGCGACGGCCACCGGGATGCCTCGAAGCTTCGGATCGTCTCGCTGGTGCACAGACGTGTAGAAGGCGTCGAGGTCGACGTGGAGGATCGTTCGCGGCCAGCTGTCGGATCTCGGCATTTTCGGTCGGGGCCAGTCTGCCACAAGGACTTGTGGCTTACTCGAAGTTCGGGCCCAGAGTTATGGGCTAGGGGCTGTTCAGCGCCGCGGCCACGTTGGAGAACACGTTGGCGATCTGGCCACCCATGGTGAACAGCACCACGATCACGACGACTGAGACGAGAACGAGGATGGCCATGAAGGCGAACACCACCGCCACCCCGACCGCGGCGCCGGCGCCCGCGCCGGATGTGCTCGCGGGCGGAAGGCGGGACGGCTCCCAGGCCTGTCCGTTCCAGCGCCACAGGCGGTCTTCGGAGAGCGCCGGCTTCCAGGCGGACCCGTCCCACCACCAGAACCCGTCCGGTGAGAAGAAGGTCCGGGCAGCGGGGGTTGTCGGCATGCCGGGACCTCCCCCCATGCCTTGAAGCATAAGCCGCACCTGCCTCTTGGCTCCGGCGCCGGCGCCTGCTCGGATCTTCGCTGGCCTAGGCGGCCGGGGGCCTGCGGCCCTGATGCCGGCGTCGTCTCCTGCGCGCACTCGGTCACGCATCAACGTGATGCGTTCCCTCGTGTGCTCGTCGTCTCCTTGGCACCGGCCGCCGATGCCGCGGATATCCTTCGCGGCCCGGCTCCGGAGCCACAGCCTAGAATCCGGGGGCGATGAAGGGCGTCATCCTGGCGGGAGGAACGGGCAGCCGGCTTGATCCCCTGACCAGGATCACCAACAAGCACCTGCTGCCGATCTACGACAGGCCGATGATCAGCTATGCGATCGAGGCCCTGGTCAAGGCCGGCGTCACCGAGATGATGCTGGTCACCGGTGGCACTCACGCGGGCGAGTTCCTGCGCCTCCTCGGCAACGGGCAGGAGTTCGGGATCGACAGGCTCTTCTACGGGTACCAGGACAAGCCGGGTGGTATCGCTGAGGCTCTCGGCCTGGCGGAGAAGTTCGTGGGCGGCGATCGAACCGTGGTGCTGCTCGGCGACAACATCTTCGGGCGGTCGATCCGCCACTGTGTCGAGGGTTTCCGCAAACAGAAGAAAGGCGCCCGTGTAGTGCTCTCCAAAGAAAAGGACTCCGAGCACCTGCGCCACCTCGGCGTGGCTCAGCTCAACGGCAACCGGCGTATTGAGCGGATCATCGAAAAACCCCAGCAGCCGCCCAGCGACTACGCGGTGACCGGGGTTTACTTCTACGACGACACCGTGTGGCAGGTGCTGCCCGAGCTCAAGCCTTCGGGGCGCGGTGAGCTCGAGATCACCGACGTCAACAACTGGTACGTCGAACGGGACCAGATGGAATACGACGTGCTCGAAGGGTTCTGGGGCGACGCCGGTGAATCGATGGCCGCGTACTACGTGGCCAACGATTTCGTGCGCGCCAATGGGGCAAACCGCGAGTCATGACAGCCAAAGCACCAACCATCGAAGGTGTCGTGCTGAAGGACCTGGTCACGCACGCCGATGAGCGCGGCTTCTTCCGCGAGGTGATTCGCGAGACCGACGATTTCTTCGACCACTTCGGCCAGTGGAGCCATTCGATGATGTACCCCGGCACGACCAAGGCCTGGCACATCCACCAGCATCAGACGGACTGGTGGTACGTGATCGGGGCGCTCAAGGTCGCGCTGTATGACACGCGCGAAGCGTCGCCGACAAGCGGGAAGCTGATGGAGTTCCTCATGGGCGACGTGAAGCCCACCTGTTTGAAGATCCCGCCTGGTGTGGCCCACGGCTGCCGCGCGCTGCAGATGAGCCACATCCTCTATGTCACCTCGAGCGTGTACGCCCCGGACGACGAGGGCAGGATCCCTCACGACGATCCCAAGATCGGGTACGACTGGACGTCGGGTCCCTCGATCAAGTGACGGCACGTTCGCTGCGCCGGCTGCTGGTCGCCGGCGCTGCAGGTTTCATCGGCTCGAACTTCGTGCGGCTGATCCGCGCCACCCGCCCGGAGGTCGAGGTCACGGTGCTCGACAAGCTGACCTACGCCGGCAACCTCGCCAACCTCGTCGAGTTCGAAGGAACGCCCGGTTACAGGTTCGTCCACGGCGACATCTGCGATGCGCAGCTTGTCGACTCGCTTGCGGCGGAGGCCGACGCGATCGTCAACTTCGCGGCCGAGACGCACGTCGACCGCTCGCTGATGGATCCGTTCGCCTTCATCGAGACGGACGTGCGCGGCACCGCGGTGCTTTGCGAGGCGGCGCGCAAGCATCGACACCAAGCCTTCCTGCTCGTGAGCACCGACGAGGTGTACGGCGACGTGCACACCGGCCGTTCCCGCGAGGACGATGGCTTCAAGCCTCGCAGCCCGTACTCGGCGAGCAAGGCCGGAGGCGAGCACCTGGCGCGTGCCTACGCGGAGAGTTTCGGTCTGCCGCTGCTCGTTACACGCGGATCGAACAACTACGGGCCGTACCAGTACCCCGAGAAGATCGTCCCTGTGTTGATCACCAACGCCATCGACGACATTCCTTTGCCGCTGTACAACGACGGGTCGGCGGTCAGGGACTTCGTCTTCGTCGACGATCACTGCCGCGCCATCGACATGGTCCTGCACGAGGCGCCGATCGGCGGCGTGTACAACGTCGGCACGGGCGCCGAGACCTCCGGCCTGCAGGTGGCGGAGGCCGTTCTGGAAATCATCGGCAAGCCGAAGAGCCTCATCGAGTTCGTCGCCGACCGGCCCGGCCACGACTACCGGTACGCGCTCGACATCCGCCGGATCACCGAGCTTGGTTGGGAGCCGAGAGTCAGCTTTGCCGAAGGCCTTCAGCGAACGGTCAGCTGGTACCTCGAGCACCCGGAGTGGTGGCGCCCGCTGAAGTCGGGCGAGTACTGGGACTACTACAAGCGGAACTACAAGCCGCTTTCTAAGACTTCGTAAAGCGCCCGGCCAGCCCGCGGCGGTACCACTTCAGGTAGCGCGGGAGCCACTGCCAGAGGCGAAAGCGACTCGTACCGGCGGTACGGTCGCGCCAGGTTGTTGGCACTTCAGCGATAAACATGCCGAGGCGGTAGGCCTTGACGGTCAGCTCGATGCCCAGCTCGAAACCACCCGTCGACTCGATCGTCACCTGGTTCAGCAATCGCTTCGAGTAGAGCCGGAAATTGCTGGTGGCGTCGTGGACCGGCACCCCGCCGAGCCAGTGAAGCGAAAGTCCTGCGCCGCGTGACATCGTTCGCTTGAGCAGCGGCCCGCCGAGCTGCCGCCCTCCTTTCATGTAGCGCGACCCGGCCACGACGTCGGCTCCCTGGCGCGCGAGCTGGTACATCGGGTCGATGTCCTCAGGGTTGTCCGAGCCGTCACCCATGGTGATCAGCACGTAAGGAGCGCGCGCCGCGCGAAGGCCTGACTTCATCGCGTTGAGCACGCCACGGCCGAGGGTGTTGCGATGCAGACGAAGCTCAGGCATCTCGGCCTGGAGCCGCTTGACCACCGGCACCGTCGTGTCCTCGTCGAAGTCGTGCACCACCAGCACCTCGAGTGGTCGCGTGTGGGTTTTTTCCACGACGCCGCGCAGCGTCGGCACGACGTTCTCGCCTTCGTTGTAGACGGGGATGATGATGCTGAGCACCGGCGTCTCATTCGAAAAAGCTGCGTTGCCGATCAGATCCGGCCCGCCTTGATCTCTTCGCGAATCCACGGGATCACCTCATCGAGCATCTCCTCGAGGGAGGTCGTCGCCTCGAACCCGAGCACCTCACGCGCCTTGCGCACGTCGGGCACACGCATCTGCACGTCGTGCTCGTAGGGCGGGTCCGAGACGAATTTGAGCGGACGCTCCGGTCCGTGCACCTTGCTCCAGATGACCTCCGCCAGCTCGCGCACCGTGGTCGATTGCGCCGTCGACAGGTTGAAGTCGTCGTTCAGCGCCTTTGGCGATTCCATAGCAATGCGGATGCCGCGCGCGAGGTCTCCGCCATAGGTGTAGTGCCGGATCTGGCTCCCATCGCCGAGGATGTGCAGCGGATCCTGTCCTTTCAAGACCTTCTGGACGAGGTCGGGCACGACGTGGCTCATCGCGAGCTTGACGTTTCCGCTCATCACCTGGTGGTCGCGCAAGGCGCGCCGCTCGCCTATCCCGACGCAGTTGAACGGACGCACGATGGTGAAGGGCAGGCCGTACTGCTCGTGCGCCCCGTGCGCGAAGAACTCGGTCGCAAGCTTTTGAAATCCATACGTCGACCGCGGAGGGGCGCTCGTGATCTGGGCGCCCTCCGGGGTGGGGAAGACGGTCGACGATTCGAAGACCATGCTGCTGGAGATGACGGTGATCTTCTGCAGCCGCCCCCGCTTATGCCCGCTGATTGCCGCGTCGAACGTGGCGGCGCAGATGCGCTCGTTTTCGGCGAGCAGGTCGTAGGCGAACTCGTGGAAATAGGAGATGCCGCCGATCATCGCGGCGCCCGCGACCAGTTGGTCGCAATCCGCCGCGAGCTCCGTCAAAAGCTTGACATCTTTGGCGTCACCCTGGACGAGGTGGTATTTAGGGTCGCCGTCGAAGCTGCGCTTGACCGGCCCGTACTTGCTGAAGTTGTCGACGCCGACAACCTCATGCCCCGCTTGCAGCAGGTCCGCCACCAGGTAGCCACAAATGAAACCGGCGGCGCCGGTGACGAGGACCTTCATGCGTCGCGTGTAGGCCTGGCTCCGCCAGGCCGTCTAGCCCGCGTCCATGAATGTCGGCTTCTCGTGGTGTGGAGTGACAACTTAAATAAGTCCCATCCGCATACCGGAAGGAGAGCAGCGCCTGCGGCGAAGCCGCACGCGCAATGAGAGGAAACCATCCGGGTTTCCTCTCATAAGCAAGCCGGCGGCCCCTGTGACGAGGACTTTCAAAGCCGGATTGGGCCTGTGATCCCCCAGATGTCGACGACTTCGCGACCGTCGAGTTCCAGAGCCCTGTAGGCCTTGTGCGGCGCGGCGATCACGAGGATGTCGGACTCGCGCAACACCCTCTCCAATGGTTGGAATGACTCGTCGTGGATATAGGGGTCCGTGCACATGACATGGGCGCCCTTGAAGGCGGCCAGCTTGCGCAGCTTGTAACTCAGCGACGCGCGCGGATCGTCGGACTCGCCTTTGAAGGCCATGCCGAGGATCCCGATCGTTCGCCCCTGCAGCGCTTTGCGTGAGTTGAGTGTGTCGACGATGTAGTTGGGCAGTCCCTCGTTGATCTGCATGGCCGCCTGGCCCATCGGGAAGTGGTCGGGCGTGAACGCGGAGAGCTGCATCGTGTCCTTGAGCAGACAGGGCCCGGCGGCGAATCCGGGGCCCGGCAGGTCGGCGGCGCGCGGATAGTCGTGGCGGACCGCATCGAGGACCCGGCCGTAGTCGAGCCCAGAGCGATGGGCGATCTGGAAGAACTGGTTGGCAATCGCGAACTTCATGTACCTCCAGGTGTTGGTGAGCAGCTTCGCGAGCTCTGCCTCCATCGGCGTGGTACGCACGACGCTCACACCGAGACTTTCGAAGAGCTTGCTGGCTTTGGCGAACGCGGCGTCGGAAGACGCGCCGACAACCTGCGGAAGCGTCCGCAGTTCTTCCAGCGCGTGGCCTTCGGCGATGCGCTCGGGGCAGAAAACCACCTCCACGTCCGCGCCGGCGTCGTGGAGACGGAGTGCGACCGAGTCGGTGGTCCCGGGAAAAACTGTCGAGCGGAGAATGATGAGAGATCCCGTTTTCAAGTGGGGGAGGAGATCGTCGATCACGCGCTCGAAAATGCGCACCGACGGATTCATGAACTCGTCGATGGGTGTGCCGATGACCAGGATGATCGTGTCGGTCCGCGCGATCGCGCTCGGGTCGGAGGCCAGCTCCAGGCGGCCGGTGGGCAGCAGCCTCTTGAGCAGTTCCTCCGCACCCTTCTCCAGGAACGGGACATTGCCCGCCTTGACCTGAGCGACCTTCGCGGCGTCGATGTCGTCGATGCCAACCTTGTAGCCGCAGTCGGCAAGCGACAGCGCCAGCGGCAGCCCGACGTGGCCGCAGCCGCCGACGACGACCAGGTCTAAAGGACCGTCCATAGGGGCCGAATTATGATGGCTCGACTCGTGACCTCCTCGGTGCTTCTGGACATGCGGCCCCTGCAAGGCCCGAGCGCGGGTCGGGGTGTGGGTTCCTACGCCAGGGGCCTGCTTGGCGGCCTGATCGCCGAAGGATTCGATTCCAGGCTCACACTGCTGCTCGATTCGGGCCTCGAAGAGCCTTCGCTGCCAAAGGGGCAATACCGTCTTGCGGGCTCGCAGCGCCGGTATCACGGCCAGCTGGCGGCGTACGAGGAGGCGGTGGCGCTGGGAGCGGACCTCGCGCGCATCCGTCCGGCCCTCTACCACGCGACCGACCTGCGGCTGCCCGGCCGGCCGCCATGCCCGCTGGTGGTCACCCTGCACGACCTGATCCCATGGGCGTGGGGCGGCCCGCGGATGCGCGGCGAACGGCTCCGCTTCTGGCCGGGCAAGCGGCTGCTGCGGCGCGCAAATGTCGTGCTGGCGGTTTCCAAGGCCACGGCTGCGGATGCCACGCGGTTCGGAGGTGTCGATCCTCGGCGCGTGAAGGTGGTGCCGGAGGCGGCCGGCGAGGTGTTCGCACCTAGGGCAGGGGCAGCCGATCGCGTGAGGCAGCGGTGGGCCGTGGAGTCGGGCTATCTGTTGTTCGTTGGCGCTCTCGACGCGCGCAAGGACCCCGCCTCGCTCCTGCGCGCATGGAATGCGGCGCGGCAGGTCCGGCAGGACTTGAAGCTGGTGGTCGCCGGCGACCCAGGCCGCCAGGCCCCGCCGTCGATGCCCGACGCCCGGATGCTTGGTCGCGTGACCGACGAGGAGCTGGCCGACCTGTACACGGCCGCCGGTTGCTTCATGTTCCCGAGCCGGTACGAAGGATTCGGCCTCCCGTGCCTGGAGGCGATGGCGTGCGGGTGCCCGGTGGCCGCCTTCCGCAACTCGAGCGTGCCGGAGGTGGTCGATGAGGCAGGGGAGCTGGTCGACGACGGGGACGCTCACGCGCTCGGGCAGGCGGCGGCCCGGATGAGCGCCGAGCCGGCGCGCTGGCGGCGCCTGGGCCTGGAACGGGCGAAAGCCTTCAGCTGGCGCAAAACGGCCCGAGCCACGATCGCCGCCTACGAAACCCTCTTGTAACCCGCACATGCCCGTTCGATTCAAGGGGTCAACGCAACACCTCATGTAAAGCAGGCAAGGTTTGCCAGCGAGGAGGTGGCCGTGAAACGAAGGTATAGCCCCAGACAAAGGCGGCTCACAGAGGCCGAGATAGCTGAGCTGTGGACTCGCAGGTCTGGGGGTGAGTCGACAACGCGAATTGCCCGACACATGGGTCGGTTCCCTGATTCGCTCCGACACTATGTCCATTCCGCTGGCGGCGTTCGGCCTCGGCTGAGGACGAGGTCAGGAGTTGCCCTGAGTCTGGGTGAACGCGAAGAGATTTCTCGGGGTCTGGCTGCTGGGGACTCGCTGCGCTCGATTGCAGCTCGAATTGATAGGTCGCCATCGACGGTATCAAGGGAGGTAGCCCGGAACCACGGGCGCCGAAGCTATCGAGCTGGCAGCGCCGAACAGGCTGCACTTAGTCGAAGCAGGCGGCCCAAGCCAGCTAAGTTACTGCTCACCTCACGGTTAGGGGCTGAGGTTGCGGCTCGTCTCGAGCGCAATTGGTCACCACAGCAAATTGCTCGGGCCTTCAAGAAGGAGTATGCCCTAGAGCCAGAGATGCAGGTTTCCCACGAGACGATTTATCTCTCCCTCTATGTTCAAGGGCGCGGAGCCCTTCGCCAGGAGTTGACTAAACACTTGCGCCGACGTCACCTCATCCGGCAGGGAAAGAAGCAACCGCAATCAGGCAAGGGAAAGATCAAAGACATGGTCATGATCAGCGCTCGGCCAGCCGAAGCCGCGGACCGGGCGGTTCCAGGTCATTGGGAGGGCGACCTTCTGCTCGGGACCCCAACCACGGCAATTGGCACCCTGGTCGAGCGAAGCACTCGTTTCGTGATGCTCTTCAAACTCCCGTCCGGCAAGAACGCTGAAAGCGCTCGCATCGGTCTTAGCCAAAAGATCCTCACGCTGCCCGAGAACCTTCGCCGCTCACTGACTTGGGACCAGGGCCGAGAGATGCACGAGCACTCACGTTTCACCATCGATACAGGAGTCCAGGTTTACTTTTGCGATCCCCACAGCCCCTGGCAGCGTGGAAGCAACGAAAACACAAACGGGTTGCTCCGCCAGTATTTCCCGAAAGGCAAGACCGTGGCCGGCTACACCCAGGAGCAGCTCGACCACGTCGCGAATGAGCTCAATGAGCGACCACGCGAGACCCTCGGCTGGAACTCTCCTGCCGAGCAACTTGCCCAACTTTTGAAAGAATCGTCAGCAGCTGGTGTTGCGCCGACCGCATGAGACCACCCTCTGGAATGCGGGTTTGAAACTCCGTCTGGGCCTGCGCTATGAGGGCTCGGTTGCTCTTGGCATGGCTGCGGCCTATTTCCTGATCTACGCGGCGCTCTCAGTGCTTCGCCACCAGTCGTACCACTCCTTTGGTTTCGACCTCGGCGTTTTCGACCAGGCATTCTGGAACACCACACAGGGCAGACCTTTCGAAACCACGATGGGCCTGGGGCCTGCCCCCCACTCGCAGCTGGCCGATCACTTCTCGCCGATCCTCTGGCTGCTCGTGCCGTTCTACGCATTGTTCCCGCACCCCGTAACGCTCCTGGTCATCCAGACCCTGGCCCTGACACTCGGCGCCTGGCCGATCTACCTCTTGGCGAAGCTGAAGCTGCCCGGGGGATACGCGCTCCTGTGGGTGGCGCTCTACTTTCTCTTCCTACCTCTCGCTTTCATCAATCTGTACGACTTCCACGAGATCACTCTGGCCGTGGCACCGCTCGGCTTCGCCCTGTATTTCCTGGAGAAAGGCGAGCGGCGTTGGTTCCTTGTCAGCCTGCTCGTCACGTTGCTGGTGAAGGAGGAGATGGGGTTGATCGCAGCGGGCTTTGGCGCCTACGCGCTTTTGGGCAAGCGCGATTGGAAGCTGGGTCTTGGTGTCGTAGTCGGGAGCATGCTCGCCTTTT
>DATGVE010000050.1:0-18575 GCA_035300725.1 Candidatus Eiseniibacteriota bacterium | reverse complement strand
GTAGTCGCGGAACTGTGTGTCGGTAAGGATCTGCTTGGGGTGCAGCGCCTCGAGGTCGGTGCGCGTCGCCTCGATCTCCTGCTGCAGCGTTTCGAGCTCGCCCTGAATCCCATCGCGCTGGGTCTTCGTGGCGGCTTCGATCTGCGCCTCGAGCGCCTTGCGGTCGGCGTCGAGCCTCTCCTTGGCGTGCTTCTGCTGGGCCTTCGTGTTCGCCTCGAGCTTCTCGATCTTCTCCTGGACCTTGCCGAGCACCGCACGCGACATCTCGCGCGACATGAGCTCGCCCTTCTCGATGACGACCTCTTCGTCCCCGTTGAGGCCGACCGAAAGGGTCCGGCGCGACTTCGTTCCGATGCCGGCCTTGATCGCCTCGGTCGCCTTCTTGCCCTGCGTGGTCAGCTCGTCGACCGCTTCCTGCAGCTCGTCCTCGAGCCGCGAGACCTCGGTGTCGATCTCACCCTTGAGCTTCTTGGTCTTGCCCTCGTGCTCGGCGCGGAGCTCCTTGGACTTGGCGTCGATGTCGCCCCGCAAGCGGATCGCCCGCTCGTCCTTCTCCATGTTGAGGACGGCCAGCATGTCGTTCCGGACTTCCTCGTGGACGTCCGTGACGATGTAGTTGGCAAAGTACAGGATCTTCTCGAGGTTGCGCGGGGACATGTCGAGCAACAGTCCCATGCGGCTCGGGATGCCCTTGAAGTACCAGACGTGGCTGACCGGCGAGGCCAGCTTGATGTGGCCCATGCGCTCGCGGCGCACCTTCGAGCGGGTGACCTCAACTCCGCACTTGTCGCAGATGATGCCCTTGTAGCGGTAGCGCTTGTACTTTCCGCAGTGGCATTCCCAGTCCCGCGTCGGACCGAAGATGCGCTCGCAGAAAAGACCGTCACGCTCCGGGCGGAGCGTGCGGTAGTTGATCGTCTCGGGCTTCGTGACCTCGCCGTGCGACCAGGACATGATCGTTTCCGGCGACGCCAGCGACAGCTTCAGCGCGTCAAAGTTCTCTAGCTTCAGCAAGTTCTCTTCCTTATCTCCTACTCAGCGCTGGACCCGCGAAATCTGCGATTTCGCGGGTAACTGCCTTTTTGAATGTGCCTCGGCCGAATTTCATTCGGCCGAGTCTTCCCCGAGCTCTTCGCGCTCGAGGCTGATACCGAGGTCCAGCGGGATCTCGGGGATGTCTTCCTCTGACAAAACGATCTGGCGCTCGTCCTCGCTCAGGATCTCGACCCCGAGCGCAAGGCCTTCCAGCTCCTTGACCAGCACCCGGAACGACTCCGGGATGCCGGCTTCGAGCGTGTTGTCGCCCTTGACGATCGCCTCGTAGGCCTTGACGCGGCCGACGATGTCGTCCGACTTGACGGTTAGGATCTCCTGGAGGACGTGCGCCGCGCCGTAAGCCTCGAGCGCCCACACCTCCATCTCACCGAACCGCTGGCCGCCGAACTGCGCCTTGCCGCCCAGCGGTTGCTGGGTGACGAGGCTGTACGGACCAGTCGAGCGGGCGTGGATCTTGTCCTCGACCAGGTGAGCCAGCTTGAGCATGTAGATCATGCCCACCGTCACCGGCTCGTCGAACTCTTCGCCGGTGCGCCCGTCGCGCAGGCGGACCTTGCCGTCTTCCGGCAGTCCCGCGCGCTTGAGCTCGGCCACGATGGTCTCCATCGGAGCGCCGTCGAAAACGGGCGTCGCGATCTTGATACCAAGCGTGTGAGCCACCCAACCGAGGTGGGTCTCCAGGACCTGGCCCAGGTTCATGCGGCTCGGCACGCCGAGCGGGTTGAGCACGATGTCCACCGGGGTGCCGTCGGGCAGGTACGGCATGTCTTCCGCAGGCATGATCCTGCTGACCACACCCTTGTTTCCGTGGCGGCCGGCCATCTTGTCGCCGGCCGAGATCTTTCGCTTCTGGGCGATGTAGACCCGGACCATCTCGTTGATGCCTGGGCCCAGCTCGTCTTTGTTCTCGCGGGAGAAGACTTTGACGTCGACCACGATGCCGCGCTCGCCGTGGGGCACGCGCAGGCTCGAGTCCCGCACCTCGCGCGCCTTCTCACCGAAGATGGCGCGGAGCAACCTCTCCTCGGCCGAGAGCTCGGTCTCGCCCTTGGGAGTGATCTTGCCCACCAGGATGTCGCCCTGCTGGACCTCGGCGCCGACATAGACGATGCCGCGCTCGTCGAGGTTGCGCAGCGCGTCGTCGGCGACGTTGGGGATGTCGCGGGTGATCTCCTCGGGACCCAGCTTCGTCTCGCGGGCCTCCGACTCGTACTCCTCGATGTGGATCGAGGTGTACATGTCCTCTTTGACCACGCGCTCCGAGAGCAGGATCGCGTCTTCGAAGTTGTAGCCCTCCCACGGCATGAACGCGACCAGCACGTTGCGGCCGAGCGCCATCTCCCCATCGTCGATGGCGGGGCCGTCGGCGAGCACGTCGCCCTTGGTGACGTGCTGTCCCGCCTTCACCTTGACGCGGTGATTCAGGCAGGTGCCCTGGTTGGAACGGGCGAACTTCTGCAGCGGGTAGTGTCGGTCGGCGCCGCCGCCATCCGGCTTGACCACGATCTCGAAGACCGGGGTCGCGTGAACAGTCTTCATGTCCTTCGGGTGAGCCACGTCGACCACAGTGCCGGCGACGTCGGCGACGATCATCTCGCCTGAGTCCTTCGCGGCGTAATACTCGACTCCGGTCCCGACGAGCGGCGCGTCCGTGACCAGTAGGGGCACGGCCTGGCGCTGCATGTTGGCGCCCATCAGGGCGCGGCCGGCGTCGTCGTGCTCGAGGAACGGAATCATGGCCGTCGCCACCGAGACGATCTGCTTCGGCGAGACGTCCATGTACTGGATGTTCGCCACGTCTTCGATCTTGAAGTCGCCACGCGCCCGCGCGGGGACGCGCGCGTCGACGAATGCGCCCTCAGGCGTCAGCTTGGCGTTGGCCTGGGCGATGCCGAACATGTCCTCTTCGTCGGCGGAGAGGTACTCCACTTCGGTCGAGACCCAGGGCACGATGTCGACGCCCGGCACGTGAGCCTTCAGCAGCTTCTGAATCCCCTTCGCATCGAGCACCTCGTTGTTCGGAAGCATCTCGTTCCCCTTCGGGTCGAGAGCCGGCTTGCGCAGGATGCGGCCCACGAGCTTGTCGGCCACGCTCTCGTTGAGCGACACGCGGTTGTACACGCGGCGGAACGGAGTCTCCACGAAGCCGAACTCGTTGACCTTGGCGTAGGTCGCCAGGTTGCCGATCAAGCCGATGTTCGGGCCTTCCGGCGTCTCGATCGGGCAGATGCGGCCGTAGTGGCTGTGGTGAACGTCCCGCACGTCGAATCCGGCGCGCTCACGCGACAGGCCTCCTGGTCCGAGGGCCGACAGCCGGCGCTTGTGAGTCAGCTCCGAGAGCGGGTTGTGCTGGTCCATGAACTGCGACAGCTGGCTGGAGCCGAAGAACTCCTTGATCGCGGCGACCACCGGGCGCGCGTTGATCAGCGAAGCCGACGTGACCGTGTGCGGGTCACTGATCGTCATGCGCTCCTTGATGATCCGCTCCATGCGGATCAGGCCCATGCGGAACTGGTTCTGCAAGAGCTCGCCCACGGCCCGCACGCGGCGGTTGCCGAGGTGGTCGATGTCATCAGGGATCTGCTTCTCGCGCGGCGAGTTGTTGAGCTCGATCAGCTTGCGCAGGAAAGCGATGAAGTCGCCCTTCTCCAGGATGCGCAGCTCACGCTGGCGCACGCGCGCGAGGATGTCCTCTTCATCGCGGCCCAAGCGCTTGTCGACCTTGTAGCGGCCGACGCGGCCGAGGTCGAAGCGGCGCGGGTTGAAGAACAGGCTCTGCAGCAGGTTGCGCGCGTTGTCCACGGACGGAGGATCGCCCGGCCGGACGCGGCGGTACAGCTCGAGCAGGGCGTCTTCGGTCTTGTTCGTGGTGTCCTTGTCGAGCGTCGACTCCATGTAGCGGTGCTCGGGGTTGTTATCGACGTCCCCGAACATCTCCATGAGCGCGCGCTTCTGCGCGTCGCGATCGTTCTCGGTGCCCTTTAGCTGGGGCAGCTCGAGGGCCTTCAGCAGCACGGTCACGGGGACCTTGCGCTTGCGGTCGATCTTGACCGTCAGCAGGTCCTTCGCGGAAGTCTCGATCTCCAGCCACGCGCCGCGGTTGGGGATCAGCTTGGCGCCGAACAGCTTGCGTCCCGTGTTCGGGTCCTCGGCGGCGGTGAAGTACACGCCTGGCGAACGGACGAGCTGGGACACGACGACGCGCTCGGTGCCGTTGACGATGAACGTTCCTTCGTCGGTCATCATGGCGAAGTCGCCCATGTAGACCTCGGACTCCTTGATCTCCCCCGTCTCCTTGATCGTGAGGCGGGTCTTGATCCGGAGCGGCGCGGCATAGGTCATGTCGCGGTTGCGGCACTCCTCAACCGAGAACTTCGGCTGGCCGAACTCGTAATCGAGGAACTTCAGCTCGAAGTTCTTTCCCGTGTAGTCGGTGATCGGGTTGATCTCGTCGAACAGCTCCCTCAGCCCCTCCGACTTGAACCACTTGAAGGATTCGACCTGTGTTGCGATAAGGTCCTTCAGCTCGACAAGGTTCGGAATTCGGCCATAGCTAAGACGCGCGGGAGCTCTCATCTCTGAGATCATTCGGTTCTCCTTAGGGAAAAGGGCGCGCTCAGTTAATGGGCATTAGTGAGCGGCCGGGCGTGCACGAACGGCCAGTATACGACGAAACGGACCCTCGTGGGGGACGCTTCATCGAAGCCAGGCGACTCGCTCGCCCGACCCGAGGTTTCGAGGCAATATAGCACCGCCCGGCCTCCGCCGCTAGCCTGTTAGCGATGCCGGACTGGAATGCCCTGCGGACCGAGTTTTCCCTCCTGGACCGATACATCTACTTCAACGCCTGCTCCCTCGGCCCGCTGCCCAAGCGCGGCCGGGCCGCCCTGGCCCGGTACGCCCAGAATTGGGACGAAAAAGGCACCCCGGCCTGGTATTCGGACTGGCTTCCGCTGCTGGCACGGTTCCGGGAGCGCATTGCCGAGCTGCTGCAGGCGCCGGCCGGGACCACGGCCATCGCCCCCTCCGTCTCGGTGGCCCTGACGACCCTGGCCACCGGGCTGCCCCTGCCGAAGGGCCGGAACAAGGTTCTCATCGGCGAGCTGGACTTCCCCACCATCGGCCACCAATGGCTCAGCCGGCCGGACTTCCAGGTCGAGTTTGTGCCCAGCCCGGACGGGATGACGATCCCGCCTTCGGCGTTCGCAGAGCGCATTGACGACCAGACCGCCCTGGTCGTGACAACCCACCTCTTCTACACGACCGGCTATCTCCAGGACGTCCGAGCGATCGCAGACGCGGCTCATGCCCGCGGCGCCCTGTGCGTGATCGACGGCTACCAGGCATGCGGTTGCGTGCCGCTCGATGTCGGGGCGATGGACTGCGACGCGTTCGTCGGGGGCTGCCTGAAGTGGCTCAGCGGTGGGCCGGGCAATGCCTTCCTGTACGTGCGCCCCGAGCTCATACAGAAGGTCCGCCCGCAGGGCACCGGATGGTTCGCCACGCGGGATCCCTTCTCCTTCACGCTCCAGGAGCTCGTTTTCGCCGACGACGCCCGCCGGCTGGAGACTGGCACTTGGGCGGTGCCCTCGCATTACGCGGGGTTGGCGGGGCTGGAGCTGATCCTCGAGGTCGGTGTGGACAACATCCAGGAGCGCCTGCGCGACCATACCGATCGCATCCTCGAACGTTGCGACGAGGCCGGCGTCCGGACGTTCACTCCGCGCGAGCGGGAACGGCGGTGCGGGATCGTAACCCTGGAGTGCGAGCACCCGGAAGAGGTCGAAGCTCAGCTCTACAAGGAAGGAGTGATCGTCGACTCCCGACCGGGCCGCGTCCGCCTGTCCCCGCACTGGTGCGTGACGGAGGACGAGCTCGAACGGGGCATGGACCTGGTTCTCGCTTCCCTCGCCCCCTGATGTCTCGCGTCGCCCTTCTTACGGCGGCGATGAGCGTGACCTACGGCCGCCTCCGAGATCGACTCGAAGGTCTCACCGACGATGAATTCTTCTGGGAGCCTGCCGCCGGTTGCTGGACGATCTACGAGGATCGACCCGATCACTGGACATACCATTACGCGATCCCAGATCCGAATCCCGCGCCCGTCACCTCTATCGGGTGGCAGATCGTGCACCTGGCGACGACCAAGCTCATGTACCACGAGTGGGCTTACGGCCCAGCCCGCCTCACATTTCCAGCCATCCTCATCCCGCATACGTCGGCAAGTGCCATCCAGCAGCTGGAGGAAGGGCAACTCTTGCTGCTGGACGACCTGGCTCGTCTCGCGGAGACGCAACTCGATGAACCTCGGTCGACAAACTGGGGAGAGCAGTGGCCTGCGTGGCGTGTCTTCTGGACAATGGCCGACCACGACTCGTTTCACGGCGGCGTGATCGGCTACCTGCGCGATCTGTATCACTGGAGTCTCCCCGACCGCGACGGATAGAGCACGTTTGGTACCAACCGCACCCGAATCCTCCGCATAAAAGAAGAGCCGGGCCCGACGGCCCGGCTCTCACACCCCTACCCCTGTCTAGCTAACTCTCTACTTCATCTCCGCGGTCGCGCCGGCTTCCTTCAGCCGCGTCACCGCCTTCTCTGCGTCCGCCTTACTGACGTTCTCCAGCACCGGCTTCGGCGCCGCGTCGACCAGGTCCTTGGCCTCCTTCAGGCCGAGTTGGGTCAGCTCGCGGACCGCCTTGATCACGTTGATCTTGCTGTCGCCGACCGCCGTGAGGGTGACTGTGAACTCCGTCTGCTCCTCGACCGGTTCCGCTCCGGCCCCGGCTGCGGGCGCCGCGGCAACCGCCGCCACCGCCGTGGCTGCCTTGATGCCGAACTCGTCCTCGATGGCCTTCACGGCCTCGACTACGTCGAGGATGCTCCAGTCCTTCAAGGCCTCGACGAAGTCCTTCGGTGTGATCTTGGTTGCCATGTCTACGCTGCCTCCAATTTGGTCTTGTACGCGTTCAGCGTGCCCAAGAGCTGCTGAAGCGGGGTCTGCATGATTCCGACTAGCTGGGCGACCGGTGACTGAAGCGTGCCCATGAGCTGGGCGATCAGCACTTCGCGGGACGGCAGATCAGCCAGCTGCTTGATCTGGTCCGGAGAGAAAACCCTTCCCTCGACGAGCCCGCCGACGACGTCCAGCTTGAGCCTGGTGGTGCGGACCCACTCGTTGATCAACTTGGACGCGATGCTCAGGTCGTCATAGCCGAAGGCGATCGCCAGCGGCCCCTTGAGATCGTCCTTGAGCGCGGGATAGCCGGCCGCCTCCGCGGCGCGCCGGGCGAGTGTGTTCTTGACCACGCGGTACTCGACATCGCCGGTCCGGAGCTTGCCGCGCAAGTCCTGGATCTGGCTGACCTTCAGTCCGCGGTAGTCGGTGAGCACGGCGACCTTCGCCTTCTTGAGCTTCTCGGTCAGAATCTCGACCTGCTCGGCCTTTTGTTCTTTTCGGGCTCTCGGCAAACTAAAAAATCCTCCCTGCCCACACACGACAAAGGCAGGAAGGATCCAACGTCCTTCACTTGAGATGCCTCTGTAGGAAATTAAGCCGGCTCGACGCCAGCACCTACGGTCTAGGGCAGACGGCGATTATACCGAGCCCGCAGATCCCTCCTCCAGCAGCTCCTTGATGCGCAACATCTTTTTCCTCCAGCGTTCAGTGAATTTGTAGTTGCGAAACGTTCCACCGAGAATCGCGTGGGTGGGAGGCAACACAGACCGAAACGTGTACGTGACAAGCGTCCCGCTCTCGGTCGCGGCGATTTCATATAGGTCGAGGCCGGTACCGCCTGCATCTAGGATCTCGCTGCCACAACGCACGGGAGGATCGAACACCGCCACGCGTTCCCTCGCTTCGAGTGGGCGGCCTCCGATGCGCATCCTGCTGTACACGATGGTACCCAGGCGAACCGGCGTCTCCGACATCTCGACAAGCTCGAGCTCCGGCGTCCACAGCCGCCAGCTATGGGGGTCGCTCACGAGCGCAAATGCTGACTCGCGAGTACAGGCGACCTCGATAGAGCTCCGACCCTGATGGCGCCGCATCGGCGGCAGAAAGCCAACGAGGATCCAGACCGCGAGAAGTCCGATTAGAACCACGCCGAGCAACAGCTCGAACGACGCGACCAACACGAACTCGGCGATCACTGCGAGAGCGATGCCAACCGTGGCCGATTGAGTTTCTGTCTGGAGGGCGCGCAAGGGGATGTAACCCGCGGCAATATGCGCCGCCTTCAGCTTCTCAGCGCGATCTAAGAACCATGTAGCTGCGAAAAGGACGATGAGAGCGACGATCCAGAGCTGCCAGAGGGGTGACCACGGTCCTCCGCTGGTGAGAACGCGGACGAAGGCAGCAATCGCGACGGGTCCGACCAAGAAAGCGACAAGCGCTGGCATGATCCAACGAGCCTGGGCCGAAGCCGGGGACGGCTGACCCGGCCGCTGAACCAGGGGTGGTCCACCGAGCTCGACGACGAGATCAGGAACGCTTTCGTTTAGCTCGAGGTCGTGCCCAGTCATCCCGAAGGACCTCGGTGAGGACGACATCGCGCCACTCACCATCCACGAACCGGTCGAGGTGCCATCTGCCTACCTCGCGATTACCCGCCGCCTTCTGGGCTCGAGCGCTCGCCACGTTTCCTTCGAGGTAGCCGGACTTGAGCTTGCGCAGCGGAAGGTGCGTGAACGCGTACCGCGTCCGCAGCTGCATCAGCTCGCGGCCGAGGCCCTTGCCCCACACCGACTTGTCGCCGATCACCGTTCCAGTGGTGCCAAAGCCGTTCTTCCAGTCGATCTGGTGGATGGCGGTCGTGCCCACCACCTGCCCTTTGTACTCGATTACCCAAACCACTTCGTCCGGACTCCTGGCCATCCGGTCGAGCCACTCGTTCTCCATCTCGATGGAAGGAGGATTCCTGATGAAGAGGAACTGCGTGACCTCCATGTCCTCGAACCAGGTCAGCATCACGGCCGCATCTTCGGGCCTCGGCGGCCGGAGCCGAACGAGCTTCCCCTTGATGACGGGCCCGTACATGGCCAGAAAGTGTAGGAGAGAGAACCCGGACCCTCACCCTCATCGCCGCCCCAGTGAATTCCGTCCCGTTGGCGCCAACGGGGTGTTTGAATCGACCTTGAGTTCAGGGAGTCGTTGCAACAGCCATCCAGTTAGGAGGCGTTGCATGCGTTTGCCGAAACGTGAAGAGAAGCGTCGGTTTTGGGAGTCCATCAGGGCCGGCGCGAGCAGGACCGAGGCAGTGGTGGCAGCTGGTGTCGGGGACACGAGCGCCAAACGCTGGTTCCTTCAAGCTGGCGGAGTGCTTCCACCCAACGTCCCAAAAGCGTCGAGCGGCAGGTACCTGTCAATCAGCGAACGAGAGGAGATCTTTGTCGGTGTCGAGCGTGGCGAATCGATTCGCCGAATAGCTCAGGCGGTGGGTCGAGCTCCCTCGACCGTGCTCCGTGAGCTGCGGCACAACATGCGGCATCAGCTGTATCGGAGTCGGTCTCCGTTTAGCCAGCGCCGGACCCGGCCCTGGACCTATCGACCCAGTCTGGCTCAGGAGCGAGCGAAGCGACTGGCGTCGCGACCCAAGACCGCCAAGCTGGCGAAGAACGCGGTACTGCGCGATCTCGTACAGGCCAAGCTAGTGAAGAAGTTGAGCCCGGAGCAGATCTCTCGTCAGCTGCGCAAGAAGTTTCCAGATGATCCTGAGATGCAGGTGTCACACGAGACCATCTACCAGTCGATCTACGTTCAAGGACGAGGCGCGTTGCGCCGCGAGCTGGCCGTATGCCTGCGGACCGGTCGGGCGCTGCGTAGGCCACACCGCAAGAGTCAGGAACGCCGCGGCCGAATCCCGAACATGATCAACATCAGCGAGCGTCCGGCCGAGGTCGAGGACCGGGCTGTTCCAGGCCACTGGGAGGGCGACCTCATCGTTGGCAAGTACGGACGTTCAGCCATCGGTACCCTGGTCGAGCGGAAGACTCGCTACCTCATCCTGTTGCACCTGCCCAATGGGCAGAGTGCCGCGGAGGTCGAGAAGGCCATGGTCGCCGCCACCAAGCGGCTTCCCGAGAGGCTGTGGAAGTCACTGACCTGGGACCAAGGCAACGAGATGACGAATCACGCCAAGATCAGTGTCGCCACCGACCTCGAGATCTATTTTTGTGACCCTGCCAAGCCCTGGCAGCGAGGCTCGAACGAGAACACCAATGGACTTCTTCGCCAGTACTTCCCCAAAGGCACCGACCTGTCCGTGCACAGCGCCGACCACCTTGAGTTCGTTTCCGACGAAATGAATCAAAGGCCTCGCAAGACTCTCGACTGGCTGGAGCCCAGCGAGGTCCTCGCGCAGTTACTCTCTGAGTCGCCCAGTCAGCCCGCTGTTGCGTCGACCGATTGAATTCGCCCCCGCAGATTCCGCACCGTCGTCGCCAACGGGACGTAATCAGGCGGTGCCCGGTTCGTCCCCGCTGACGATCCAGCGCCCGCCACCACTGGAGGCAACCAGGTCGTCCGCCGCCTTCGGTCCCCAGGACCCGGCCGGGTAAGTCTCGGGGTGGCCCTCTGCCTCCCAGGCCCGGACCAGCGGGTCGACGATCTCCCAGGACAGCTCGATCTCCTCCGCGCCGGGGAACGCCGAATGCCCGCCCCCGAGAACCTCCAGGAGAACGTTCTCGTACGCGTCGGGCAGCGCCGCCTTGGTGAGGTGCGCATAGTCGAGTCGCATCCCGGCGGGCACCATCTCGAAGCGCGTCCCTGGACGCTTGGCGCCGATACGCAGTGAGATGCCCTCGTCAGGTTGGATACGGATCACGATCAGCGTGGGGATGCCGCGCTGGCGCCGGCCGCCGATGCGCAGCATCGGCGCGTCCCGCAGCTTGATCACCACCTCGGTGACCCGCCTCCTGAGCGCCTTGCCGGTGCGCAAGAAGATGGGCACACCGTCCCATCGCCAGTTGTCGATCGAGACTCGCACCGCCGCGAACGTTTCTCGCCGCGAGTCGGAGGCGACGCCTTGCTCGTCGAGGTAGCCCTCGTACTGCCCTCGCACCGCATGGCTCGGATCGATCGGCGACATCGCGCGCAGCGCGGCGCGCTTCGCCCGCCGGACGTACTCCGGGTCGAAGGTCGTCGGTGGCTCCATCGTGATGAGCGCGAGAAGCTGAAGCATGTGGTTCTGGATGATGTCGCGCACCGCACCGGCCTGGTCGTAATACCCGGCACGCTTGCCGATGCCCTCCTCCTCCGCCACGGTGATGAGAATTGTTTCGATGAGGGTTCGGTTCCAGACCGGCTCGAATAGCGAATTCGAAAAGCGCAGCGCCATCACGTTCTGGACCGTGTCCTTGGCGAGGTAGTGGTCGATGCGGAAGATCTGCTCCTCCTCGAAGGCCGCTGCCAGCTCGGCGTTGAGCTTGTGCGCCGAGTCGAGGTCGTGGCCGAACGGCTTCTCGACCACGATCCGTCGCGTCGCGTCGGCCTTTTTCGCCAGGCCTGAATGAGCGAGGCCGGCGACGATGTCGCTGAAGGTCTCCGGCGGCGTTGCCAGATAGTAGATGGCTGTCGGCGAGCCGGTAACGAGCTCTTTGAGGGCATCGAAAGACGAAGGCTCCGCGTAGTTGAGCTGGACCCATTCGGCGTTGCCGCTGAGGCGCTGGTTGCCGCTCGCCTGTTTGACCTGTGCGCGGAACTCTTCGGGCGAGAGATGGCTGCGGCCCACGCCGACGATGCGCACCGGCGTCCCATCGCGCGTCACGAGGTGGCCCAGAGACGGCAGGATCTTGCGATGCGTCAGGTCGCCAGAGGCTCCGAAGATGACGAGGTCTGCCGCGGCTCCCACACGCGTGACTGTACGAGGCATCAATCTTTCACGCCCCTCTCCCCTGAAGGGGAGAAGGAGGACTCTTGACCACGGTTGTGCCGGCGATATCGTCCTGAACCGGGCGATCTCGAGCCCACCCGAAGGGCAGCGCGAGCAAACGGACGAGAGACTGGCCGACAGTCGGCCGCGACCCGTCGACGGCGACGACTCGCTGCCTCATAACCAGGCCGCCGAGCGTACGGCCAGAGGTGCTCCAGCACGTGACGTGATAGGCGGCGGCGACACCGAGCAAAGCACGGACCCGCGGTCGTTTGCTGATGACGCCGGTGAGCGCGACACACAGGGCGAGGTCGACCATCGCCGCCCTCCAACGATCCTGTGAGCTTGCCGCCATTCCGGGCAAAGGATCCCGGCCGCGAACGCGCAGCAGGTGGAGCCGGATGAACAGGTGATGGATGGGGAGCTGGGTCACCCTGTAAATCGGTAGGGGAAGTAGCGGCCGGTAGCTCTCGACCGAGGCGACCAGCCGGCCGCTGTCTGCCTCGATGCGAAATCGGCCGCCCGCGGCCGGTGCCAGGATGCCGCCTTCGATCGGCCACTCCACGGCGCGGCGCGTCACCTTGGCTTGACCGAAGCGCAGCAGCTCGATGGGACCGACGTACAACGCGCTCCCGCGAACCCGAATCAAGCCGGCGCTGAGCTTCCGGACGTCCTCCAGGTAGCCGTCGCGAAGCTCGCTGCCGGTGGTCGCATGCTGGATGGCGACCGAGTCCTCGACCGATACCCGCTCGTCAGTCACCCGCAGCACAGTCATATCTTGCTTGGGATGGCAAGAGTCGAGTTCGCGGCGGAAGTGAAGGTCAAATGCACTCCGGAGCGTGCGTTCGACTACTTCGCCGACACTCGGCCAGTCGCTGCGGTGCTCGAAGGCGTGCGCAGGTGGGAGCCGATCGGCGCCAGAGCGACCGGCCTCGGAGCGCGCTACAACGTCGAGATGACGGCCCTCGGGTTTCCGCTCAAGAGCGTGCTGCGCCTGAATCGCTGGCAGCGACCGCACGAGATCGGTTGGATTTCCGAGTCGGGCCTCATCAAGCAGGAGGGGAGCTTCACGTTCAAGAAAGTCCCCGGCGGGGTGCACATCGAGCTGCGCATCGGTTACGAACCCCCGGGACTGTTCGTGGGGGCGGCCATCGCGAGCCGCCTCGACTGGACCGTCAGGCGCCGGCTCAAGGTGGCCCTGGAACGGATTCGAGACAAGCTCGAGGAGACGCCCGGCTAGAGTGGGCGCATGAGGCTGACCAGCGAAGCGCACGCCATCCTCGGCCAGGCGCGAATCGGCATGCTGGCCCTGCGGGCAGGCCGCCTGCCTCTGGTCAACCCCGCGGTGTTCAGCTTCGCGTCGGGGTCGTTGTGGCTCACCACCTCACGATTTGCGGCCAAGACCATGCTCGCGAGGCGCGACCCAAGAGCCGCGTTCCTGGTCGATGGTGGCTCCAGCGCCTTGCTTCTGCGTGGCGCGGTCGAAGTCTTCGACCCGCGATCAATTTCCAGCCAGGTGCGCGCCGTGCTCGATGGTCCCGGCTACGTCCTCGGCATGGCCGGCTACGCGTTGAGGAATGCTCCGTTCGTCGCGGGCTACATGCTCGACCTCACAAGCTTGCCGCGTGAGTGGCTTCCCTACAACCGCGTCGTCCTCCGCTTGCGCCCGAGCCACGCCGAGATCATCGAGGGAGTCCGATTTCCCGCCGCCCAGGCGGCCCGGGTTCCCGCGGTGCCGGCCGAGGTGAGCCGCCGGCTGGCCGGAATCTCGCGCGGCTACGCGTGCTGGATCGAGGGCGGGATGCCGTTCATCGTTCCAGCTTTCTGGGAGGTGGAGCGCGGCCAGGTCACCGTGGCGCCGGAGAGCGGCCGGCCGCGCGCGGGATCAGCGGGCGCGCTGGTGGTCGAGTCGCACCACCGTTTCCGGCCCTCGCTCATGGTGGGAGCGTGCGTGCGCGGAACGTTCAGCGGCACGGCGGATGGATCCGCCATCGCCGAGCGATACGGCATCGAGCCGGTTGACGTTCCTTTCGCGATGGAGCTGCGAGCCGAGCGCGTGACTTCATGGCGCGGTTTCGCGATCGCGACCGCCGTGCCTCGATCCGCACGCCGCTTGCGCGTGGCAGAGGGCTGATGGCGAAGCCGGCGGCGCCAGCGCTGCGGGTTCGAAAGTGGACGGCTGGGGAGTGGACGGATTCCCCTGATGCGGTTGTCACAGAGGAACCTCTCCAGCTGATGCTGCATGGGCAACCGCTCTCCGTCGTCATGCGCACACCCGGGCAGGACATTGAGCTGAGTCTCGGCCTGATGTTCTCTGAGGGCATCGTGCGCGGGATGGATGAGCTGCGGCTCATTCGCATCAGCGCGGAGGCCGGGGAGACCGAGAGGGGGATACGCGTCGAGGCGGATCTTGTCGAGTCAAACCAGATCGACGTGCACCCCGTGGGCGTACCGCGACGAAAGCCCGAGCGGTCGATGCTCGCGAGCTCGGCATGCGGTGTTTGCGGGGCGGTGTTGATAGAGGACCTGAAGCGTGACCTGGCCGTTCTGCCGCCCGGCCCGAGGGTCGATCCGTCGGTGCTTCCGGGCCTGGTCGAGGTGTTGCGGGCGGGCCAGGGAGTGTTCGAGCGCACCGGAGGCCTTCACGCCGCGGGACTGTTCAGTGCCGATGGCAAGCTCCAGCATCTTCGCGAGGATATCGGGCGCCACAACGCGGTCGACAAGGTGGTGGGGCGGGCGCTGCTCGATCGAGCGCTGCCGGCAGCGGAATCGATTCTGGTCGTGAGTGGGCGCGCAGGCTACGAGATAGTCCAGAAGTCGATCAGCGCCGGCATACCGGTCCTCGCGGCGGTCGGGGCCCCGTCGAGCCTGGCAGTGTCGCTGGCGCGCGAGTTCAACCAGACCCTCGTCGGATTCCTGCGCGGAGAGCGGTTCAACGTTTACGCCGGACCCGAACGCCTGACGCAGTGATCTCAGCTCGCCATCGCGCGCACCCGGCAGCGCGGGCTGTCGTGGTCGGCGCGTACGTCCTGTGCGTCGAATGGGCGCGAACGCTCCTCGCCACCCAGCCGCGCGTGGCGATCGCGGCGCTCATCGTGGGAGGAGCGGCGCTCGGCCTGGTGGCGGTCGGTTGGCCGGCGGACCGCCTTGGCCTCGGTACTTCGAGATTCGGCCTGCGCATCATCGGAGGCCTTGCGCTGGGGGCCGTGCTCCTGCTGCCCGCCGCCGCCCGCTCAGGCGCAGCTCCAATCCTGCCGGCAGGCCTTGCCATGGCGGCCGTCGCCGTGTCTGTCGGAGAGGAGCTGGCGTTCCGCGGAGCTCTTTATGCGGCCTTGGACGAGCTTGGCGGCGCGCCGCTCGCGATCGCGGGGAGCACTGTGCTCTGGACGGCGGCGCACGCGCTGTCGCATCCGCCGGAGTTCCTGGGCGCCGTCGCCGCGGCGGGTCTGCTGCTGGCGGTGTGGCGCTGGGCCTGCCGTGACCTGGTGGCGCCGGTCATCGGCCACGTGATCGCGGACCTCGCGCTGTGAGGCGCTCAGCGCTATTGGCGCTGGCGGTGATCGCCTACATAGTCGCGGCGTGGATGGTGGCGCCTGGTTTCTACGACGGGTTCGGCCCGCAGCAGCCGTACAACTGGACGTGCCCGCCGCCGCAGGCCGGCGCCAACCAGAAGCCGACGTCCGGCCACGTGGACATCAAGGTGATCGGTGGTGTCAGTGACGCCAACTCGGCATTCACGAACGACGCCCAGATCGTCCTCGGGTTCCTGCCCGGCGCGTTCGATGCCACGGGAAAGACGTCGATCTCGGTGGACGTCACTCCGCTGTCCACATGTCCGCACCCACCTGGAATCATGTTCGTGACGAACGTTTATCTCGTCACCGCGAGCGCGCCGCTGGTCAAGCCCGCCCACGTCGTGATGCTCTACTCGAACCTGATGGCAGCTCCATCAGCCATCTACCAGGCAGCCGACCCCGCCGGTCCATGGAAATCGATCGGCGCGAACCGCGACGCCATGCCCTACACCATCACCACCACGACAAGTTCATTGGGGTATTTCGCCAGCGGCTACCTACAGACCTCGGCGGCGTCGGGATCGCTGCGCGTCGGTGGCGGCCAGGTGCTGCCGATAGTGGTCGCGATCCTCATCGTGATAGTGCTGCTGGCGGGGATACCGCTCGCCGTGCTGCGGCGCCGGCGGCCAAGCGGCGAGGTCGAGGAAGACGAGGATGAGGCTAAGAGTTGAGGGTGAGTGCGGCGGAAGTTGCGGTTCGCGCCCGCTCGATGAGCCACCGAGAGGTCGGGTAACCGGAACTCTCCAGGTCGGCCACGTAGCGCCGTACGTTGTAACCAACTCGTCGAATCTCCGGGCGCCCGTCCTCAACCAGCAAGTAAGCCGCCCTCCTGTCCCCGTCAAATGACATACCCACGCTGCCGCTGTTCGCCACCGTGAAATCACCGACCTTCCGGACATAAGGCCGGTGGATGTGGCCGTACACCGCCAGCCGACCGGCAAGCGGACCGTAGATCTCCTGGAGGTCAGCGTCGCTCGCCTCGGTGGGAACGACCTTCCACGTATCGCCTGGCACGGCGTGGACGACCGCCACGCGGTCGGCGTCACGCCACTCGAGCGGCAGCGTTTTGAGCCAGGCCACGCGCTCTGCTCCAAGCAAGCTCGTCGTCGCCGCGGCAATCACCTTGAATGTGCGCACCGAATTCTCAGACAGAGTTGCCGGCAGCGTCCAGAAGGCCGCGTCCGTGTTGCCGAGGACGCCCGGCCAACCCAGCTCGCGTATCCGGTCGACGCATTCTGCCGGATGAGGCCCATTGAAGACGAGGTCGCCGCCATGCACGACGAGGTCAGGCTTGACAGCGGCAAGATCCTCGAGCACCGCATCGAGGGCGGCCAGATTGCCGTGGACGTCCGAAACGATCGCCAGTCTCATATCACAGGGGGTCGTGAAAGGGATGCAATGGGTTCACCCCACCGCTCAAAGATCGCATCGGCCACTTTGCGGCGGCCTTCGGGAGTCAGACATTCATTGAGTTCGCTCGGGTGGAGAAGCATCACCGACACTGCTCTGACGTCGCCGGCCGCGCCATCAAACGATTCACGAACAAGTTTTGACCGCGCGCCGATGAGCGCGCCGGCTCTGCCTTCGTCAAGCAGAAAAGCTTTGGGAACCTGCACGTCGTACAGCTCAATCGAAATCTGGCCGTACTCATCCAGATGCTCGCGAACCTCACCGCTGTCAGCGGTATTCATCGCCATTTGACTCAACATGGCGAATTGCCAGCTCCTGGCGGCGTCGTCAATCGTGATGGGTTCGTCTGTCTCGACGTACAGCTCGAGACGAAATCCGCTGACGCCATCTTGAGCCATCGGATGGTCCTCGTCGAATGGATCACTCAACCCGTCAGTGGTGAGGATCGTATTCCGGTTGTGCCCCGCTATGACGCGGTAGGCCGGCCGCACTGGCCACCTGGGATAACCCATGAGCGCGGGGTCGATAAAGGGAGCAATGACGTCAGGGCTCAAGGCGCCAACCCGCGCCCAGAACTCATCGCGAGCTTCGCCAATAGTGCTGGCCACTTCTGCCTAAGCGTCGTACTTGATCGCTTCGAAGAGCGTGCCGCACTTGCGGCACCGGTACTGCAGAGTCATCGCCTGCGTGCCGAAGAGCGACATGACCTCTGCGTCCCGCGCGCGGCAGTGAGGGCAGCGAGGTTCCCTGCGGGGACGGTCAGGATTCTTTGGCGGCGGCAAATCGCTTTTCTTCGAGTCCGCGCAGCATGCCGAAGGTGCGCTCATCGACAGCGCCGGGCCGGCTGCGGCGGCGAATCGGGTCCCAATGCTTCCAGTCGATCTTGACGCTCGGCGATTTCGTCTCCAGCTGGTCTTCGAGCCTGGCATGCAGCTCGGCCGGTCCCATGCTGAGCTTGCCCTCGCGATGCAGCGCGGTGACCTCTCCGTCCGGCGGGCCGAACCATTCGATGGCCTCGACCCACGCCCGGTTCAGAGGCTCTGGGCTGATGCCCGACTTGAGCCAGCTCCGTCCGTGCAGGAAGTGGTAGCGCTCCTCCATCAGCATCTTGCGCAGCCTGTGTTGCAGCACTTCGACCGAACCGTTGACGCAGGCCTCGATCATCGTCGTGAAGGCGGTGTCGAGGATCGCGTTCGCGGCCACGAACTCCGCCCACTCGGACCACGGTTCGTCGAAGTAGGCGAGGGCACGGAGGCTCGCGGGGTCGGACTCGCGCTCAGGTCCGCGCGGGTCGGCGCCCAATGGTTCCAGGCAGCCGTACAGGACGCGACTGTGCCCGAGGTCGTCGAGGCCCATGGCCGCGGCCGCGATGTCGGCCTCGAGTGAAGGAGCCCGGGTCGCCCACTCCGCGTAGCGCAGCCCGAGCATCTGCTTGTTGTCGGCGATGCTGAGGACGATGTCGGAGAGGCTCATATTTCTTCGTACATCCCAACAGCGGGAGGGAGAGCAGCGGCGCTTGCCCGGCCAAAGGCCGGGTCGGCTTTGCCGACGCCGCGATGAGAGGGAACCGGCAGGTTCCCTCTCATATTTCGCCGGGCTGCCAGAGCTCGATGACGTGCTCTTTGCGCACTATCGCCATCTCGCACCAGCGCTCTTCGTC
>DATGVE010000049.1:0-59353 GCA_035300725.1 Candidatus Eiseniibacteriota bacterium | reverse complement strand
AGAACTACGGGCGCCTGATGGCAGGGTTGGAACCACATCACTTTGCGGGAATAACGACGCTGGACCGCTTTCCGTCAACCCCGGTGAAGCAAACCTAGAGCGCAGCGCGAGTGGACGGCATAGTCAGCTGACGACTTGGCCTCGCTCATCGGTCGAATTCCCTGAGCAGCTGACAGGCGCCGCGAGCATCCCCTTCCGTATCACAGCCGTATCACGCATTCCCGGCACCGGACGGCTCTAGGGGGTCACCAAAGGACACCAGCCTGGTCGACTTCGTATTCGCGAGGACCATGCGGGAGTCTGTCGGACACCGGAGGACATGGCATCGACACGGTTCGGGACCGTGAGGCCGAGGGTTCAAATCCCTCGCCCCCGACCAATTTCTGAACTCAGATTCGTCCCGGCGCCGTTAGCTAACGTTATAGGGCCACTGTCGTGGTGTAGTAGTTCTGTAGTAGTCTTGGCTACAGGGCACCGCATGGACGACACGACCAGCACCAGATCCGGAGCGACGACTGCTGTCCTACGAAATTCCTTCGACGCCATGAGGCTGTCGGACTCGGTGTTTCCCGTTCGACCTCTGATCGTCGACTCAGATGTGCTAATGCGAAACATCGTCCGCGAAGTTCGACCCGGTGCACCACCTACCAAACTCCTCAACCACATGCGAATGCAGACCGTCAGACCATTCATCGCCGCCCACCAAGTCGACGAGGTTCGCCGACACCTCGAACGGGTTGCGAACGACTCTGGCGTGGATCCTGTCGAGGCATCCCGCACGTTCGAGCAGGTCTACCTGCCGCTGCTTTGGCAAGTCGACGTTAGCGGACTGCTCAGCGACCATCCCTTGGTCGACATCGTTCGCAAGTCGGACGCCGCCGACGCCGACACAGCAAAACTCGCTGTGCTGCTTGGCATCCGGGTATTGACAGCAAATAAGGGTCACTTCAAAGAGGTCGCCGTGGAGCACGACTGGCTGACCGTTGTGGCCGCGTACGCTGACACCGCGATCCTTGACGGTGCGAACGGGGGCATTGTCGTATCGGTCGGGATGACGACCGAGGGTGTGGTTGCCGCCGCGCAAGGTGTGCGTCGAGGGTTTGAGTACCTCACGGATCATCCACGCGTCGCAATCGGAATTGGAATCGGTGTGCTGATCATTGTCGTAATAGGTCTCATATATCTGCATGACGACGAGCGTCGAAGTCGGTTCAAACGAACCCTCGTGGGTGCAACTCCCAAGGTCGCGAGCGTGATTGCCCAGGGCGCCGCTTGGTACGGGACAGTTCTAGAAGCTGCAGTGGACGCTGAACCTGTACTAGTCGCAGCATCGCTGCCCACCGGCAATCCGACGCTTCCGCAGCAGCTGGCGCGAACGCTTGCGGCATCACGTTGGCCTGTTTCGACGGACCAGCTCACAGCTCAGATGGAAGCTGATCGCGCAGCTGCTGCGATTACGGTCCTGCGTGACCATCGAGCGTTTGTTGAACACAAAGACGGCTGGGTGCTCGGTACCCGCCAGGACCCTGCTGCTTAGGATCGACCTCAATACCGATGCCGCGCGCCGCGACTGGATCAGGCGTCCGCGAAGTCGACATCCTTGTCCAATTCGCTGGTGCTGTGCGGCGTATCGCGAAGTTCGCCTTCTCCAACTCTGACGCTTCGTTGTACGTAATGTTGATCGGTCCCCACCGTCAGTTTCGCTGCGGATTCGGACATTTCGGTCGTGGGGTCGAAACAATTCAGGTCGAGCTGAACGAACCAAGCACCGGGGACGGTCAAGGGATCCCGAAGGTTTCCTTACATCAGAGCGGGCAGGTGCACGTTTTGTGTGGAACCTACCGATCGCGGCCGTGTCAGGTGCCGGCGATAGTGGGGTTTCGTGGGGTTCACGTGGCGACCGTTCTGGCCGAGCAACTTCAAGACCTCTCGCCATTTACTGGCCGTATTTCTACATCCGGGCCGAGGCGCTCTATCGTTCTAGATGGCGTTCCACCAGGAGTGACCGGCCTTAGGCTCCCTGTGTACGTGAATGGGCTAGAGCCTAGATTCGGGGACCCTTGCGAGATCGTTTTCGGATTACACCGCCCTGGACTGGATCAACCACTAAATGTGGGTTTGACCGTGAGGAGGAGTAGTGTCCGCGACGCCAACGGCGCTGCCGGAGGTGTAGTCATGGCGGTGGGCTGGGATCCATCCTCCCCCAAGCTCGCTTCGCCAACCGACATCATGCTGGTGCGCGCGACCTAGCGTTCTTCGAGGCCGACAAGTTCTCGCCGTTAATACACGCGCCGAGAATATCGGTGTGACCGACATCGCGGCCGGGAGACGAGGATTGGTGCCCAGCAGTCGGGCGGCCTGCGATCAGCGGCTGCGACTGGCGACGATGCCGAAACCCTGCAGGCCTAAGAGCGAGCGCTAGGTCGAATTTGAACGGCCAAGCGAATACGTTCTCGGATCTCTTCGTAGATCGGAAGATTGACGTCCTGCCGAACCTCCACCGTGACAGCAAGGCCATAAGGCACGGCTTCGGACAGGGACCCCGAATCTTCTTTGCAATCAACGTGGATCGAAAGCGCATTGCCATCCACGTAGGCTGCCGCCTGTACCCCATCAAGGACTTCGTGCTGAACGGTGCCTCTCCTCACTGCGATGCCGTCAGCCTCAATCCTCTGTAGCAGCAACTCCGCCATCGGCGGCTGGAACGATAGAGCACCAACCCGGTAGCCGCGGCTCAAAGGATTAATGGGGCTGAGCCATGCCAACGTAATAGTTAATCGCCTCCAGACAGCCTTACCACTGAGGCTCGGTGGTAGCGGGACAGAGTATGCGTGGCGCTCATCTGTTCCGATGCTATTGGCTCGAATAAGGGTCGCACGCTGCGATGTGCTGCTGATGACGCGATCGATCGCCACTCGACCGTACCCCAAATACCTTGCAACATGCTCCCTGAAATTGGGACTGTTAGCAGGGTTCCGGAGCGCTCGCTCCAGAATTTCAAATGACCCTGCCCAGTTGGCTCCGTGAACGAGTAGCGCCTTAATCATGACTGCTTCGAATCCGTTGGGTATTGCATCTGGTCCCCAGTCCTCGCGGACATTCTCGATGACGTCGAGTAGGCTGTCAGCCGCTCGACTTGCAATCGCCGCTGCGATACTCGTTCCCCTCATGTAACGCGTCGCCCGCAGAGCACCGGGCGTAGTACCCGGGCTGGCCACCTGGACCCCTGGAGCGCGCTCATCGTTCCGGGCAATCTCTAAGGCGGTCGGGGGTCCTGTGCCCGCAGGCGGTCGAATAAAGAGTTGCCGGCCGCCTGGCAGAAGCACATCCGGCTTGATTCCACGCCGGAAACCAAGTCCGAGCGCATTAATCGGACTAACCGCATCCAAAGAAGCCGTCGCATCCAAGCGAGGACCTTCGGCCGCCGCTGTAGACGTATCTGAGTGGATGGCGGCCACCGTGAGTGCGTTAATCGATTCGGCTGGTGACAAGAGCCGCCTATTACGTGCGTCCTGCTCGATCGCCTGGAGAACTGCGACTTCCAGATCCTCGCTCGGAAGCTTGAGAATGTCGTCGGAAGGGGCGTCGATCATCAACGGCTGCAGGTGGTTGCCAGCACTCACAACGAATAGAACCTGATAACGACTGGCAAGCCAATCGATTAGCCGTGCCCACGAACTTAGCTGGCGATCGAAGATGCGGACCGGATCGCCCAAGGATAGATTGATCACTCGGACTGATGGCGCGACAGCGGTGCTGTCTGCTTCCGATTCAAACATTCGGCGCACTGATCGATGAATCAAGTCCACCGTAAGCTCGTCTTCCGGGATGCGTTCGGCGCGACTTTGGGGCCACTCCAGAATCGGCCTCATTACAGGTCGCACGTAGAGCGGCCTGCGTACAGGAGTCAATGGACCTGAAAGATCGCCCCACACAATCGTTGATGCCATGGCTGTCCCATGCAAACGGTGAGACGCTGGGTAATTTGCAGCAAAGTCGTCAGGGTCGTCTACGAGAAGGCGTCCAGCCAGAAGCTCATGATTTTGTAGTGGCATGCCATCGAGAAGGGCGATGACGGGTTGGCTGGTCACTCCTCCAAAATCGGGAGCAGCGACCTCACTCAACTCGGCGGTTGAAGCGACCTCAACGATGGTTTGACCGACAGGATTGAAAAACATAACGTCGTCCGACCGCACCCAAGCGACACTGTCGTGCTGCGCGATGACGCTGGCAATAGTTTGGATGGGCACTTCTGCCAACAGCCCGTGATAGGCAATCTCTGGGACTACCGCCTCGCGAATGACTTGGCCGCCAACCGATGAAATGGTCGCGGCAAAGGCGTCGCGAGCGGTATCGCGGCGGTTAGAGGTTGCTCTGAACCACAGTTCAGCTTCGAATCTGGCCGTCTGCTGACCGACGCTTATCGTTGCCTGCCACTGTTCTAGGGCGCCTCGTTCCGCAAGCCGGTCTTCAACGTCCCATGGCCTGACAATTTTCAGGCGATCAAACACATGTCGCCAACGGGCGAAACCGTGCGGAAACTTGCCTTGGTCTGACACATACAGCTGCCACAGGCTCATAAGCTGCGTCATGGCAGCTTGGTTTGACATTATTAGAAATAGGCGGCCCGTCAACTCTTGATCGGCGCGATCCGTTTCCCGAAAGTCGTCATCTGGTGCAATCACTTCCGAATCCCATTCGGCCAGCCACTCGAAGCCGGCCTTTCGTACCGCGTTAATGAACCCATCAACGGTGCCGACAATCTCTAGCACGAGTACCCGTTCAGGTTGGGCACCTGCCGCGCTTTCAGCTAGCTCTACGCGCTGACCTGCCAACGCTGCGGCCAACTCGTTGAAGCGAGGCCCCAATCGCGCTGCTTGTCGGGCGCGACCTGGCAATTGAATGGCGGTACCTCCACCTCCGGGTCGCTTCACTCTATTTTCCAGACGAGGTGAACCAAGTGCGATCAGTCGAAGGTCGATCGCCACCGGGAGTTAGGCTTTGGCGCTACTGAAGGGCCGCGGCTTCCAGTATTTGAGCAGCTCCCGCACTATGCGCTTCGCGTCTGCGTTCGGCTCGCTGAGAACGCACCGCCTTTGGACATCAGTCGTGAAATCCTCTAACTCTGAGAAGCTCGCGGACTTTAGCCGCTCGGCCAAAGAGGCTGGCGTGAGGCCGAGCGACCTCCCGAGTTGTCGCTCGAACCGACGGAACCATTCCGTTCTCTGAGCGGAATTTGGCTTTGGCAGAGTTAGCCGCAGTTGAAACCGGCGCCATACTGCTCTGTCGAGTAGTTCTGGGTGATTTGTCGCTGCGATCACCACAACATGAGCGGGGAGCGCGTCCACCTGCAAGAGCAAGGAACTGACAACCCGTTTGATCTCCCCGGTTTCGTGCTCGTCTCCGCGTTCCTTGCCAAGGGTCTCGAACTCGTCAAGGAACAGCACCCCTCGGCGCGTTCGGACGAAGTCGAAGAGTTGCTTCAAACGGGAAGCAGTCTCGCCTAGGTAACTTCCAATCAAAGATTCGTACCGCACAACAAGCATCGGCATCATGAGACCTTCGGCGATTGCTTCGGCAAGGGATGTCTTACCGTTGCCGGGAGGTCCGACAAGCAACACCCGGTTTCGAGGTTCTAGGTTGTACGAGCGCAAAAGATCTACCCGATGCTGCTCCTCAATCAGTTCCTGAGATGCCTTGGCTACTGCATTTGGCAAGATCAGATCTTCCATTCGCTTGCGGGGTTCGACTGTGAGCAAAAATGGACTGGAGCTGGGCTCAGTGGAGCGGCTAGCCAATACCGCGGCGCTACTTCCATTTCGGCGGAGACTCTCCTCGAG
This sequence comes from Candidatus Eiseniibacteriota bacterium, assembly GCA_035300725.1. GTDB lineage: Bacteria > Chloroflexota > Dormibacteria > Dormibacterales > Dormibacteraceae > Palsa-870. Next base: position 53,513 of record DATGVE010000049.1, on the reverse strand, counting down.
CCGATCCGCGAGTACGTTGTGGTGCTTTGACCGCTCGTCCGCGATCAGAGCTTCAACTGTTCGCTGAAACAGGGCTTCATCCCCACGATTCGCGGCACGAACCAGTGACACGAGCAAATCCGCTCGCGCCATCTAATCGACGCCCGCGTTCGACTCGGGGTAGCTCAACCGATTCGCTCCCATCAGTAGCAATCCGCCAGTCTACCGGTGGACGGCGTCCTGCGGTGCCTCGCCCATTTGACGGCGGGGAAGCTACCGCCGACCTCCGCCTCCTCGAAGTCGCAACCCCTGGCCCTAAGCGGCGCGAACCATGCCGCGGCCGGTTGGTTAGATTGCGGAGGTCGCCATCAAGGTGGTCCGATCAGGCTTGCGGTCGCACGTCTACCGTTCAAGGATTGCCTGCATCCGCGCGGCAGCGTCTCGTTGTAGCTCCGGTACTACGTGGCTGTAGGCGTTCATAGTCAATGCGATCTCCGAGTGACCGAGTACTTCCATGACCACGCGAGGCGAGACACCTTGAACAAGCAGCAGCGTCGCGCATGAATGGCGAAGGTCGTGGAAGCGGATTCGCCGCAGACCGGCGTTCTCAAGGGCCTTGTGAAATTCCGCGATCACATGGCGCGCCGGGGTCGGGCCTCCGACCCGAGTGGAGAAGATTAGCCCGGTATCGTCCCACTTCGAACCCGCCCAGAGCTTTTCAGCAACCTGGCGCTTCTCATGTTCCCGCAAGCGTTCCACGATTGTGGTGGGCATCACTAGCGTTCGCCGACTCCGCTCCGTCTTTGGCGGGACCAGGGTCAGCTTGCCGCCGATCCGCTGCAGCTGGTAGCGCACGCGGAGTGTACCGGCGACGAGGTCGATGTCTTCCCATCGAAGTCCCAAGGCTTCGCCTTGCCGCAAGCCGAGGGCAAGGGCTACGGAGAACAGCGCCTCGAGCCGATGGCCACGGATGGCGGCGAGGAACGTTCGCGCCTGGTCCGGAGTCAGTGGACTGATCGGCTTGCGTTCGATCCGGGGCCGGTCCACCATGCGCGCGACGTTTCGGGAGACCATGTCCCATCGCACCGCCAAGCTCAATGCTGTTCGCAGAACCTGCTGCATATACGCGACTGACTTGCCCGAGAAGCCAGCAGCAAGTCGCGCGTTCATCATCTCCTGCACGTGCCGCGGAGTGAGCTGATCCAACGGGATTTTTCCAAGGGTCGGCACGAGGTGCTTCTCTACGTTGACTTTGTAGCCGGCCAGTATCTCGATATCGAGTCCGGCTTCTACTACCTCAGGGCACGATATTACGAACCCTCCACAGGGCAATTCATTTCTAAAGATCCCGCGGCAAACCGAACGATGGAACCCTATGGGTATGTCATGGATTCGCCCTTGAATCGCACCGACAGTTCAGGCCTAGATGGCTACTGCGGCTTCAATTCGACCTACTATCAGACGCTCAGGTTCACAATCAAGATCAACTGTTACGTAATCTCTGGCCGGGTCACCTTCAACTTTTCGCCGGTTGGACCGGGCGCGACCGATAGGTACAGGTACTGGTACCAAGTCCTTTCGCCAGGCGAACTCAAGAACTTCAGCTACACGAGCCCCAAGACCGGCGCAGGCTTTGCGGCCAACGCATCAACCACCTCGCCACCCAGACAATGCGAGGTCGGCACTTGGGGTGCCGCAACAATTCACCGGGCCGAACTGGTCTGCGAATACCTTCAACGTAAAGGATTGCGGCTCTACGGGATCGGGTAATCCATTCAGTGTGTTACAAGGTGGCTTGTCACTGTCGATCCTCTTGTTTCTCTTTCTTCTGCTCGGTTGCGAAGGCGAAGGCGTACCTGCTCCCCAACCTGGCCGCGCCTCGGCTCCGGGCTTGCTTCCGCCATTCCTGTTCCCGTCTGTTCCGTAAAGAAGAAGAGATTTCGTGCAGCGGGGTTCAGCCAATGCCGAACCCCGTCGGGCTGACCGTTGAGATTGACGAACCAAACTCCTAGCATTTCGGGAGAGTGGTATCAGGTAACGATCAACTGCTCCTGAAGATCCAGCAGGAGATCGCCGCGCTCCCGGAGCTAGCAGCGTGGGATGTAGAAGTCCACCGTGACAACGTCGGGCGCCTTCACTGTTATCTGGTCAACAGACTCGGTGGGGTCGAGCTCGAGGCACCACGGGGAAACGACGACGACGGGGCCAGATTGTCGTTCTTGGAGGCGGTACCGATCCATCGTGAGATCGCATATATCAACGCGGCACCTCCAGTTGAATACCCCAACCTTCCCAACAATTTGAGGGCAGGTCTCAGCGTTTATGAGTGGACCTTCGATGAGTATTGCGACATATTGCTTGCACTACACGACGCGGGGGTCTTGACATTGGCGGAGATGGAATGGCTCATGGTTGGCGCCCGGGACTACCCGGGCGGGAAGCCAGAGCGCGTCGAAAATGACTCTGACGGCAGAGAAATTCGGGTGCCATGGGGTTTCGGACTGGAGGCCCCTTGGCAACAAGACCGCACCCACATCATAGGCCCGCCTGATCACGATCTTTCCCAGGTAACTGGCGGCGAGCATGAACACCCCGAGTTGGAAAAACTGGCGGCGCAAGTTGTGTCACTGCCAAACCTGTTGCACGGATGGAAAGTCAATATCAGTCGTGCGGGCGGAAACGCACTCGCTTGCGAGCTGGAGCATGATCTAGTAGTTGGAGGCATTCACCTGATGACCGACAGGACCGATCCACATGGAGCCCTCCGACAGCTGAGACATCAAATCGGAGGGAATCGAGAGATAGCAACCATTTCGGCAGCCCCAGCAGGCATCAACGGTAAGCTCGTCGGACATCTGCGCAAAGCAGCCCAGTCTCGACTATGGCGCCCGATGTTCTATTTTGAGCTACTGGAGAGGCTTCACATCGGGAATGTACTGTCTGGTCAGGATCTTTTGTGGGCTATGGAGGCGGGACCGGTGGGAGACCCGGGTTGGCAACACCACTTAGCTGGAACGGCAAAAGAAGAGTACCTCCAGTGGCGTGCGACGATCGGACCGGACTGGCGATCACTTTATGGTCCAAAAGCCACAATGACTGAGCGCTCGGGACACTTACCCGAAACGTAAGCGCGGTTAAGGCGTTCGACCGGTGGGACTGCGCTTACCTCACGGAATGGCGATTGGGCCTAGGGCAGCGCATGCGGGCCGGCACCATCTCAGGATTTTGGATTGACTTGGCTTTCTGCCTCAAATGAATTTCTGTGTCCCCACAGCGTCTGGTTACGTCTAGGCTGACCTTTTGGTTCGCTTTCTTGAAGCCAATCAGCGCGTTGTCCCTGAAAACTTACCGCTAGTCCGATTCGCTGAGCTTTCGAGGGAGCTGAGATTCTCGAATGATCGACATCAGAGTCCCAGTCCGTAGCTCACCCTGGTCGGGCCCTGGCTCGCCACGTCCAGTTCTGGGCAGAGCGCGACACAGCCATCTTCCTCACGTTCGATAATCGCAGTCATGTGCTCGATGCGCTGCATCGCCTTCATTTTGACAACCTATAGTGCGGACTCGGTGGGCTATCGGTCGTCCCGCGGTCCTGGCACGGAAGCGCACAACTCGCTGCGTTCAGACCGAGTCGGCTCCCGTGTAGTAATTCATGTAGTAATTTAGGCGATCTCGGTAGCTGAACAGGCCTCGAAAGGATCCACGGCTAGCTCGAAATGAACTGAAAACCCTCGAAATCGATCTCGGTGGACGAACCCGCTCAGATTTCGGGACCGTGAGGCCCCGGGTTCAAATCCCGGGCCCCCGACCAATCTTCTGTCTCACGACATCGTGGACTCTGTTTCACGACATCGTAGATATTTCCTGTTGCGGCAGGGGTTGGTAATTGCGAGTTGGGTCGAGGGTCAACTCTCGCAGGATTGAGCCGTCGTCGGCGACGACTCGGAGGTGCGGACCGGCAACCAGGAGGATGACTGCGCAGCCCCTGTGTTTGTAGCTGACATGGAGGTGGCGCAATCGGCCGAGGTAGCGAATCGTCACTCGACCGCCGCTGTCGAGCTTGTCGCGACGGACCCGGTACTGGACCGGTGGGGTGAGTAGAGCTGGGCCGGCTTTGAGCCTGGCCTGGAAGGCTTGGAATGGAGTACGGCCATCGACAGATCTGTGCGGTCGCTGCTGGTTGTAGTACATGCGGAAGGTGTCCAGCTGGAGTTCGCTGATCGCGATCAGGTGTAAAGTAATTTGTAATTAACGCGGGTTCGTAAGATTTACAACTAGTTCGAGAATGCGTCGGGGGGTAGGGATGGCGAAGGTCTCCGAGCCAGGAGTCCAAGCAGCCGGGTTAACAGCCACCGAGCGCCGGATCCTAGAGCTTCACGCGTCGGGCCTAACCAGGAATGAAATCGCACTCCGTCTGAGTCGATCTCCACAGACGATCAGTAACTCGCTAACCATCGCCAAAGAGAAGCTGACTGCCCGGTCTCTTTCCGAGGCGGCTGCCCGCATCTCCGGATCTGGTGTTGTCAAGGACTTATCTGGCGGTTGAAGCCCGCTCGCGTAGCTCGAGAGGCATGTCGAAGCCTCGTTGAACGACCAACTGGAATTGGTTGCTGCTTGCTGCTCCATTCGTCGCCCGCGACATCCGTAACCGGCAGCCATTACCACCCGCAGTACCCAATGTCAAGGTAAGGATTCCCTTGTCCTTAGGAGCAAGAAACGACAGGGTGATCACCAACGCGTTCGGAAATCGGCGTGTTTGGGGAACCGTTTTCCGATCCAAGGGTTGTTCGCCTCGCTGAACATCGCGGCGATCACGACAACAGCCGTTTGTGGAGGGTCGGGCCATGGGGGGGTCACTTTTCGCGCGCGCCCGTTTCGGTGCACCCGTTCAAGCGGTGCGAAGAAAGACCGCGATAGGCCTCAGCCTGTGCATCACGTCGACAGCATGGATCGTTCCGCTTCCCGCTGAGGCTAGCGCTTTCACAATCGACGCGGTGCAGTCGGGCAAACACGACACTCCAAACCTTTTCGACCCCCGCTCGAACTCCCAGTCGGGACCCGCACGCAAGCTGCTGTCCCCGACGCTCGGGACCCAACCGGCGGACAACTTGAGGCCGGGCACCCGTGGCGGCGCTCCCAACGCCAAGCCTAGGAACGATGCGGGCCTAATGGTGCCAGAGTCATTCCAGCTGAGCGCCGGTTCACCCGGCCACTTCCTGAGCAGGGATGGAAGACTGGAGATCGACGTGCCGGCGGAGGCCTTGAGCGCCTCCGACGTGGCCGCAGACGGTGGCTCCACCTCACTCGCCGTGTCTCAGGTCTCGCCAGGGTCGGGTTCGAACGCCGGCGGGTCGGGCCATTTCAGCTATGGCACCTTTTTGCTTCAGGCGGTCGATGCCAAGGGCAAACTGGCCAAGCACGGGCTACGAGCACCTGTGTCACTCAAGCTCCATGTCGGGAGCCAGGGCACCGGCCTCGACGTGACTAACAGCTACCTGGTCTTGAACGCGTCTTACCGGGGCCAGCTCGGCGCGCCGTCCTCCCTCGCTGGCCAGGAAGCCCTGCCCATGGCCGCGACCGCACCAATGGGCCCGATGACCAATGTGAGCACAGTCTTTGATCCTGCCGCCCAGACCATCAGCGCGATGGCGTCACTTTTGTCTCCCAGCACCGCGGCCAGCTTTGGGACCAACAGCACCTCAGTGGCGACATTTGGCAAGCCACAGCCGTTTGAGGCAAACCTGAGCGGAGGGGCGCTGACAGCTGGCTACCCCCTGGACATTCCATCCGGACCCAAGGGCATGAAGCCGCCATTGGTGTTGTTCTACAACTCGGCCGGGGTGAATGGTCAGCACAACGCGCAGGGGGCCGCGGGCTGGGTCGGAGAAGGCTGGAACATGTCGATGGGGGCGATCAGCTGGGCAGAGCATTACGTGGCGGACGCCGGGGGCACTGCCTGGCAGGACTCATGGCAACTCTCCGATCCTTACGGGACGGCTGTCTCTCTGATTCCGCCAACCACGAGCACGGCGATTTACCAGGAAGATTCAGGCCGCGCGATCGCGACCAGTCCCGTCCAATGGCAGACCAACCCCATGATCTACGCGAAGATCTACTCCTTCCAGAGCGGACTGACCATCGCCGGCAACCCCACTCCACCCTGCTGGCGCGTCTTTTTGACCAACGGGTTGATGGAAGAGTTCGGCTGCACCGCGGACTCGCTCGAGTACTACCCGAACAGCGCGGGCAAGGCCTACATCTACAGCTGGCTTTTGGACATGATCGTGGAACCGGACGGCAATCAGATCCACGTCACTTACAACCGGGACATGCAGACTCTCTTCGGGTTTCCATACCCGCGGGATGCTGTCCTGAACACTGTCGAGTGGGACTCGCCGACCTGCAGCAACACCAGCACGATGTGCACGCCGACGGGCACCGCACCCAACCTGTGGGCGCCTTTGCTGCGGGTGAGCTTCTCGGCGAGTCACGCGGTCGTGCGCAGCCCGAGCGGGAGCACCAACTGTGGAGCCGCAATCGGCAACCTGCGCTGCGACGACCCGGTAGACCTGACCGCCAGCGGCGGGGTGGGCATACCGAGCGTACAGAGCGACTACGTACTCAACGACATCTACGTGCAGGTGTGCAACGCGGGCTGCAGTTCGACGCCGACCTGGAACATGTTGAAGGACTACCAGTTGGGCTATGACCAGTCGGGACCAGGCTCGATTCCGATCGATCCCATCAGTGGCAAGACTGAGTCAACGGCGGGCAGGCTCAACTTGACCCAGGTCACGGTGTACGGAGATGACGGCTCAACCGCCCTGCCGACGACCAATTACACCTACACCAAGGTGGTCGAGTACTACGAGGACAGCCTGTTTTTCCCGGCTGGTGCGGGGGGCATCGGGCTCTGCTCGTTATCGGTCTGCCAGAACGGCAGCGGCAGCACCAATTGCGGACCCTCGCCGGGTGTCGGCGCGATCAATACTGGTTACACTCCCTACCAGCGCGGCTGCGTCCTCTGGAGCCAGACCTATGACGGCAACAGCTATTACCTGAGTTCAGCGAGCAACGGCATCGGGCTGACCCAGAGCTTCACCTGGGTGAACTTGCGCTCCAACCTCCACGGCACAGACTGGTGGAACGGACACAACGGCGGCTATTGGAACTTCGCCTACAACCCGACCTGGTGCAACACCAACCAGTCCAACATCTACCCCTGCAACATGGCCGACGATGGGGTCTGGAGCCGCGTTGGGCTGGCGTCGCGGACAGACAACCTGGTGCGCCTGACGCAAAACGGCCAGGGCGGCGCGCAGACCAGCACGCCGGTGAGCGGCACCACCTACTACACCTACCAAGACGTGTTCCCCCTGGCGGTCCAGGTTTGCCCGTTGTATACGAACAGCACTCCGCAGTATCCGTCGGCCTGCGTGGCCGGATTCAGCTGGGGGAGCGCGTACGACAACGACTACCTGGACTTCTACAACGGGATCTTCATGGGCTTCACCCAAGTCCAGGTGACCAACCCAGACGGGAGCGTCGAGGCCCACAAGTTCTATTCCGCAGAAGGTTGGGGCGGCTGGGGACCCAACAACGCGCAAGGCGGGACCGTCGGACTGTCGATCATCTGCCCCTACTCGAACATCGACACCTGCTGGTCTGACCCCTACTGGGACGTAGCCAACCAGACAAGCTACCCGGGGCAGGCCAACGCGCTGCATGGGCGGGAGTATCAAGTGGACCGCTACGACACCAATGGGGCCACGCTGCTGGATCAGGTGAAGACCCAGTACAACCCGGTCTGTACACCGCCGATCATCCCAGCGGGCTCGCCGTCTGTGAGCGGATACACCAACAACGGCTGGAATGGGAACCTGGTCAGCGCGCTCGACCTGGGCAACCCCGAAGTTTCCTGCGACGTGCAGATCATCCAGGTGGATCACTATCGGTACGACGGCGCCACTGGCACGGTCCCTGATCAGACCACGACCTATGCCTATGAGACGGGCGCGCGGCCGTGTGCGACGTGTTACGGGCGCGAGATCAAGACGACTACGAGCATCAACGACGGGAATATCAACGGCAACCCGGTAAACATTGTCAAGAGGACCGCCTACACCTGGAACGACTCCGTCCTCGCCAACTCAAATTCGGTGTCTGGGCCCTACCTGATCAACTTTGTGGGGTTCACCGACACCGAGGACACCACCGGAAACCGGAAGCAATGCACCTATACGAGTTACGACCAGCAGCCCAACGTGCTGGGGGCAACAGGTGGACTCACCAAGGGCGACGTGACGAGATCGAGCAACTACACCGACTGCACCTCGATCGTAATCGCGAATGAACTGGCGACGACCAGCTTCTACGACAACGTGGGCAACCTGGTTGCACAGCGGGATCCGAACATGTCGTATTACAACGGGGGCACCACGCCGCGGTCAGGGTGCGTAGCTCCAAGCCAGGGCGACCTTACCTTCTTCACCACCTGCACGGCGTTTGACAACTACTTCAAGGCGCTGACGATAAAGAGAGACAACCTTGGCGCAGCAACTACCATCGCATACCAGACACCTACTGGCGCGACCGGCGGCGGCGGATTTGGGCTCTGGCCGATGTCAACCACTGACTGGAACAACCAAACGACGGGCTACACCTATGACGCCCTCGGGAGGCCGACGAGCGTGACTCAGCCGCTGGAAACCGCAGGGCTGACCACACAGTCCATGGCCTATGCAGTGTGGTGCTCGGGCTCGGCGGCGCAGAGCCCATGCGTGGAGATTGACCAGGTGCAACGGCTGAACTCCACCCAGACGGTCACCGCCAGGACCTTCTATGACGGCGCGGGGAATGTGGTGGAGACGAGGAACCCAGGGCCAACCGGGCAGGATGTGGTCCAGTACTCCTTCTACGATCCTTCGCAGAGGCAAGTGTTCAGGAGCGTGCCTTACCTGGTGGCCACGTACACTGGCGCGCCGGGCGCCGGCGCCTACTCCATCCCGGATAGCACGGTGGCAGGCACGTCGTCCACCTACGATGGGCTGGGGCGGACGAAGTCAGTCAAAAATCCGGTGTCATCGACTATCAGCCTCACGTATGGCATGGCCTGCAACACGGCCGGCACCGGCGACAGCGCATGCTACAACCAGGCTCTGACCGACGATCCCCTGAACCACCGGTCGGGCGTGCTGAAAGACGCCATGGGGCGGATCCTCTATGAGCAGAAGTACTCCGGCAACTCGGCTGCGACTTGGGCCGTCTACGCGACCACCAAGTACCAGTACGACTTTGTGGGCAACCTGATCTGGATCCTGCATCCCGACGGAGCGAACAACACCACCACCCAATACGACATGGCAGGCAGGGAGACCTCCAACTTCGACGGGGACGTGCGGCAGCAGAACTTCACCTACGACAAGAATGGCAACCTGACGCAGATGGTTGATGGCCGCCAGTCGGCGGCGGGCACGACCTACTTCGGCTACGACCTGCTCAACCGGCCGATCTGGCGCAACACGACCAACACGCCGACTGGGGCCTACGACACCTATAGCTACGACAGCACGGCGAATGGCAACTTTGGCGTGGGCAGGCTGACCAGCGAGACTTTCACGGCCGCGCCCGCCAATTCGCTCAGCGGCAGCGAGGGCTTTGTTTACGACGCACGAGGTAGGCAAATATCGTCGACGTTGACGGTGGGCGCCAACAGCTACTTGCTGCGGACCGCCTACGACGATGCCGGCAACGTGCTCAACCAGACTTACCCAACTGGAGAGGTGGTGACCAACAGCCTCACTGCACAGGGCTGGCTGAGCGGGGTCGGCACGACGATGGGAAGCGCGACGCTGCTGAGTGGCGCAGTGTATGCAGGCACGGGTGGGGCGAGCGGCCTCATTACCGGCGGCAGCCTGGCTGGCGGCCTCTACCAGTACAACGCCAGCTTCGACCTGCTGGCGCGGGCTTACGACGTAAACCTCAAGAAGGGCACCACGACCCTGTTCGACCAGACGCGTACGTTTGATGCCTCGGGGAACGTCACGACGGCGAACACGACACTGCCTTCAGGTACTGACAACCAAGCTTTCTGCTACGACGAGCAGAACCGGGTGGTGGCGGCGGCCTCGAGCGGCACGGTGCCCTGCCAGATCTTCAGCGCGGGCACGTTGAGCGGCGCCAACTACAACCAGAGCTTTGCTTACGACAACCTGGGGAGGTTGACCAATGGCCCCCTGGGCGCCTACAGCTACGCGGGCGCGATCCAGCCCCACGGCGCCTCGAAGATTGGCACCAGCTACACCGCGGCCTACGACGGGGCGGGCAACATGACTTGCCGGGCAGCGACCAGCGCGTCGACTTGCCAGGGCACGCAGACCGGGGCGCAGCTCGCCTATAACAACCAGGGCCAACTCTCCAACTGGCAGGACAAGCCGGGAACGCCGAGCACCACAGGAGCATTCCTCTACGACGGGCAGGGCACTCGGGTCGCCCAGCAGGTCGTACAGGGCGGCGTGACCACGACCAGCGTCTACATCGGGAACATCCAGCAGGTCACTTATGTCGTTGGCGGGACAGGTACCTCGACGCCCGTCAACGTGCCAGTACTGAATTCCCTGGTGGGAACCGGTGCTACGACCATGCAGACCGCCTCCCTGCCGTCCAACGCCATGAACCCATCCAGCCCAGCGGTCAGCTCATCCGAGCGTGCTGATTCCAAGTTGCAGCAAAGCATCGCGCCACGAGAGCAATCTGGGGTTGAGCAGTCTCACCTGCGAACACGAACCTCAAGAACTTACGCGAGATCCGACGGCACGCTCCAGACGGTTATCTACATGAATACGATCAACTACCGCGACGAAGCTGGCCATTGGCAACCGATCGACAACACCCTGGTTGTAGGGCCCCGCGACTCTGGCATCCACAATAAGGCCAACGCTTATCAACTCCAGGTGCCAATCAATCTGGCCGATGAACCTGTTCGGGTCACCCGCGATGGGGAGTGGGTCGCATTCGCACTGGTTGGCGGACGAGGCAAGGCATCCCTCTCGGCGGACACTGCGAGCTACATCGATAGCACTAGAGGTGTCAAGGTCACATTCTCAGCTCATGACGACGCAGTCAAGGAAGCCATCAGCCTGCGCGACGCCGCATCACCGAATAGCTTCGCATATGCGCTCAAAAGCAGCGCCGGACTAACAGCGAAGGCGAACACATCCGGAGGCATCGACTTCCTAGATGCAGCCGGCCGTCCGCGCTTTGCCTTCGCGCCACCATTCATGGTGGACAGCTCCGGGATAGTCAGCCGAGCCGTCACATTGACGCTCGGGAATACGGCGGCAGAACAGCTCGTGACCCTTACGGCGGATGCTCTCTGGCTGGCCAGGAAAGAGCGAACGTGGCCTGTTGTTATCGATCCTACCCTCACGATGAACGGCGCCCTACAGGATTGCTACCTCAAGAGCGGCAGTAGGTACCGCGACATATCTCAGTGTGGCTCGACTTCCTTGGAAGTCGGCTACGCCCTCGAGACATACGACCCTGGGACGGTTGGAGCGATGCGCGAAACTCTGAGCGCAGATCCGAATACTGTTGCAATTCGGGAGCTTATCTGCCCCGGCACGTGCACAACCACGGAGGATATCTTTCGGCGTTCGCTCCTCAAATTCGACCTGACCGGCATTCCCGCTAACGTGCCGATTCTGAGCGCGGAACTGGGCCTCAATTTGTCCAGCGAGACGACGACGACCGCGGCTCCTGTTAGCGTGCACCAACTCACAACTGCCTGGACCCCAGGTGCGACATGGAACTCGTCGAACGGCGTCGCGGCATGGACCACTGCCGGCGGTGATTTCGCGCCCACGGCTGCCTACACCAACAATGGCGTCGGCGGGGTGCTTGGCTGGTACTACTGGTACCCGACTCAGCTGGTGTCGGACTGGGTCAATGGAGTCGCGGTCAACAATGGTCTGATCGTCAAACAGGCGCCGCCTGAGACGGTTTCCAACGTCCTTTCGTTCTACTCATCAGCCTCCACCAATCCCGCGGCGCAGCGGCCCTATCTGACGGTCACTTATAACCAGAGCTGTACAGTGCCAGCAGCGCCTGGCAGCGTCTCCGCCACCCCAGGCAACCAGCAGGCGACGGTGAGCTGGACAGCCCCTACCAACGGTGGCTGCGCGATCAGCGGTTATACGGTGACGCCCTACGTCGGGACGACGGCGGGCGCTCCGGTAAACGTCAACGGAACCACCACGAGCACGGTGGTCACGGCGCTCACCAACGGCACCACCTATACCTTCAAGGTCACAGCCACGAATAGCGTTGGAATCGGCCCGGCGGGGGTTTCGAACGCGGTCACGCCCGCGACAGTTCCCGATGCGCCGACCATTGGAGCGGCTACGGCCGGGAACACTCAGGCAACCGTGAGCTGGACCGCGCCAGTCAACACCGGCGGCAGTGCCGTGACCGGGTACGTGGTCACTCCATACATCGGCGCGACAGCGCAGACGGCGACCACTTTCAACTCGACAGCCACGACGCAAACCGTCACCGGCCTGACCAACGGCACCGCCTACACGTTCAGGGTGGCAGCAATCAATGCGATCGGCACCGGACCGGCGTCAGCGCAGTCCAATAGTGTCACCCCGCTTGGTCCTCCAGGCGCTCCCACCAACGTCACAGGTACCGCAGGAAATGCCCAGGTGACGCTGAGTTGGACGGCGCCCATCTCGACCGGCGGGTCGGCGATCACCGGTTACGTGGTCACGCCGTACATTGGGACCACCGCTCAGACGGCCACGACCTTCAACTCGGCAGCGACGACACAGACGGTCACCGGGTTGACGAACGGCACGGCTTATACATTTACGGTCGCGGCGATCAACGCCCAGGGAACCGGCGCGGCCTCGGGGGCATCGGCCGCGGTGACTCCGGCTACAGTTCCCGGTGCACCCACGGGTGTGAGCGCGATCCCCGGCAACCAGCAGGCGACGGTGAGCTGGACAGCTCCCGCCTCTAACGGTGGAAGCGCCATCACCGGCTACGTCGTCACCCCCTACATCGGCGCGACCGCACAGACCGCAACCACCTTTAACACACCCTCCACAGCTCAGATCGTCACCGGCCTGACCAACGGCACCGGCTACACGTTCGTGGTCGCTGCCATCAACGCGGCCGGCACGGGCCCGGCTTCAGCGCCATCGGCCACCGTGACTCCGGCGACGGTTCCCAGTGCACCTACAGGTGTAACCGCGACGGGTGGCAATGCCCAGGCGACCGTGAGCTGGACAGCGCCCACCTCGAACGGTGGGGCTACGCTAACCGGCTACACGGTCACACCGTATGTGGGCACCACGGCAGGGACTCCAGTCAACGGCAGTGCGACCACCACGAGCACCACCGTCACCGGCTTGACCAACGGCACTACCTACACCTTCCAGGTGGCTGCCACGAACAGCGTGGGCACCGGTCCAGCGGGCACCTCGAACTCGGTCACGCTGACGGGCCCTCCCGGCGCGCCCACGGGCGTGACCGCAACACCGGCGAACGGGCAGGCGACGGTGAGCTGGACGGCTCCCGCCTCGAGCGGTGGAAGCGCAATCACCGGCTACGTGGTCACTCCATACGTGGGCACCACGGCCCAGACGGGGACCACCTTCAACTCGACGGCGACGACTCAGATCGTCACTGGCCTGACCAACGGCACCGCCTATACCTTCACGGTCGCGGCCGTCAATGCGGTCGGCACGAGTCCGGCGTCCGCGCCCTCCAACAGCGTGACGCCAGCTGCACCTCCGGGGGCACCGACCAACGTCACCGCGACGGGGGGAAACGGCCAGGCGACGGTGAGCTGGACGGCGTCGGCCTCCAACGGCGGGAGCGCGATCACCTCTTACACGGTTACCTCGTCGCCGGGCGGGCTCAGCGCCACCACGCCAAACGGCGCGACGACCACCGCCACCGTCGGCGGACTGAGCAACGGCATCGCCTACACCTTCACGGTGACGGCCGCCAATTCAGCCGGCACGAGTCCAGCGTCCGCGCCTTCCAACAGCGTCACTCCGGCGGCGCCTCCAGGTGCTCCAACGAGCGTGACCGCGACCGCCGGGAACGGCCAGGCGGCAGCGAGCTGGACCGCGCCAGCCTCCAACGGCGGGAGCGCAATCAGCTCCTACACGGTGACCGCGTCGCCGGGCGGGATGAGTGCGCAGACGCCAAATGGCACCACCACGAGCGCTACCGTTATCGGCCTCGCTAACGGCACCGCTTACACCTTCACGGTGACGGCGACAAACTCGGCGGGCCCGGGTCCTGCCTCGGCTCCATCCAACAGCGTGACTCCTGTCGGACCGCCAAGTGCTCCGAGCAACGTCGCAGCCACCGCCGGCAACGCCCAGGCGTCGGTGAGCTGGACTGCTTCTGCCTATAACGGGGGAGCCGCCATCACGGGCTACACGGTTGCCTCGTCGCCAGGAGGCCTCACTGCCTCAGTCAACGGAAGCACGACCACGGCCACCGTTACTGGACTTACCAATGGCAGCGCTTACACGTTCACGATTACCGCCGCCAATTCCGCTGGAACGAGTCCGGCTTCGGCGCCTTCTAACAGCGTCACTCCGGCCGCACCGCCGGGTGCGCCGACGAGCGTCACTGCGGCGGCTGGGAACACCCAGGCGACCGTGAGCTGGACCGCGCCATCATCCAACGGCGGCGCCGCGATCACGTCCTACACAGTGACCTCGTCCCCTGGCGCCTTGACCGCCACCTCCAGCACCACGACTGCGACGGTGACAGGACTCGCCAACGGCACGAGCTATACGTTCACTGTGACGGCGACCAATTGGGCTGGAACCGGACCCGCTTCGGTGGCGTCCAATGCGGTCGTACCGGCTGGGCCTCCGGCCGTGCCAACAAACGTCGGAGCAACTGCTGGCAACGCTCAGGCGTCGGTGACGTGGACCGCGCCGGCGTCTAGCAACGGTGCGGCCATTACCTCTTACACCGTGACGTCGACGCCGGGGGGCCTCGCCGCGTCTGTGAATGGCAGCACGACCACCGCGACCGTCACCGGCCTGACCAACGGGACCAGCTACACGTTCAGCGTGACCGCTACCAACTCCGCAGGCACGAGCGCGGCTTCTTCTCCGTCGAACAGCGTGACACCGGCTGCGCCACCCGGTGCGCCAACTAATGTCGCCACCACAGGAGGCATGGGCCAAGCCACGGTGACCTGGACGGCCCCTGCGTCCAACGGTGGAGCGGCGATCACCTCATACGCGGTGACATCGTCACCCGGCGGCATCAGCGTCACCACGCCTGACGGCGCGACAACCACTGCGACAGTGACTGGACTGACCAACGGAACCGCTTACACCTTCACTGTGACCGCAGCTAACTGGGCTGGAACTGGGGCAGCGTCGGCTGCATCCAACGCGGTGACCCCGGGTGTCACCATCCGCACGTACTACTACGCCAATGGGCTTCGGATCGCGACTGCGCTCAACGGCGTTGTGAGCTATCTAGTCTCAGACGGCCTCGGGAGCGCGAATCTTGTTCTCAACAGCAGCGGAAGCGTGACCGCGAGCCAGCTCTTCGCTCCGTATGGCATCTTGCGCTACTCGAGCGGCACCATGCCCACCGATTACGGCTTCACGGGCCAGCACTCGGACTCCAGCACCGGCCTGATGTATTACGGATCGCGCTATTACGACCCCGTGGCGGGGCAGTTCACCAGCGCGGACACAATTGTGCCCGGTGGTGGCTATGACATCTGGGGCCTCTCGCGGTACGCATATGCCGAGGGTAATCCGATCGCGCGAGTTGATCCAACTGGACACAATTGGTGGGACGCTGTGGTTGCCGCAGTAACAGGTACATATGCGGTTGTGGAGCAGGACATCCAGGACTTCTCAATCGGTGTTACGAATACAGTAGTCGGCCTGCTGGAAGCGACGCCTCCGATTGGTACCGCAATTGAGATTTCCAAATGGCTGAATCCAAACAGCCCCGAGCGCCAGGAGATGGGCATCTTCCTCAATAACGGCAGTCCCAACGGTGACAGTTACCAACACGCTCAGAACTACCAGGTCGGAGTCGAACAGAACCAGATCATCGCGACGATCAAGAACTACGAGGCGCACCCGTTTCAGCTTGTAGGCACCCTCTCGGTTGCAATTGCAACGCTGGGACTGAGCCGAGGAGCCGGAGTCGCCGGGACAGCGACGGGACCCGACGAAGCAGTGGTTGGGCCGAAGCTCTCGCCTAAATTCCAACCGCCGACCAATCCTCCCCAACTGCCACCGACCTATATCCCGCCAGGCTGGAGGATTCGCGAGATGCCATCAGCGCCTGGGTATCCCAATGGGTATTGGAAGCTTGAGAAGCCCATGGCGGACGGGAGTTGGCAGCCGATCGATCCGTCCACAATGCAGCCTGGATCACCGTCGGAGACTCATGTCCCATTTCCGAGGAGCTAGCGTCTGATGTATGGACTTCCAAACGACTTCGATCCGCAGATCTTCGTTGGGCGCCGCCTCGAAACAGTCACATTTGCAGTGAATGTAATCGTGTTGGCCTTTGGCGACCAATTAACTGTGACAATTCTGGGATCTTTACCTTACTTTCCGGCTGGCGATGTGGAGATCCGCGTCGACAGGCCACCTGTCTCGAGCACCAGTCTCGTCAGTGTTGTTGGTCGGAACGTGGTTGCCTTCGATCTCAAGTCGCCACGTGAATTGATTCTGGAGTTTGAGGGCCGAGCCTCAATCACACTACTGGATGACTCGGACAGTTACGAGTCTTACTTAATAAAAACCGGAAAGCGCGAAATCGTCGTATAACTCCGTCGTGGAAGACGTCCCCATAAAAACGCGCCATACCAATTTCTAGGGAGAGTCCCAGAAACGGGAGGGGGCGAAATGGAAGAAGCTCCGGCGGGTAAAGCGCTCCGGAAAAGGCCGCCACAGCACCCTCGGCCGGCGACCGCCTTGGCGAGCTGATAAACGTCACGCATAACTGGCTGCAGAACAACCGCCGAGACACTTTCTTACTACGCCTACTACGCGGGCAACCCTTATCTCGTCCCAGACGCTTCCATTCGGCTCTGGTAGGGATGCCGGGGCAGAACCCTGCCCGTGGCCAGTTCCTCGTTCTCACCTCCTACCGGGCTCAAACGATTTCGGACAAACGCATGTGCGACCTCGTGTCGCAAGACAGCAATTTGACAGCAATGCCCGTGCACAATGGGATGTCCACGGACAGATTCGCTGCTTTGCTGAGCGATTTTGATCTTGAGCGGACCTCAGTGGACGGCCACAACCACTAACCATCCGGACTTAAAAACTGTTACAGGCGCCACGATCCAGCCTAGGGTTTTGTCGGGCGGCGCGAGCGGTGGTCGACATGGTGATCGCAGCAAGATGATGCCGATCGTTTGAGAGAGCCGCATGCACCGCTTCGCCCAAACCGTGTAGCAACGCTTGTAGCAACCCGGGCGGCATCCACCGGCACGCAGCGGCACCTGGCGGACTGAGAGTGCGGACGGGGTGAACTCAAACGGCCTCTGGCGGCTCTCAGCGAACCGAGTGCTATTACGGTTCGGGACCGTGAGGCCCCGGGTTCAAATCCCGGGCCCCCGACCATTTTTGTATTCAAAATCGGCGATTTCCGAGTCTCTCTGGAGTCATCGGCACACAGCCGGATCACAATTTCCTACGGAGCAACCAAACCGAGGCAGCGCAAACGGTGTTGTCGTGGGGCAATGTGCAGATTGAGTGCCTCACGGTCCTGCCCTGTGCGTCGCCGGCTTGGGAAGTTGCCTAGCCACCAATTCCTATTAGCTAGCCGCCTTCGTCTAGTTCGGCCTTTCCAGAACCCGTTCTGGACGTTTGCCGGGTCGCCGCTCCCGTCACCTATGCAAGTTCGGCAGTCGAGGGTCGAGATCACTCGCGTAGAAAGCCGCTTCAGCAAACTTGCCACGCAGCATCAGCGGGTCGGCCGGGACTGCGTCAAGGCAGTCCCAATCAGCTATTCGGGCCGAATGCCTTGCTCAGAAGGCGCAGGAGCTGCTCCTGCTCATCCGGCGACAGCCGGCTCAGTGACTCGGGAGGGTGGGAGAGACTTTCTTCCAGTGCGCGCACCAACCTCTCACCCTCGGCCGTTCTCGCCAGGGTCTTGACCCGCCGATCCGAGGGGTCGAGCCTCCGCTCAACCAAACCCTTCGCCTCCAGCACATCGGCCAGTGCGGTGATGTTGGACGGGTCGTAGCCGAGCTGTAGCGCCGCCTCGCGCTGCGGCATGGGGTGGTTCAGCCGCTGGAGCAAACAGGCCTGTGAGGACGTCAGCCGGTGCTCAGCGTAATGAGCCAGGACGTGACTCTTGAGCAGGTCGAGGACGGGGTCGAGGAACAACGCCCAGATCTCTCGAGCGGGGTCGATCGCGGTCGCGGCCGGTCTCAAATCAGCCGAAATATACGTCATCGTTCAATAGTTTAACATCTCAATGAACGAGTCAATGATAATGCCATTCATGGAGATTCAAATATGAACACACGGCTACTGGTGATCATCGCCAGCACCCGCCCCGGACGCCTGGGCCTCCCGATCGCCAACTGGGCGATCTCCGAAATCGAAAAGTTCGGCGGGTTCGACGTCGACGTCGCGGACCTGGCGCTGATGGATCTGCCGATGCTCGACGAGCCGCATCACCCGATCCACCGCAACTACACGAAGCCCCACACGATTGCCTG
Source organism: Candidatus Eiseniibacteriota bacterium (assembly GCA_035300725.1). Classification (GTDB taxonomy): domain Bacteria; phylum Chloroflexota; class Dormibacteria; order Dormibacterales; family Dormibacteraceae; genus Palsa-870. The sequence goes on along the minus strand of DATGVE010000049.1, from coordinate 34,789 downwards.
GAGCAAGCGAGTCGACGCCGCGGACGCGATCCTCATCGTCACGCCCGAGTACAACTACTCGATGCCGGGCAGCCTGAAGAACGCGATCGACTTCCTGTCCCACGAGTGGAACTACAAGCCCGTAGCGTTTATCAGCTACGGCGGAATGTCGGGCGGCATGCGTTCGGTCCAGATGGCCAAACAGGTCGTCACCACCCTGAAGATGGTGCCGCTGTCCGAGGCCGTGAACATTCACATGGTCCCGAAGTACATCCACGACGGCCAGTTCGTCCCCGAGGAAACCCACGAGAACAGCCTCAAGAAGGTCCTCGGCGAATTGACTCGTTGGGCAGCAGCGCTGCGCGCCATGCGAGTGGCGCAACCGGCACCGGTTGAGGCGCGTCGACTATGAACACAGTGGCTTGGGTGCTCCAGATCGTCCTCGCGATCCTTTTCCTTCTTCACGGCTTGCTCTTCACGGTGGCATACGGTGCTGCGGCCAAGCGAATGGAGGCGCGGGGACGGCCTCCGTCGTCGTTGCCGCCGCCTTTGCGCCAGTTCATCGGCGTGGCCGAATTAGCGGCTGCCTTCGGTCTGACGGTGCCGCCCGCCGTCCACGTCTTCCCCTGGTTGGCGCCGCTGGCCGCGGCAGGGCTGGTCCTCGTCATGGTGGGCGCATCAATCTTCCAAGCCAGGAAGAGCGAGTTTCCGGCGCTTGCCGGCACCGTGGTCCTCGGCGCGCTGGCAGCCCTCACCCTCTTCGTGCGCTGGCAGGTGGTCCCGCTGTAAGCAGCGGCGCCTATTCGCAAGCGACGATTCAGACGAGTCCAGCGCGAGTGACCGCGGTTCGTTCGGCCATGGGCAACAGTTCCCGCTCCGGGGAGCGGTCAAGCAGGTGTACCGCAGCTCGACAACGGTGGACCAATCCGAGCGCAGGCCGCGAGGGCAGAGTCGCTTGGTGGAACACTAACCAGGTAGCTCCTTAGGGCCCACTTTCGCCGAATTCGTGCACCGATCGGTCGATCAGCATGTCGAGCTTTGGACTCACGGGCATGATCAGATGTCGCGCGAGGCTGGGCGGATTACTTCGTGAGTACTCACGTACGCCGAGCTTGGCTGTTGCATGAGTTTTGCAACTACAGAGTGAAGACGGAGCCGCTATTCGTCTAGAGAGTTATTCGTCCACGGTCCACTCGCTCGCAGATGTGCACGATCGAACCGAAGCATGAGACGCATGGCTCCAAACGCGACCGTGGCCAGGATGATCATTGTTCGCATGCCCGACGTGCTTCTGAAATACGACGGCTTAGTCATCGTGTGGGTCGAACGAACGATCGCTCGGAATTTCGGGCATCTTTCAGTAGCGCCGGGCGGCTGGAGGTGGAGAGCCGACTAGCCGCGTGCGAGCCAGCGCCCAGGCACGCGTGACCGCGTCATGCGCCGTTGGTGCGTCATGTGCCAGGACACGAAACCAGCAGCCAGCTGTGCTAGGCAACTCGCTGCAGCCGGCGGCCAAGCCTTTTTCGGCGCACCACGCGATAACTGAATCGAAGATGGACGCATTCAGGCCGGTCGAGACGGCGTAGAGCGAGCCGATTGCCAGCCAACTGCCAAGCATTCCGAGCCCGACGAGCCCGTCAGCCGGACACAGAAGCGTGGTCTCCCTGAACAGCAGGCGACCGTCCGGTCGACGAACCTCCATCTCGCTTTTCCACGAGCCGTAAGCGAGGTTTTCGCCCCTGGCCTGCCGCCCAGGTCCAACCACCTCGGCCAGGACCAGGCCGCCCTCTTCGGCCACAACGTGCCGGGAGACACCCGCAAAACGTGAGCCGGCATAGGGCATGAAAGGGTCAGGCACGAATTCGGCGTAGGCGCCACGTGCCACCGTGAAGCGCGTCCGGGCCTCGGCATGCGCCTGAGGCATCGAGTAGATACGCGTCGCCGAGGTGGTTCCCACGTGGAGCTGAGCGCCATCTTCGACTGAGATGTCCACCTCGAGCCGATCGCCCTGCAGCACCCCGCCACCAGGGCTCGCGATCGTCAAGAAAGCCATCGCCGGCAGTGCCGTGTCCAGGTAATGGACGCGCATGGCTTTCAAGGTGCCCTCGGTGTAGAGGCTTCGCAAAGCGGTCCTGCCCCCGACGCTTGCCGCTACCGCCACCAGCTTTCCTGTCTTTCCAAAAGGTCGGGCTGAGGCCTTAGTGGCGGTGATCATCGGCGCCCCAAAGCACACGGTGCTCGTGCCGACCGGCGGCGGTATCTAGGAACGCGACGACCGGATCCAGGCCGTCTCCTGTCCGGCAGTTGGTGAACACGAATGGGCGTCCGTCGCGAACCAGCTCTGAATCCCGCCGCATCACCTCGAGGTCAGCACCAACATTAGGCGCAAGGTCCACCTTGTTGATCACCAGCAGGTCGGCCAGGACCAGGCCCGGGCCGCGTTTGCGGGGTATCTTGTCGCCCCCCGCGACATCGATCACGTAGAGGTAAAGGTCCACCAGCTCTGGGCTGAAGGTCAACGTCAGGTTGTCGCCTCCACTCTCCACGAAGGCGTAGTCCGTATTTGGAAAGCGAACGTTCAGCTCAGCCAGCACCGCGAGGTTCATCGAAGGGTCCTCCCGCACGGCGGTGTGCGGGCATGTGCCGGTCTCGACGCCCATCACGCGCTCTTCCGAGAGCACGCCGCGAAGCGTGCGCTTGACGTGCATTTCATCCTCTCGGGTCAGGATGTCATTGGTCACCACGACGACAGAACGCCCGCGCGAGACCAACGCCGGTACTAACCGTTCGATCAGGGCCGTCTTCCCCGATCCAACCGGTCCGCCAACACCGACTCGAAGCGGCGCGCTCACGAGCCGAAGAGCCTCACTTGCGAGTGTTCGTGCCGGGCGATCGCGAGCTCGAGCTGCGGTGCGAAAGGACACAGCTCATTCCACCGGATCGTCTCTGCCTCGTACACAGCTCGCTCGATCAACACATGGCTGCGGCGAAGAATTGACTGAGCATCCCCGTGACCCATGCGCAGAAGGCGCATGGCGGCCGAGACCAGAGCCGCAGCGAACGAGTAGCCATACGTGGTGGCGGATTCGCGCGCGTCAAGCCCCATAGCGCAGCCGGCGAGCGCAAAGGCGACCGCTCCATTGCACGGGCCCGATTCAAAGATGGGGCTGGGCGCGAGCCGTTTTGCCTCCGCAATCAGGCGCGCGCCCACGCGCTGCGAGGCCTGGCGTTCTTCGCGCGTCAGCTTTGAGGCGGTGAGCATGGTATCGATCCGGCGCACCAGGTCCGCATCAGATGCAGTCGCGGCCTGATGGGTGGCGATCAGGGCGGGCAGGTCGGCGCGAGCCAGGCGATTGCGCAGGTGGGCCGCCAGGACTTCCTCGACGCCTGCGGCATTCAAGACGGCCCTCTCCGAGACCAGGGTCTCCAGCCCGTACGACTGGGTGAATGCTCCGCTTGGAAAAGCGCTGTCACCCAGTTGCAATGCAGCCAGTAGTGACGCGGAGCTCATACGAGGAAGTAGAGCTGTGTCATTGGCAGGGTCTCGGCTGGAGGTACCGTCGCGAGCTCGCCGTCCAGCCGCACCTCGTAAGTCTCCGGATCGACGGTGATCTCGGGCGTGCGGTCGTTGCGCACCATGTCGGCCTTTCCAAGGTGGCGGCAATCGCGAACCGCCTCGACCTGCCGATTCAACCCGAGACGTTCGCGGATGCCAGAGTCGAAGGCCGCCCGCGAGGTGAATGTGATGGACGTCTGCGCCAGCGCGCCGCCGAGCGCACCGAACATGGGCCGGTAGATCACGGGCTCCGGGGTGGGGATGGATGCATTGGGGTCACCCATCAAAGCCCACGCCACCATGCCTCCCTTCACGATCAGCTTCGGTTTCACGCCGAAGAACTCGATCGGCCACAGCACGATGTCGGCGAGCATCCCGGGCGCGATCGACCCCACGACGTGCGAGATGCCGTGCGCCCGCGCCGGATTGATCGTCAGCTTGGCGAGGTAGCGGAGGATGCGGATGTTGTCGGCCTTGCCATCTCCCTTCAGCGATCCTTTGAAGTGCTTCATCTTGTGTGCGGTCTGGAACAGGCGGATGAAGCTCTCGCCGATCCTTCCCATGGCCTGCGAGTCCGACGAGTACATCGAGAGCACGCCGAGGTCGTGCAGGACATCCTCCGCGGCCATCGTCTCCGGCCTGATGCGGCTCTCAGCGAACGCCACGTCCTCGGGCACGCCGGGGTTGAGGTGGTGGCAGACCATCAGCATGTCGAGGTGCTCGTCCAGCGTGTTGACGGTGTACGGGCGGGTGGGGTTGGTGGAAGACGGGAGTACATTTGGATGCGAGGCGATCTTGATGATGTCTGGCGCGTGGCCGCCACCCGCTCCTTCCGTGTGAAAGGTGTGGATGGTCCTCCCCGCGATGGCCGCCACCGTGTCCTCCACGAACCCCGCCTCGTTCAGCGTGTCGGTGTGGATGGCGACCTGGACGTCGTACTCATCGGCGACTTGCAGGCTCTGGTCGATCACAGCCGGCGTGGTGCCCCAGTCTTCGTGGTCCTTCAGAGCGCACGCACCGGCTTCGATCTGCTCCCGCAGCGGATCGAGTGAGCTGGCATTGCCTTTGCCCATCACGCCCCAGTTGACCGGCAGTCCTTCGGCCGCGCGCAGCATCTGCGCGATGTTCCACGGCCCTGGCGTGCACGTGGTGGCGTTGCTTCCGTCCGCCGGGCCGGTGCCGCCACCTAGCAAGGTGGTGATGCCGTTCGAGAGGGCGGCCCACACCTGCTGCGGCGAGATCATGTGGACGTGGGTGTCGACCCCGCCGGGCGTCGCGATGAGACCTTCGCCCGCGATCACCTCGGTCCCCGCTCCAATCACCAGGACATCGGTGACGCCGTCCATGATGTCGGGGTTGCCGGCCTTGCCGATACCGACGATGCGGCCAGCTCGAATGCCGATGTCTGCCTTGACGATCCCGAGCAGCGGGTCCATGACCACTGCATTCGTTATCACGAGGTCCAGCGCTCCGGCCGAGTTGGTGAGGGTGGACGACTGCGCCATCCCGTCTCGGATCGTTTTCCCGCCACCGAAGACGGCTTCCTCTCCGGGCAAGGTCAGATCTCGCTCCACCTCGCAGACCAGGTTGGTGTCGGCCAGCCGGAACCGGTCGCCGCTGGTGGGTCCGTAGAGCTCGGCGTACTGGCGGCGGCTGATCCTCATTCAGGCGTTCCCAGGTCGAAGGCCTCTTCCTTCAGCCTGGCCGCGAACTTCTCTTTCCCGCCCGGCGCATCGAGCGATCCGCCGACAAAACCCTGGAACGCTACAATCCAGCGCCGGCCCGCAAACGGCACCAGCTTCACCTCGCGGGACTCCCCTGGTTCAAAGCGCGCGGCGGTGCCAGCGGGAATGTCGAGTCGCTGTCCGTACGCCGCCATTCGGTCGAAACGAAGTGCGCGGTTGGATTCGGCGAAATGGTGATGAGATCCGACCTGCACTGGCCGGTCTCCCAGGTTGGTCACGCGAATGGTGGTCACGGCGCGGCCGGCGTTGATCTCAATCTCGGTCGTGGGGTGCATGTAGCCGCCGATGGGGCTCATGGGATCGGGTCGTGGCAGGAGAGCAGCTTGGTGCCGTCAGGGAAGGTGGCTTCGACCTGCACGACGTGCAGCAGCTCAGGCACCTCTGGCATCACGTCGGCGCGGGTGAGCACCTGGCGGCCGAGTGCCATGACCTCGGCCGCGCGCCTGCCATCGCGGGCGGCCTCGAGCATGGCCTCGGTGATCAGCGCGACCGACTCGGGCAGGTTGAGCTTGAGGCCCCGAGCCCGCCTGCGCCGTGCCACCTCAGCCGCCACGTAGACCAGGAGCTTTTCCGATTCACGCGGTGTGAGCTGCACGGCATCCCCAACCATAAGACGAGCCGGGCGGCGAAAGAACTATTGCTGATCCTGCAAGCTCAGCTTGGCCGCGTGCAGCTGCCTGCGCAGCTCGAAGGGGCCGACGGCCGCGATCTTCACGGAGACCTCTGGTGGCGCGCCCGGGCCCTCGGAGACGAACACGCCGCGCAGCGGCGACACGTCGCTGTAATCGCGGCCCACCGCGACCGCGACGTGCCACTCGGTCGTCTCGCCTTGGTGCGTGGGGTCGAGGCCGAGCCAGCTGCCGTCGGAGGACCCTATTTCCACCCAGGCATGGCTGTATCCCTCTGACTCGGCCTCGGGAACGAGGTAGCCGCTGACATACCGGGCCGGCCAACCGAGGTGCCTGGCCAGCGCGATCAACACGTGCGCGAAGTCCTGGCAGACTCCCACCCCGCCCTCGAGGATCTCCTCCAGAGTGCTGGACACGACCGTCGATCCGGGTAGGTATTCGAAGCGCAGACGCAGATCTCTGTTGGCGCGCTGCAAGGAATCCCAATCACCTTCGCGAAGGCCCATCTCGCGGGCAAGCGCCTTGATCGCCGCCAGCTCAGGGATTCGCGGCGAGGGCAGCCGGAACTCGACGGCCGGAGTCCTGTTCAGCTCCACTGGATCCCAGGGTAGCGCCGTGGCGGCCGCGTCGCCGCCAGGCACGATCGAGACCTGGCTGCGGGCTGTCACCCTCAACTCCGAGTGGGGCGCCTCGACGCTCACCAGCCAGATGGGATTCCCGAAATGATCGACCTGCGCGTCCATTTCTGCCGCTGGGCTGACTTCGAGTAGGAACCTTTCGAGCTGAACGCCCTTGCGTGGAAGCGGCTGGAGCCGCACCTCGTTGCGGCTTCGCGAGGCGCTGCTGTCGTAGTGGTGGATGCTGTCGTGCACGATCTCGTACTGCCGCCCGCGGCCGATGGGGTGCGTCGCAGCCATCAGGACTCGACCCAGGTGTCTTTGACGCCGCCGCCGGCCGAGGAGTTGACCAGCCATGCGTCGGTCCCGGGCGCCATTCGGGTCAGGCCGCCCGGCATCACCCACGGATCGACGTCCATCACCACGAACGCGCGGAGGTCGCAGCGGCGCCATTCGAGATCTCCGGCCGATGCGACGCACGGCAGCCGCTCGATCTCCAGCAGAGGTTGGGCGACCATCGTGCCCGGTGCCTGCTCGAGGGTCGCCGAGACGGCCGCACGCTCTTCGCCGCGCGCCATGGGACCGAAGACGATGCCTTTGCCGCCGCTGCCGTTGACGGGTTTGAATACGAAATCGTCGAAGCGCGCCAGGACCTCGCGGCGGTTGGCGACGTTCTCCAGCCCGATGGTGGCCGGCTGCTCGAGCATCGGCTGCTCGCCGAGGTAGTACTGGACGAGGGACGGGACGTAGGGAAACAGCCTCTTGTCGTCCGCCACTCCACAGGTCGGTGCGTTCGCGAGCACGACTCGCCCCTGGCGCCAGGCGGCGAACAGAAACGGGATGCCGATCAAGCTGTCGTCGCGGCCACCGAGCGGATCGAGGAACTCGGGCGAGTAGCGGTGGTAAATGCGTGCGACCGGCACATTTCCCCCATCGCGGCGCAGCCAGCACCCACGATGACTCGCGACCAGATCCTCCGCCAGCACCACCGGGATCCCCATCAGACGGGCCAGCTCGCAGTGCTCGTAGTAGGCCGCGTTCGCGGGCCCGGGGCTGAGCAGGACCGTGAGACCGGCGTCGGACGGACGCGACTCCAGCGCAGCCAAAAGCCGGCGCGGGTACTCGCCAAGCGCGCGGGGGCGCACGCCGGCCAGCATCTCCGGGGCGATGTCGGCGAGGGCTCGTCTCGAGGCAAGGGCGTAGCTCGCGCCCGAAGGCACGCGCAGGTTGTCTTCCAACACCAGCCACCGGCCGTCGACTCGGACAAGGTCGATCCCGGCGATGCAGACTTGACCAGGACGCAGCGCCGCGGGACCGCGGCACGACCGGAACCAGGAGGTCGAGCCATAGACGAGCTCGGGCGGCACCAGGCCCGCTCTGAGGATCCGGGCGTCGCCGTAAGAGTCGCGGATGAACTCGTCAAGAGCCCGGACCCGTTGGGCCAGCGCGCGCTCCAGCCACGCCCACTCCACCGACTCGACGATCCTGGGCAGGGGGTCGTACGGGATCGGACGCTGGATCACCTCACCGGCGACCGAGACCCCGAAATGCACCTCGTTGGCCTTGAACCAGGCGGTGGTCTGATCGGCCAGGCGGCGTCGCTCCGCAGCTGCTCCAATTGCGACCGGGGCCTCGACTCCGCCGCGCAACGGCGCGATCACGCCGTCATCTCGAATCGCCTGTACCACTGACGGCTACCTTGCGGTGACGGGCACTCCGACGAAAGGTCGGTTTCGCACGAGGCTGGCGAGCGCGAATTGGTATGAATCGAACAACGCCGGCGCGGGTGCTCGGGCCTCAGGCCCGAGGGCCACGCCACCAAGACGGTTCGGGACCGTGAGGCCCCGGGTTCAAATCCCGGGCCCCCGACCATTTTCTGAATTTAGGCACATCCGGCCGGCGGAGTGCAGGAGCCCGCGGCACCTCCACGTGGTGCTGGATGAGCTCCGTGGAGTTGAACCCCTTATCAAATTTTCTAACCGGGCTTGACTTTTATCTGCATACAGTTAAACTCCTTAAAGTAGTTCACTAGTTAATCACTTTCGAGGTGACGGCAGTGTCGGAAACAGTTCTCGACCAGAGGTCAGCGTCAGCCCTCGCGAAAGAGCTCGGCAGGTCCTTCACCGGCGACGTCGTGACCTCTGGGCAACCTGGCTACGACGAGGCCCGGACGATATGGAACGCGATGATCGACAAGAAACCGATGGTCATCGCCCGCTGCGCGACCACCGATGACGTGGTCGCGTCGGTAAAGCTGGCGCGCAGTCACGGCCTCCAGGTTTCGGTGCGATGCGGCGGGCACGGCGTCACGGGCAAGGCCCTAGCCGACGGCGGCCTCACGATCGATCTCACCCGGATGCGTCGCGTCGACGTGAATCCGGACGACCGCGTCGCCAGAGTCCAAGGCGGATGCCTGCTGGGCGACGTCGACGCAGCCACGGCCGAGCACGGCCTCATCGTTCCCGCTGGCATCGTTTCCGAGACCGGCGTGGGGGGCCTTGCGCTCGGAGGCGGCATCGGCTGGTTCTCCCGCAAGCACGGGTTGACGTGCGACAACTTTCGCGCCCTCGAGCTCGTGACGGCCGCCGGCGAGATTGTCAGGGCGAGCGAAACTGAGCACCCGGATCTGTTCTGGGCGCTTCACGGCGGAGGCGGCAATTTCGGCGCCGTCACCGAATTCGAGTTCCAGGCACACCGATTCGGGCCGCAGATGCGAATCGGCGTCGCGCTCCACCACCCCGAGGACGCTGTCACAGCGCTCGCGGAATATGCACGCATCTACCCGGAGCTGCCCGACCACGTCGGTTGGCACGCCGCACTGAAGCAGTCGATGCCTGGGCTCCCCTTCGTGCCGGCCGAGCTGAAAGGCAAGCGTCTGCTCCTCATGATCGTCATGTACCTGGATGACGCGTCATCAGATGACGGCATCCAGCTCGTTGAGCGACTCATCGGCGTCGGCAAGCCCGCTGCCAAGGCGATGACCCTGATGCCGTTTGGCGCTCGGGTCCAGAAGCTGCTCGACCCCGAGTTCCCCAACGGCAACCGCTACTACACGAAGGAAGCCCATATCAACGAGCTGCCCGAAGAAGCGCTCGAGATCCTCGTCAACAGGTGGGGCGAGATGAAGATGTCGGGCGAGATCGAGATCATTGGTCTCGGCGGCGCGATGGCGCGGGTAAGCCCTGACGCCACTGCGTTTCCGAACCGCCACCACAATTGGTGGCTCAACTTCGCGCTGCACTGGGATGACGCCGAGCTGGATGCGAGCAACGTCGCCCAGATCCGCGCGGCGCATGACGCGTTGAAGCCCTGGCTCGGGCGAGGTATCTACGCCAACATGCTGAACTTCGACGAAGCGGACCGCCTGATCGATGCCTACGGCGGCCAGGAGCGCTATGACCGCCTTGGCCGGGTCAAAGCGCAGTACGACCCTGACAATTTCTTTCGCTCGAACAACGCGAGCATCGCACCGGCTGTTGCGCGGAGCCGGTGAGGTTGACTTTTATCTGCATACAGTTAGACTGACGATAGTACATAAGTTAACTATCCAAGGGGGATGACGGACATGGCTGACAAGGTCTCTACCGTCTTGGTGACAGGCGCGACCGGCATGGTTTCGACATCGGTGCTGGGCGAGCTCAAGGGAAAGCCCGGCCTGAGGGTCCGGGCCTTGGTACACGACCCAGCCAAGGGCCAGGCTCTCCGGAAGGACGGCGTCGAGGTCGAAGCCGGCGACCTTGAGGAGCCGGACACTCTTGCGGCAGCGTTCGACGGCGTCGATATTCTCTGGCTGCTGACGCCCGCTTCGGCCTTAGAGCCTTCGATGGGCTCCAACGCCATCCTGGCCGCCAAACAAGCCAAGGTCAAACACATCGTGCGGAACTCGGCCATCAAGGCAGGCCATGACGCTCCGAACAGGAACGGCCGTCTGCATGCCCTGGTTGAAGCAGAGCTGAAGGCCTCGGGCATCCCCTGGACGATCCTCCGTCCGCATTACTACATGCAGAACCTCCTCAGCTCGGCCAACTCGGTGGCCTCGGACGGCATGCTTTACATGAACCTCGGCCAGGGCCGCGTTGGGACGATCGACGGCCGCGACGTTGGCGTGTTCGCGGCCAAAGTCATCGAGCACCCGGACCGGCACGCAGGCAAGATCTACACCCCGACCGGTCCCGAGTCGATCGACATGTCATCAGCGGCCGAGACGCTGAGCCGCGTTATGGGCAAGCACGTCAACTACGTCGCCCTGCCGCAGGACGCCGCGCAACAGGCGATGCTCGGCTTCGGCCTCTCGCGGTGGTTCGTCGGGAATGTGGTGGACTACGGCCGGGCGTACTCCGACGGGTGGGGCGATTTCGTGACGAACGACTTCAAAGACGTCACCGGGCACGAAGCCCGCTCGTTCGCGCAGTTTGCGACGGACTTCGCCTCGGCCTTCGGTGGCTCGAAGTTGTCGGCCGCGGTCAGGCAATAAGGAGGAGGTGCATGTCAAACGAGTTCTTCGCCCTGGATTCGGAAGGCGGCGATCCGCTTTGGTACCTGCAGATCCTGATGACGATCAAGGCGAGCGGCGACAAGACCGGCGGCGCGCTCGGCCTCCTCGACTTCAAGACGCCCGCCGGGCAGACGCCGCTCCACGTCCACCATAAAGAGGACGAGGGTTGGTATCTGCTCGAGGGGCGGATCTCATGCACGTGCGGCGAGGAGACCGTGACCGCCGAGCCGGGAGCGTTCCTGTGGCTGCCGCGCGACGTTCCGCACCGGCTGCGCTTCGAGACCGAATGCCATCTGCTCCAGATCGCGATCCCGGCCGGTCTCGAGGTCTTTCACAAGAAGATGGGGCAGCCGGCCCCGCGGATCGAGCTCCCGCCGCCGGGTCAGGTCCTCGACACGGAGAAATACAAGCGTCTGGCGGCAGAGCATGGCCTGGAGATCATTCAGCTACCGCAGTGGGACGCCAACAAGGAGGGCGCGAAGCGATGACAGTTCTTGAGTACGACACTTTCACGGCCGGGGCGGTCGATCCCAGCAAATGGGTGCCGCTGCAGCTGCCGACACCCGACGGAAGCATGTGGTCCTATGGCGACCCGCAGGCCAAGGTTGAGGCGCACGGCGGGACCATGCACATCACGGTCAACCCGTTTCGCCTGAAGCACGACCATGTGCACATGCTGGACGATCCCAAGCATCTGCTTGTCACGCCGCAGCCCATCTCGGTCCCAGCGACCGGCGCGCGCATCTCGGCAGAGATGGGGTGCGAGACCTACAACGGCAACCCTGACGACATCACGGACGGATGGATCGGCCTCGTCGTCGGCGATTTCTCGACCGGGATGATCTTCGACTGGATGCTCAGCGCGACGCGGGTGGGCGCCCTCTACGAGCGGCTCCCGATCCCCGGCGTCACGCCCGAGGGCGGCTCGTTCAGCTACCTGGTGCAGTCGCCGTTCGTGGCAATCAACGAACCCGGCAAGTTCAGGTCTTACGAGATCGCGCTCAATCCCAAGGCGCGCTCGGCCGAGTGGAAGGTCGACGGCCAGGCCTTCTACCGGACCGAGGGCATCCCTGTCGAAGTCCAGTCGGTGACTCTTGGGCTAATCGTGTGCACGCTGAAGCCAACCGGCCCGCACGGCAGCACCTCGGTACACGGCCAGGGGGCAAAGGGCAGCTGGCGGCATCTGAAAGTCACCAGCGGATAAGAAGTCAGGCCGAGTCGAGAGCTGAGAAGAGCTGCAAGGCGGTGCGCACCAGCGTGGGCTCGCGCTCCGGGGCGATCTGCGCCATCAGGGTCAGCGCGGCTCGCGCTGAGTGCCGCGCCACCAGCGCGGCGGCTTTGTTCGCGTTCTTTGTCTTGCATGAGCGAAGAATCGCCTCGTGCTCCTCGAGCAGCCGTACCCCGCCCTGGATCTCCTCGGTCTGGAACACGCGCCGGAAGCGCTCGGCGCGGTCGAAGTACGTCGAGAGGGTGCGCGCGAACTCGCGTCCGGCTTCCGGAATCAGGGCCCGGTGGAACCGGCGATGCGCACGCGCCCAGATCTCGGCGTTCGGGTCCGCAGCGTGCTTGCGCATAGTGGCCACTGCTTCCGTGAGCTCGGTGATCTTCGAGCTATCCAGAAGTGGCACCGTCACGAGCACGCCGGTCGCCTCGAGCAAGACCCGGCATCCATACACGGTGTCGATGTCTCCGACATCGAGCGCGGTCACGTGCGCGCGCCGGTTGTGCTCGGCGTGGACGATGCCCTCTGCCTGCAGCATTCGCATCGCCTCGCGCAGAGGCGTGCGGCTCACGCCTAGGCGTTCCGCGAGCTCGACCTGCGAGATGCTGGCGCCGTTCGGGATGGCGCCGTCGAGGATCAGCCGACGCAGGTGCTCGTGGAGAGAGCCGGCGTTCGTGCTTCCGTTGAGGCGGTACGGTTTGATGGCATCCAGCGAGACGCTCGACCGCCGCCTACGTTGGATTCGCGCCATCGCAGCAGACAGTGTATGCAGTTAACAACCATGCGCCGCATCGACGTCCACTGCCATCCGAACACGGTGGAGTGGTTCAACGCGATCACTCCATACGTCGAGGCGCTGCGCACCTACTGGCACCGACCGTGGGCTCCGTTGAGCGAAACACAGGTCATCGACGAGCTGCGCCGGGCCGAGGTCGAGGTCCTGATGGTGGCCTTCGACACCGAGACCGTCACGGGGTGCCCGCCGTGCACGAACGACTACGTGGCAGGCCTACGCGATCGTTATCCCGACGTCGTGCTGAACGCCTGGGCGTCCGTGGATCCGTGGAAGGGCTCGTCGGCGATCAAGGAAGCGGAGCACGCCATCAACGACCTCGGTCTCATCGGCTTTCACTTTCATCCCGTCTGCGGAAACTTCTCGGTCGACGATCCAAAGCTGCGCCCACTCTTCGAGAAGATCACAGAGCTGGGTGTGCCGGTGCTCATCGACGTCGGCACGACTGGTATGGGCGCGGGCGCGCCCGGTGGTCTGGGGCGCCACCTGAATATGTCGCGACCATTGCCGGCGCTCGATGACCTTGCCGCCGACTTTCCTCAGCTCAAGATCATCGCGGCGCACCCTGGATGGCCGTGGACTGAGGACGTGCTGATGATCTGCCTGCACAAAGGCAACGTGTTCTGGGAGACGTCCGGCTGGGGTCCCGAGTATTTCCCTGAGGCGCTGAAGCACGACATCCCACGGCGGCTCCAGGACAAGATGATGTTCGGCAGCGACTACCCGAGCCTGACGCACAAGAGACTCTTCGAAGGGTGGGCGAAACTTGGCTACAGCGACGAGGTCATGGACAAGGTCTTTCACTCGAACGCCGAGCGCATCCTCAATCTAGAGCTGGCAAGGAGAGCGTGATGATCACAGCGATTGGACACGTTGCGTTGCAGGTTCCGAACCTGGAGAAGTCGGTGGCCTGGGCGACGACCGTGATGGGGCTGCGCGAGGTGGCGCGCGAGGGCAAGACGTCCTACCTGACGCACGGCGGCGCGCACCACTCTCTGATCTACATCGAGGCCGGTGAAGGGGCGCTCGACCACATCTCGCTCGAGGCGCGGGACGAGAATGCCCTGCACGAGCTGCAGGATCGTCTGGCCAAGGAGGGCGTGCCCCTGATCGACCATAACCGCGAGCCGTCGGTCAAGCAGTCGATCCGCTTCGAAGGTCCGGACGGCCACTTGTTCGAGGTGTTCACCGGCCTGGCCCAGGACCAGCCTCGACACACAGGCCGCGGAGTCCAGCCGCGCAGGTTCGGCCACCCGATGCTCAAGTCCGAGAAGCCGCGCGAGACGCAGCGTTTCCTCGAGCAGGTGCTCGGCTTCCGGCTCTCCGACGACGTCGGCGACGGCACGTTGCTCTTTCTGCGCTGCAACGCCGACCATCACGGAGTCGGTATCACGAAGGGCGGCGAAGGGCTGCACCACTACGCGTGGGAGGTCGAGAATCTCGGCCAGCTCGGTTTGCTCGGTGATGTGCTCGAGAAGAACGGTGGCCGCTTCCTTTGGGGTCCTGGACGCCACGGCGCAGGCGGCAACCTCTTCACGTACCACCTCGACCCCGCCGGTTGCGTGGTCGAGTATTACGCGGACCTGATCAAGATCTACGACGATGCGAACTACCGTCCCGGAAAGTGGGAAATGTCCGATTACCGGTTTGCCAACCTATGGGGTCCGGGAATTCCGGGCCACGAGTTCTTCGACGCCGGCGCCAAGCTACCGGCCACGAGAGTCGCCGCGAAGAAGTGAAAGCGTGGAGCCTCGTGTCATATCGCACGCGCGACGGTGAGGAGCGCGCCGGCGCGCTTTACGGCGAGCACGTCGTCGAGCTGCCCGTCGCAGCGTGCGGAGTCCTCGAGCTCATCGAGCGTTGGGCGGAGGTCGAGGCGGGACTTCGTACATTCGATCCGGCCTCAGCGTCGCAGGTCGAGGACGCGCACCTCGAGCTGCCTCTTCGCTATCCGCGGAAAGTGCTCTGCTCGGGGGCCAACTACCACCGGCACATGCGCGAGATGAAGGTGGACCGCCCTGACGGGGCTCGTCCTTATTTCTTTCTGAAGCCGCCTACCACCGCGCTCGTGGGTCCCGGGCAGCCGATCGTCGTGCCCGCCGATCCCGGCGCCAAGGTCGACTGGGAGGCTGAGCTCGCGGTGGTCATCGGCCGGCGGGCCAGGCATGTGAACGAGGCCCACGCGCTCGAATACGTGGCCGGCTACTCGGCCATCAATGACATCTCACTGCGCGGGCCGCATCGGGTCCAATACCCGATCGGCGAACCGTTTCAGTGGGACTGGCTGGCGTCCAAAGGCGCGGACCAGTCGACTCCGCTCGGCCCGGGAATCCGGCCCGCGTTCCTTGTCGAGAATCCGCAGGACCTCGAGCTCCGCCTCTGGGTCAACGGCCGGCTCAAGCAGGAAGCGAACACGTCCGACATGGTCGTCGGGGTGGCCGCGCTGATCGCCGCCGCGAGCGACTTGGTCACATTGGAACCGGGCGATGTGATCGCGACCGGCACACCCGACGGTGTCGGTCTTCCGCGCGGTGAGTTCTTGAGACCGGGCGACCTTGTCGAGATGGAGGTCGGTGATTTCGGCCGGCTCTCCAACCCGGTGGTGGCCGAAGCGACATGAAAGCGGCGGTAATCCACGAATTCGGTTCGGCGGATGTATTGAAGATCGAGAACGCAGCCGAGCCTCGAGCCGCGGCGGGCGAGGTGCTGGTCAAGGTGCGCGCCGTACGTGTGGGCGGGATGCTCGACATCGGTACGCGTGCGGGTCGCAACCCGTTCGCGCGCCTGACGTTTCCGCACATCCTCGGCTCGGATTTCGCGGGTGACGTGGTCGAGGCGGGGGAGGGAGTCAGTGGTCTTGGGCCTGGCGATCACGTCGCGGTCTCGCCGTTCGTCACATGCGGGCGCTGCCCCGCGTGCGCGGCCGGCCGGGATTACGGTTGCCCGAGCGCTCAGCTGATCGGCGTCCACCGCCAGGGTTCGTACGCGGAGCTGGTCTCGGTGCCGGCGAAAGTAGTGCGCCGGATTCCATCCACGCTCAGTTACGAGCAAGCGGCTGCCCTCGCGTTGAGTGGGCCCGTCGCGTTCACGCAGTTCTCAGTCGCCGGCCTGAAGCCTGGCGACTGGGTGCTCGTCACCGCGGCGGCGTCGGGTTTGGGTCTGGTGACGTCGCTCGTCGCGAAGGCACTGGGTGCGCGCGTCATCGCGACGTCGCGCAAGGACTGGAAACGCGAGATGCTGAGCAAGCGCGGCTTCGACGCGGTGCTTGACACCGACGACGACGCGTTCGCCGGCCAGGTCGGCGAGCTCACCGGGGGGCAGGGCGTCGCCTTTGCGATCGACAACACCTCGTCCGCGACGATGTTTCCCAAGGTCAGCGCCGCGCTGGGCCGGCTGGGCGTGATCGTCTCCTCGGGCGCGCAGGTCGCGGAGCCTGTGCCGCTAGACCTGCGTTCGCTCTACCTGAAAAGCCAATCTGTGATCGGCATCCGCACTCATACGCAGGCCGCGCTCGACGGTTTCTGGAAGCTCGCCGCGAACGGACTCGAAACGCTCGTCGACAGGTCGTTCCCGCTCGATGAGGTTAGTGCCGCTCACCGCTACGTCGAGGCCGAGAAGAATTTCGGGCGGGTTGTGCTGAAGATCGACTAGATCGGCGCCTGGATCTTCTCCGCGACCTGCTTGGTCAGCACGTTTTTGGCGACCTTGCCGAACTTCGAGAGCGGCAGGTCGTCGGTCAGCTCCAGCCTTTCGGGCAGCTTGAACTTCGCAAGTCCTCGCTCGGTCAGGAACGCCGACAGCTCGGTCAGCGTCAACGTGCGCCCTGGTTTGGGGATGACGAACGCGCACATGCGCTCGCCGAGCACCGGGTCGGGCATCGGGACGCAAGCCACGTTCAACACCGCGGGATGCGAGAGGATGAGGTTCTCGATCTCTTCCGCGCTGATCTTCTCTCCGCCGCGGTTGATGAGGTCCTTCTTGCGCCCTTCGACGATGTAGTTGCCGGATGAATGCCGGCGCATGAGGTCGCCCGAGCAATAGAACCCGTCGGGCGTGAACGTGCGCGCGTTGTACTCGGGCACGTTGTAGTAGCCCCTCAGCGTGTAGGGCCCGCGGACGAGCAGCTCGCCGACCTCGCCGTCTGGAACCGGCTGGCGCTCATCGTCGACGATCATGATCTCGTCGTCTTCGCAAACCGGCCGGCCGACCGTCTCGAACCGCACCTCATCCGGGTCGTCGAGGCGCACGAACATCAGCAGCCCCTCGGCCATGCCGAAGACTTCCTGCACCCGAGCGTTCGGAAATACCGATTCGGCGCGGCGCTTGACCTCCGGCTGCAGTTTCTGACCGCCGGTGTTGATGACACGAACCGAGGACAGATCGTGGTTGGCGACTGACGGCGCGTTGATGTAGCGGATCAGCAGGGCGGGCACGAGCTCGATGTGTGTGATCAGCTCCCGCTCGATGAGAGGAAACACGTCGTCGGCCCGCGGCGACTCGGTGAGCACAACGCGAGCGCCTTTCCAGAAAAAGCCGCTGATGCCGGGACACGCCAGCGGAAAGTTGTGCGCGATCGGCAGCGCCACCAGCAGGCAATCGTCGGCATGGATGTCGTTGACGGCGACCGCCGCCTTGGTGTTGTAGACGTAATCGTTGTGGGTGCGCGGGATCAGCTTGGGCACCCCGGTCGTGCCGCCCGAAAGCTGCAGGATGCACGGCTCGTCGGGGTCGACCGCGACCTCCTCGAGGCGGTTCGCGGGCAGACGCGGCGCTCGCGAGAGCAGATCCTGGATCGAAATCGAGTCGCCCTCGGCGCGACCGGCCACGAGGACGGTCTCTACTCCGCGATGTGCCTCGTGAATCGGGGTGATCAGGTAGCGCGCATCGAAATCTCCGAGCTTCTCGCTGACCGCGTAGCCGTTCGCCCTAGTGAGCTCGAAGAAGGCGTTGATCTCGTTCCAACGGTGTCCGGCGAGGGCCATGATCGGGACGGCGCCGAGTCGCTCCAGCGCGAAATAGAGGTAGACGAATTCCGGGATGTTCGGCAGCTGCACGACCCACCGGTCGAGCGGCTTAACGCCGATCTGGAGCAGGTGCAGGGCCAGGCGGTCGACCCTCCACTTCAACTGGGAGTATGTGACACGCTCGCCGCCGCTCAACAGCGCCACGCGGTCGCCGTGCGAAGTGAACACGCCGTCGTAGAAGCGTCCGAGCGGTACGTCCTCCCAGTAGCCGCGTGCGCGGTAGCGAGCGGCGAAGTCCGGCGGGAACGGCGTGACGCCGGCCAGCTTGCTCACTTTGCCAGGGTGATGTCGTCGCCGTGTGCCGCCAGGTGCAGCTGCAGCCGGCCGAGCAGCGAGATCAACAGCTCCTTCTCGTTCGCGCCCAGGACCGACGCCATGGCGCGCTCGGCTGCAAAGTGCTCGGGCAGCAGCCCATCGAGGAGCTCTTTGCCCGCCGCGGTGATCGCGATCAGCGACATACGTCCGTCCGCACCGCTTCGATCGCGGCGTACGAGGCCCCTCGTCTCGAGAGCGTCGAGGATGGCGGTCACGGCCGCACGCGTCACGAGGAGACGATCCGAGATCTCGTGCGGGTTCACGCCATCCGGCGCCTGGCGCAGGATCACGAGCGCGTTGAAACCGGACAGCGAGAGCCCATGGCGGCGGAAGCGGCGGCCGAGCGCGGTGGTGACGAGGCTGTCCGTGCGGATGAGGTTGATCAGTACCTCGGTCGAGCGGCGATCCATCTGCGGAAACTCACGCTGGAGGGCGGATGAAGCCCGGACGGGAGCATGAAGGTTGCGCCGCGCCATCGCCAAATATAGTACACTACTTAACTACTTTGGATGCGCGCTGGACGGGGCGGAGGCTCGGCTTCACCTGCCACACCGGCGACCTCTCCTGGGACGAGCTGATCGCCTGGGTGCAGGAGGCCGAGAGGCTCGGATACTCGGCTTTCTGCACCACCGAGGAATCGGGCAAGGACGCGTTTGCCGTTCTCGCCGTTCTCGCGCGGGAGACGAAGACCATCAGCCTGGGCACGGCGATAGTCAACTTCTACTCGCGCACGCCGACGCTGCTGGCGATGAGCGCGCGCAGCATCCACGATCTGTCCAACGGCCGCTTCGGTCCTTTCGGCCTGGGCGCCGGCGGGATCGGATTCATGCAGCGCGGCCACGGCATCGTGGTGGAAAAGCCGCTGGCGCGCGCGAAAGAGACGGTAGCGATCGTGCGCGGGCTGCTGACCCAGAAGAAGTTTTCGTACGACGGGCAGTGGTTCAAGCCGAATGACTTCCACCTTCGCGAAGGGCCCATTGGGGACGACGCACCGCCGATCTGGCTGGCGGGTCTTGGACCGAAGATGGTCCGCACCGCGGCCGAGGTCGCCGACGGAGTGATCGCCAACTGGCTCACCGACGAATCGCTTGCCGAGTATCGCGGCCTGATCAAGCTGGGCGCCGAGTCAGCCGGCCGAGATCCGAGTGATGTCCAGATCGCGACGCTGGTGATGACGTGCGTCGACCCCAACGACGAGGCCGCCCTCTTTGCGGCGAGGCGCGGCATCGCGTTTTACTGCGCTTCGGAGCATTACCTCCACATCGCCGACATCTGCGGCCTGGGCGCAGACGCTCGGAAGGTCAAGGTCGCGTGGGAAGAGCGCGACTTTGATCGAGCCACGGAGCTCGTCTCGGATGAGCTGCTCGACAAGTTCTCGCTCGTAGGAACGGCCAAAGCGAATGCGGAGCGGATCCAGTGGCTATTTGACAATGGTGTCTACCCGATCGTCTATCCGCTGCCCCGTCGGGCGCGAATGGCCGAGGACCACCACACCGTGCTGAAGCAGGCATCACGCTGGGCCCGGGCCTTCGACGCCGCCTCGGTCGACCGCCAGACCGTGTAGCAACACGCCGCTCGCATGCAGTAGTTCGTGTAGTAATTCGAGCGCCTGGCGGCCGCTCCGAACAGGCTAACTGAGGCGCGCGATTGCTCCAATCTGGTTGAAAACCACCCCAGAAGCGCTCTGCGGACCAAACGGCGTAGATTTCGGGACCGTGAGGCCCCGGGTTCAAATCCCGGGCCCCCGACCAAACATCTCTCATTTGAACTCGCCAATGAGAAAGGCAGTGGTCGAGCTGCTTCAGCTCAACTCCGGCCAGCAGTCCACTCTTGATTGTCATCCCCTCGAGGAGAGTCCCGTTCAAGACCCGCTTCACGCAGGGATCCGCTAACGCAATGGGCCTGCGCGCCTGGACGCGACGTCGCTGGACACCTTGTCAGCGACATGCCACCCATGCGGCAGCGGGATCCCGTGGCGCTGCGCGAAGTCCTGGAGCAAATCGAAGTTTGGCGTCGTGCCATAACGCGCTGAGACTTCGCTACGCCTTTTCACGTCCTGACCGGCCATTGCCATGTCAATCGTCAACCCCGCCATCTCGCGGAATCCGTCTTCGAGCCCACTGGGAAATATGAGCTCGATAAGCCGCGCTGGCGTCGTCCCGTTATTCCAAAAGGCGTGGACGATCCCGCGTGGCTTGAAGACATACGAACCCGTCGGCGCGATGAACTCCCGGTCTCCGATCATCACGCCGATCTCGCCCTCGAGCACGTACGACAGCTCGTCCTCCTTCGTGTGTGTGTGCGGGACGACCAGTGCGTCGACAGGCACGGGATGCTCGACGATCGCCAGACGACCGGACGTAAGCGACCCTGGGACCTTAAAAACGACGCCCACGCCACCAGACAGTGTGACCTGATCGCCCTGCCCGGAAAGGATCAACTCGTTAATAACTTCCGCCATTGGAGCGCCTCCGCAATTCAGTAAACAGTTATGTAGACTGTCTTTTGCCACTCTAGTTCGGATGGTTAGGCGTGTCAATAGTCATTGAGCGAGGCTGTTCACTGAAAACGTCACCCCGGTCGCCGAAAAGCCAAGGCAGGCGGCCCTACCGGCTGGGGAAACGCGCCGAGCGTCAGGCCGAGACGCGCCGCCGGATTGTCGAAGCTGCTCTTGAGCTCCATATGACAGTCGGGCCTCGTGACACGACCGTGAGCGCCATCGCCGAGCGGGCCGGGGTGGAGCGGCTGACCGTCTACCGACATTTTCCCGACGAGAAGAGCTTGTTCGCGGCCTGCACGGCGCACTACATGAGCCTTCACCCGCTGCCTGACCCCCGTTCGTGGACCGGAATTCACGATTCGGGCGATCGCCTGCGGCGTGGCCTGTCCGAACAGTACGCCTGGTTCGCCGAGAACGAGCGCCGCCAGGCCAGCATCCTCCGCGACGTGGAAGCTGTGCGCGCGCGCCACTCGTTGCCAGATCGCCCGCCGTTCGAGGCGCCGGCGGTCGACGTCCTTGCGTCAGGATGGCGGGTCAGGGGTAGGGCAAGGGAACGCCTGCGCTCAGCGATCGGACACGCGCTCTCGTTTTACACCTGGCGCTCTCTGGAGCGGGAGCAGAAGCTCGCGCGCAGTGATGCTGTCGAGTTGATGGTCGCGCTTGCCGTCGGAGCGGTCCGGATGTGAGGCAATCGACCGAGCCGAGTGTCAGAGCCGCGAGCGGTGCGGCAACCTCGCCGGATGCCGCCCCGGCCCTGTCGGGCACAGCGGGAGCCGCTCTGGAGAGGCTTGATCGCGACGGTCACAACTCGAGGTCCTGCAGAGACGCGCCCCGGAGTGCGCCGCGGAGCGGCCGGCGGGCTAGACCGCGGCATATGGCTCGGCGACCCCAGGTTTCCTGAATCGGTGGTTCCTGAGTAGGTCGAGCACGCGGACCGCTAGTTCGGTTCGGATTCGGTCCGCGAATGCTCAAGATCGTCGCCAAGTACGCGGATACGTGGAATGCGTTCGGGACGCCGAAGGAGATGCGCGAGCGCAATCAGATGCTCGACGACTATTGCCGCGAGATTGGACGCGACCCAGACACGATGGATCGCTCCCTTTATCACTGGGCGACTAGCTCAGACACAGATCCGTGGGCCTCAAAGCAGGCCTTCTTTGACGTGATTAACCCGTACATCGAGGCGGGCGTCAACCAATTCATCTTCGACCAACCTCGCGACGACCAGCTCAGCATGCTGGAGTGGGTGGGTGCCGAGGTACTGCCCCAGTACGCAAGCGAGGTTCCTCGCACAGTAGAGGCGGCGGCGTCGGAGCGGATCGACACTTCGCTTTGGAAGAGACCGCAGGACCATCTCTGATCAGACAGCCACAGCTTCGGCAGCGTCGCTGCTATGCGACAGGCGGGCCAGATGTCGCGACTCAGCGGTTTGGGCACCACTCGAGGCGGTTGAGGACGGTCACGCGACGTTGCTCAGCTCTGTTCAAGACGATCCTGCCATCCATGGGGTGACAGAATCGCTTTTCGCTTCAGGGGTGACGGAGTCGCTTTGCTTCCACAACGTCAATTCAAATTGATTGACATCAGCGCTTGACAGCTATACGCTGATCCAACCGAGCTACAGTGATCAGGCGTCCTGGCTGCGTCTAGGCTCGTCCCCGCAGCGTCCGCCTCCAGATCCAACCTAATCGCTCGGGAGTAGTCCGGCACAGGAGGATCTCCGATGGCAGGCACCTGGCAACCTCTCACCAACCAGCCGCCGTTTCAGGCGTGCACCATGCTGCTCTTGACCGACGGCTCGGTCTTCGTCAATGGATACCAGTCGACCCAGAACTGGAAGCTGGTCCCCGACAGCGACGGAAGTTACGTCAACGGCACCTGGGTCAGGCTGGCCGACATGCTGACCACGCGGCTCTATTATGCGTCGGCCGTACTCGCGGACGGACGCGTTTTTGTCGCAGGAGGCGAGTACTCCACATCGGGCGGCGACACAAAGGATGTCGAGATCTACGACCCCGTCTGGAACACTTGGAAGACGATCAATGCCCCGCCGGGTTGGAACAACATCGGTGACGCCCCGTGCTGCATGCTGGCCGACGGGCGGGTCCTACTCGGCAGCATATTCACCACGGAAACATCAATCTTCGATCCCGCAACTGACACGTTTAGCGCGGGCCCGAACAAGGCCGACACGAGTTCCGAAGAGACGTGGACATTGCTCCCCGACGGCACTGTTCTCGTGGCCGAATGCAACAACCACCCTCAGGCCGAGAAGTACGTGCCGAGCAGCAACACCTGGGTCAGCGCGGGGACAGTGCCGGCAGACCTCGTCCAGGCTTCGAGCATCGAGATCGGTCCGGCCCTGGTGCTTCCCGACGGAACGGCTTTCTGCGTCGGCGCGACTGGCACAACGGACATCTACACGCCTCCGGCAAATCCCAGCCAACCTGGAACGTGGACGCAGGGGCCAACCTTCCCGGCTGACGGGACAGGCCAGCCGCGCGAAGCGAAAGACACGCCCGGCGTCCTGCTCCCGAACGGTCGCGTGCTCGTCACCGTCGGCCCGGGGGTTGACGGATTCAATCTCGGCGCGACGTTTTATGAGTACGACCCCATCGCCAAGAGCTTGACCCAGGTGCCAACGCCGACGAATGCAGGTGGCAACCCGTACAACATGCGCATGCTGCTCCTGCCCACAGGGCAGGTCCTAGCGTCCGCCTCGAGCGGCGACATCGAGGTCTACACGCCCGACGGTGATCCCGAGGAAGACTGGCGCCCACTGATCACCTCAGTGCCATCACACCTCCGCAACAAGCAGACCTACCAGCTCATGGGAAGACGCCTGAATGGTCTCTCCCAGGCCTGCTCGTACGGTGACGACGCCACGATGGCGTCCAACTACCCAATCGTGAAGATCCGCAGCGACGTCGACGGCAAAGAATACTACTGCCGAACGTTCGACCACTCCACGATGGGCATCGCGACCGGCAACGCAATCGTCAGCACGCATTTCAAGGTTCCATTCAATGTGCCTCACGGAAAGGCTGACCTGGTCGTGATCGCCAACGGAATCGCGTCGGAACCGGTAGATGTCCGCATCAGGCCATGGCGACTCCACTTCCCGTTTGACGAGGCCATGTACAACAACCTGATCGGCAGCCTCGCCGATGGCCCGCTGTGGGTGCTCGGTCCGCACGGTCCGATCCCGGTCGATCCCCAAGGACCGTTTGGGAAGGACGCGAAAGCGGCCTGGGCGCAGCTCATGAAAGACACGCAGACTCTGGTGGCCCTCGGTGAGAAGGCGGCGAAACGCCAGGCCGCCGAGAAGTCACCGGTCCATAAGCACATGAAGAAGCAGGCCACACTGCGAGAGGCGGCGGGCGCGAAGCGCGTCTGACCGTCCAGAGTGGGCCGGGGCTCTCTCCGGCCCACTCCTGCACCCGGCTACTGATGTAAGCCCTGCGGTTCTGTCGTGTTGGTGCGCAGGAGTAGTCACGTGGGCAGTGTCAGTCTCTGCAGCGCCCGCAGCGCACTCCAAGCCACGAATCACTAACTGCGTGAGTGGAAAGCCATATGCGCTCAGCCCAAGCGTCGCGATGGCGATTGTGCCCTTCCCGACGATGCACCGGGCGTCTCAGGGGCATCTCGCGCTGTGGATCGATCTTGTGCACAGGGTAGTAGTGCCTTCAGCCGGATCAGGCTTGTCCCTCGGTCCGGTTTGTGTAGTAGTTCATGTAGTAATCCAGGCGGTGTCGGTGGCTGAAACTGGCTGGCAATCGCACATTGGGGGCGCGAAATGAATCCAAGAACCCGGCTCCACCGAAGTCAGGACACCCCTGAGTCTCCAGGATGTCAACGCCAGTCTGAAACTCCCCAGTTCTCGCCGGTCTGAAATTCCCCATCTCAGGACCGATTTCGCCTGAGCGCCGGTCTCAAATTCCCCACCTGGGCCTCTGTGGTGGCCGAGGCGCTGGTCGGCATGGTGAAGATGCCGGCACGCTTTTTGTCTTTGAGCCGATAGCTCTCGCCGCGGATGTTGACGGTGGTCGAGTAGTGGAGCAAACGGTCGATGATGGCGGCGGCGGCAACCTCGTCACCGAAGACAGCACCCCACTCGGAGTAGGACTTGTTCGAGGTGACGATGATGCTGCCTTTGGTGTAGCGCTTTGAGACGAGCTGGAACAAGAAGCTGGTCGCGACCTGGTCTAAGGGCAGATAGCCCATCTCGTCGAGGATGAGCAGAGTTGGCACGCGGAGCTTGACCAGTCGCTCACCGAGACGGTTCTCCTGAACATCGCGGGCAAGTTCGTCGAGCAGCTCGGGGACGGTGATGAAAATAGACGTTGTGGCCGTTGGCAACAGCCTCCATGCCGAGGGCCACAGCGGGCCAAGCAAGATGATGTTCTCGCCGTTGGCGAGAAAGCGCAGCGTGGCCAGCTCCTGAATCTGCTTACGGTCGATGGAGGGTTGAAAGCTGAAGTCGAAGTCGGCCAGCGTCTTCTGAAATGGGAAGTGAGCCAGGCGCGTCTTAGCCAGGAGGCGCCGCTCGGCGCGGCTGGCAGCCTCAGCTTCGAGCAGACGGTCGAGGAAATCGAGATAGCTCAGCGACTCTTTGGTCGCCTGCTCGGAGATGGGGTCGAGGAGGTCAGCGACTCGCTTCAACTTCAAGCGCTCGAGGTGCATGTGCACGCGTTGGTAAGCGACGCTCACGTCAAGCCCTCGTAGACCGACAGCCGTCGCTTCTCGACCTCTGGCCCAGCCAGCATCGGCATCCGTTTGGCGACCTGAGCAAAGGCCTGCTCAGCCTCCCACTGCAGGCGCTGGTCGCGACGCAAGGAGAGCGCCTCGAAGTGGGCGCGAATCACCTTCCTTTCATATGGGCGCTCGGCCAACGGGTGCTCAGCGAGGACCCGGTCCTGGTCGCAGATGACGAGGCGGTCCTCGGTCTGGCGAACCCAAACCTCGCGTCCAGCGTATTCAGCCGGGGCTGAATACCAGCTGCCGGCGTAGCTGACAAAGCAGTCCCGGGCGACGCGTCGACGCTCCAGGACCAAGGCGCGGTAGGCGGGCAGGTCCTGGATGGAACGCAGTCCTTCTTTCGGCAGGCGGTCGACCGGCCGCTCACCGGTCGTGCCATGGATGCGCACGTTGCAGGTCTCATCAAGCCAGCGTCTGCGCAGACCCAGTAGGTCATGTGCGTCCCGGTAGTCACGGACCCGCGGCCAGAAGTTTTTGCGCACGTAGCCGATGCCGTTCTCGGTCTTGCCCTTGGTCTGCGGGCGGTAGGGATGACAGAGCTTGGGTCGAAAGCCGTAGTGCTCGGCGAAGTCGACAAAGCCGGGATGAAAGACCGGGTTGCCGTGGTCGTCATCACGCAACCAGACCGTCTTGACGCGGTCATAGAGAATCTCTTCGGGCACACCACCGAAGTCGTGAAAGGCCTGCTCGTGACACGCCAGGAACAGCGCCAATGCCTGGCTGTCGGTGAAGTCGAGGTACTGCGCTCGCGACCAGCCGAGCGTCATCACGAAACCCTGCACGCGCTTGCGGCCTGCCTTCTTGAAGGTGCCCCAATCGACTTGCGCTTGGCGTCCAGGTGGAGTCTCGAAGCGCACAGTCGCCTTCTCCTTGGCCAGGGCGCGGAACGGATGCATGAACTCTTTGAGGATGCTGCGACCGCCGCGGTAACCGAGCTCGTGGATCTCGTCATAGAGAACTTCTGCGTTGCTCACCGGATCCTCACCGACCATTCGCGCGAGTAGGTACTCGCGGAAGGGGTCGAGCTTGGAGCTGATCTGCCTCGGCTTGCGCGCTGTCTGAGTTCCTTCGCGCAACAGCCGGCGGATGGTCTTGCGGTCGCGCCCGGTCTGGCGCGCAATTTCGCTGATTGACTTGCCCTGTACCCAGGCGTCGTGGACGTCCATGAACTCCTTCTGGCCGACCATCTCGGTCCTCCTGCTGCAACGTGAACTGCGACAGGAGCAACCTCCCATACCCGGGCTGGGTGGGGAATTTCAAACCGGCGCTATCTGAGGAGTTTCACACCGGCGCTGACACAGGAAAACCAGGGCGGTTCACGGTGGAGGAGACCGCTTAGATTTCGGGACCGTGAGGCCCCAGGTTCAGATCCCGGGCCCCCGACCACATTTAAGTTCAAGAGTCTGTGCTAACGACCCGCGCGATGGCGATTTGGGCCCGGGAGGTCACAGGGAGGTCACAGTCCTCCGCACCCTGAGATTAGGGTTGGCCCCGCTGGGCTGTCACCGGGAGAATCGCCGGTTTTTTGGCGCCCGAATCGCCACGGGGAACTGGGCCCCGCCTAGGATTTCTCGGTTGACGGCACCCCGATCTGTAGCACCAGCAGCCAGCTGGCGAAGATGCCGCTCGACAGCATGATCACGCTCGCGAGCGCCAGCGTGGCGAACACCCACCCTTGCTCGACATCAACGAGCGAGAAACCACCAGCACCGGCGAGGACGAATCCGAGGATGTTCCCCACAGCGCGAAACACGGTGGCACCTGGATGGGGTTGTCGAAATACGCGTTGACGAACTGTTCTGACTGAAAGAAGAACGGCTCCGCCCAGGCCGCCCACACCGACAGCCACGGCCGCCACGGCGGCGAACGGTCTGGGCATAAGAACGGCAACACCGATGAACATCACGCTGACGAAGCACCACACCGCGCTCGCGGCCCGCAGCCGCAGCAGAGGCGTGCGCTCGATCTGGTGCGGGTCCAGCGCGATGGCGACGAAGGTCAGTCCGGTCAGCGATGCCCCGGCCCCGACGAACCCGATGTAGAGGTCTCGCCACGCCGGCGCGGTGTTCGGATCCATTGCGCTGAAGGGTACTGCCCGAAGGGGCCAGGCCTATGACGGCACGGTCGACCTGAACCAGGCCAGCGTCTCCTCGATGGCCTTTTCGAGCGGGTGGCCGGGCCGGGACATCGAAGACCCCGCCGTCGACGCCCCCGAGTGGGCCGTGGCCCTACTCGTGCCGCCGACGCACGGGGCAGGACCCTGAGACACCCGGGTTCAGAATTCCAAGGCCGTTAGCCTCAAACAAACCCGGGGCGATTCAATTTCGGCGCTCACTCGAGGCGCCGGATCGCAGATTTTGAGGAGCTCCCCCTAAGTCATCGCGGTCCGGCGAGTAAGTCATCCACCCAGGGCCGCCGGCAAAGAAGTAGTCGTCCGTCCGAAGCCAGGAATCGATTGGTCAACGTAACTTGCCCGCATGAGCACCAAAACGACACAACCAAAGGAGGGCGAGATGACTACTCAAGACAACCTGGAGGAAAACAAGCGGATCGTTCGCGCGTTCATCGAAACGGCGTTCAACCAGCACCAGACCGATCGAGTGGCGGACCATCTGACGGCCGACATGAAGTGGCACGGCGGCACCCTTGGAACAGTCGAGGGTCGCGACAATTTCGTCGGGCTGGTCGGCGCTATCGTCTCCGCCCTCCCGGACCTGCGAAACGTGGAGCAGGACATCATCGCCGAGCGAGACATTGTGTCCGTGCGCGCCGTGGTCGAGGGAACACAAAAGGGAGACCTCCTCGGAATCCCCGCATCGGGCAAACACGTCCGGTGGGATGCGGTCGATGTTTACCGCGTGGCGGACGGAAAAATCGCCGAGGAGTGGGCCGCGGACGACCTGCTTGCCTTCGTCTACGGGGTTGGCGCGTACACCCCTCCCTGGCTGGCGCAGAAGTCGTAGAGCAGGCGGAGAGCCCCGCCGTTTTACCGCGTCAGAGCCGGCTCGAGCGACGCCAGAGCCCGGGCCAGCTCTGACCGGGAAACGATCCCGAGTTTCGGGAAAACGCGATACAGGTGGGCGCCCACGGTCCGGTGCGAAAGGAACAAGCGATCGGCGATCTCACGGTTGGAGAGTCCCGACGCCGCCATCTGCGCGATCTGGAGCTCCTGTGGCGAAAGGGACTGGCGAGGCGCCCGCGCGGGCTCAGCCATCCTTTCGCCCGAAGCCCGGAGCTCCGCGCTCGCCTTGTCCGCCCAGGGCGGCACTCCGAGCGCCTCGAACATATCCCGCGCCGCCCTGAGGTGCGGCCTCGATTCGGTGATGCGGCGCTGCCTCCGTAACCAGCTGCCGTACGACATCTCCAGACGGGCGAAGTCGAATGGCCACTTCGGCTCAGCCTCGAGCGCCAACTCATAGAGGTGTTGCGCATCCGAATCGTCCGCAAGCAACGGACGTGCAAAGCGCAAACCAATATGTACCAGGGCTGCCGGCGTGCGCTTGCCGAGCGCCTCGAGAAGCGTCATCATGCGGCGCGCTTCGTCGTTTCGTCCCGCGCGCACCGCGCATTCGACGACATAGGGCGCAGCAGCAAATGCCACCACGTCGTGGTGCGCCGGTCCTAGGGGATCGAACATGCGCACGAAATGGTCGAAGGCTTCTGAGTGACGTCCGGCGGTGAGGTGTGTGACTCCGCGCGCAAACTCCGCTTTAGCGGGAACGATTGAAAGGCCCAGGGCGGCGACAGGTTCGGTCGCCTCGGCGATGAGCCGTTCGGCGGTGCGTTCCTCGCCCTGGAGACCGGACAAAGCAGCACGTCCCATCTTGCTGATGGCGGTCCAGATCGGCTGCCTGGTCTCGACCGCGAGCTGATTGGCTTCCTCCATCGTGCGAATAGCGTCCCGGAGTTGGCCGGTGTTGATTCCGGCCCACCCGCGCACTGCAAGCAGCTGAGCCAGCAGCCCGAGGCGACCCTGGGCGCGCAAGAGGGGGGCGGCGCGATCCATGAGCTGGATCGATTCAGCGCGGTCGCCTGCCGCATAAGCTGCAAACGCCAGCACTTGTGTGCGAGACGGGTCCGCGTCATCGACCTGGGCAGCCTGACGAACCCTCGTCGCGATTCGTGACGCGGCGTCGACAGGCGCCGCGAGCGAAAGGATTTCGAGAGCGCGCGGGTCCAGGACGTCGCCGCCGATTTGCTCAACCGCGTCGATGACCAGGTTCTTGGCTTCAGCGCCGGGGTCGGCCCACCAGCAGCGAAGGGCAGCGCCTTGCAGTAGGTTGAGTGAAAGATCTCGGTCTCCTCCAGCGGCCGCCTCGCGCGCGACGGCGACCAACCTCGCGATGGCGACGGGGTCGCCTGGCGCGCCGTCGTGGAAGATTTCGCGCAGCCAAGTCATTCGCGCGATGTCATGAGGTGAAAGCTCCAATCTGGCGGCCGAGTCGAGGAGACGACCCACGGCTGGCGGATCCCCGAGCTGAAATGCCAGCTCGGCTGCCGCCAGAAGCCGCCTGGCTCTGTCGGGACCGTGAGGTGTCAGCGAGGCGGCAAGCTCCAGAGCGCCGAGCGCCGTCGCGGGCGCACCACGATCCTTTGCACGGCCGGCGGTGATCTCGAGGTCGGCGGCAGTGCCCTCGTCTTCGCCGAGCACCGCCTTGGCGCGGTGCCAGGTCCGGCGGTCGGGGTCGGCGACGACCTCCGCAAATGCGAGGTGGGCGCTCCGTCGCTCCCCCGCGGTCGCCGCTTGATCAAGCGCTGAGCGCATGAGCGGGTGGCGATAGCGAACCGTAGAGCCCGCGACGGATATCAAGCCGGTGTCGATTGCCGGTTGCAGAACGTCGACAGTGACCTCTTCGCCCGACTGCTTGCGGGTTGCATCAAGCACATCGCTCACCGTGGGATCCGTGTCAAGCGCGATGAGCAACAGAGCGGCTTGCGTGAGCTTCGGAAGCTGCCCGGCTTGCGCGGAGAACGTTCGCTCGAGGCGATCGGTCAGCGGGATGCTTCTCAAAGCGCCCTCTCGACCGTCGGTGCCCTGCAGCCTGAAGGCGCCGGGAATCTCGATGAGCGCCAGCGGGTTTCCCCGCGCCTCGTCCAGGATCAGGCGGCGGGCTTGAAGGTCCAGGTCTGGTGCGACCGATTTCAGCAGATCCGCCGACGCGGTGTCGTTCAGAGGGCCGACATTGATCTCCGGCATCTGCCGGGATCCAAGCGTGGTCTGGGAGGGCTCCCGCACGCCGACGATGAGGAGGATGTGGGTCGACTCGAGTCGGCGGGCGACAAAGTTCAGGACCGAGGAGGTCGCCAGGTCCAGCCATTGAAAGTCGTCCGCAATCACGACCAGAGGACTTTTGTCGGCGACCTCGACCATCAGGCTCAGCGTGGCCAAACCGACAAGAAACACTTCGGGAGGTGCCCCGGCGCGCATTCCAAATGCCGTGAGAAGCGCATTTTTCTGGGGACCGGGAAGCGCGCCGACTGACAGCAGGACGGGCTGCAGAAGCTGGTGTAACCCCGCGAATGGAAGGTCAGCTTCGTTTTCGAGCCCTGTGACCGTGAGCACCTTGTAGCTGCGGCTGCGGGCGTGGCTGGTCGTGACGTCCAAGAGGGACGTCTTGCCGATGCCGGCTGCACCGGTGATGAAGAGAGCGCCGCCACGATCCGCGACCTCGGCAAGGGCATCGTCCAGCCGAGCCAGCTCAGCATTTCGGCCGATCAGCCCGGAAGGGCTGCTCCCAGGCTGATCTTGTCTGTGGCTCACGTCTAGGAAACCCCCCGGACGCCTAAGTCATTTCGCCCCAGCCTCTAAGTCATCGAGCCGGCTCCGGAGCGCAAAAACAGTCGCCCGGCAGAAGCGGGCAGCGACCGGCCAACCTAACGTGCCTGACATGAGCACAACACACCTAACGGCTGCTCAAGGAGGACTGACATGACAACGGCAATCATCGGAATCGGAAACATCGGCGGAACTGTCGCCCGCGACCTTACGGCGGGCGGCGAGCCAGTGGTCCTTTCGGCGGTGAACGCCGATGACCTCGCAATGCTGGCGGCCGAGATCGGAAGTCGGGCAACGGCGGCGGCGAGCAACCGAGAAGCGGTGCAGCGTGCAGACGCGATCGTCCTTGCCTTGTGGCTTGGCCCGATGAAGACAGTGATCGACGAGATCGCCGACCTCTTGCCCGGCAAGCTGGTCATCGACACATCGAACCCGATCTCGGTCGGTGCGGACGGAAACGTCTCACGAACGCTGCCCGACGGCCAGTCCGCCGGCGAGGTGGTAAGCGGTTGGCTTCCGAAAAGAGCCAGGTACGCCAAGGCGTTTGGAACGCTGCCGGCGCCGCTGCTTGGTTCGAGCGCGCATCGAACACCGAAGCGGGCGGTGCTCTTTTACACGACAGACGACACCGCGTCAGCGCCCGAGGTCGAGCGCCTCATACGACTTGCCGGTTTCGAGCCGGTGCGAGCGGGCGGCGTGCGCGATTCGCTGCGAATCGAGGTCGGCGGCGACCTGCACGCGTTTGGCGGATTGAACGGTCGGTTGGTCGAGAGGCAAGAAGCGGAGTCACTCGTGCGCGCCTCCAAGCGCGCTGTGGTCTGAGGACGATGAGATCAATCGGGAGGGAGTCGCCTCGCCGGCGATCCAACTGAGCTGAAGAGCCCGTAACGCTCATACTCGCCCGATGGGCGGCGTGCCCCTGATCGACACCAACCGCGAGTTGATCGAGCGCGAGCGGGAGTGCGCAGTCCTGGACGCGCTGGTAGACCGTCTTCGCGACGGCGGCGGAACAGTTGTGGTCCGGGGCGAGCCCGGCATCGGAAAGTCGGTGCTGCTTCAACGAGTGCGCGGGCGGGCGGAGGCGCAGGGTGCCCGTCCGCTGGTCACCGTCGGGGTCGAATCAGAAGCCGAGGTAGCTTTTGCGGGCCTGCACCAACTCCTGCGCCCGGTCATCGGAGCTTTGGCGCAGCAACCCGAGTCTCAGCGGCAAGTCCTCGAGGCCGCACTCGGGTTGGGCGTCGACCACACGCCGGATCCGTTCCGTGTTGCGGTCGCGGCCTTTCAGCTCATCTGCGACGTGGCTGACTCGGTACCGCTTGTGTTGATCGTGGACGACGCGCAGTGGCTGGACCGTTCGACCCTCAACGTCATTGCTTTCATTGCCCGCCGGCTGGAAGTCGAGCACGTTGGACTGGTGGCCGCGATCAGGCGGGAGCAGGCGGCACCTTTCGACGACGCTCGCCTACCAACCATCGATCTCGAGCGCTTGAGCGCATCGGCGGCTGCCCACTTGCTGGATCGCGAGGCGCCGGAGCTGCACCCGGTCGTGCGCGCGAGAGTTCTGGCAGAAGCGTCGGGCAACCCCCTGGCGCTCGTTGAGCTGGCGAGCAGCATGGGGCGATCGGGCGTGCAGCTTTCGGCTCCGCCCACGACGTTGACGGCTCGGCTTGATCGGGCATTCGCAAACCGGCTTAGCGAGCTTGCCCCGTCCACGCGGGCAGCCCTCCTGGCGGCAGCGCTCGACAGCCGAGCGTCCCTGGACGAGATCGCGCGGTCCAGCCGAGCCGGCGTCGAATCCCTTCAACCCGCTGTTGATGCGGACCTGGTCGGGATCGCCGACGACGGGGTTCGGTTCCGGCACCCTCTCATCCGCTCGGCTGTCCGTCAAGCCGCCTCTGCCCAACAGATTCTCGAGATGTACAAGGCTCTCGGCGAGGTCGTCGCCGATCCAGAGCGTCAGCTCTGGCATCGCGCCATGTCAGCCAACGGACCCGACGAGAACATCGCCTCCGCGCTCGAACAACACGCCCGCCTGGCCGCCGCCCGTGGCGCCGTCACAGTCGCGGGTGCGGCTCTGGAGCGCGCAGCAGCCTTGACGGCGGACTCGCCAAAAAAGGGAGCGCGCCTTGTCGCCGCGGCGGAGATTGCCTATGACCTCGGTCTTGTCGAAAGTGCTCGCCGGCTGGTCGATCAGGCGGTGTCGTTCGATCTCGGCGACCGCGACCTGGCGCGGCTTGCCTGGTTCCGACAAATCCTCAGTGGCAGCGTCTGGTTTGAGTCCGGCGCCGCCAGAACGTTCGTTTCGATCGCCGAACAGCTGCGCGACGGCGGCGACGCCGACATGGCCCTGCGCTCGCTGGTGCCGATCGCACATCGATCCTGGTGGACGCGCACGAAGACGCGGACCCGGGAATATCTCGTCGAGGCCGCGATGGCCATGGGGATGGCGGACGACGACCCCCGCGTGCTGGTAGTCGTCGGTCTCGCCCATCCCGAATTGACAGGGCCGTCGATCCGGAAACGGGTCGCGCGTATGCGGCTGCAGGAGATGGCCGACCCCGTCGCGGCCATGTACGCGGGGATGGCTGCCGAGAAGGCCGGCGATGTCACCACAGGAGTGCGGTTTCTTGCGTCCGCGATCGACGGCCTTCGCGAGCAGGTGCGGTTGGTCCCGCTGACGCAGGCTCTCGGGCACTATGCGTGGGCGGCGACCCACGCGGGCGAGTGGCCGGCTGCCGCGGCGGCCGCTCAGGAGGCAGCCGGTCTCGCGCGCGACACGAGGCAGCCTCAATACG
Organism: Candidatus Eiseniibacteriota bacterium; assembly: GCA_035300725.1. GTDB lineage: Bacteria > Chloroflexota > Dormibacteria > Dormibacterales > Dormibacteraceae > Palsa-870. The sequence goes on along the minus strand of DATGVE010000049.1, from coordinate 585 downwards.
GTCTTACCGCTGAGCTGATCGGCGCCCTGGTGACGGCGCTCCGCGGAAACGAAGCCGACCTCGAATCAGTGCTGGCCGAACCGGAGCGGGCGCTTCTGGCCATGAAGGGTGGACCGCTGCTCGCGACCGCGCACCTCGCTCGCGGCGCCGCCGCCCTCGGTGGTGGACGGCACGACGATGCCTTCCAACACCTGTGGCCGGTCTTCGACGACAACGACTCGGCGTTCCACCGCTTCATGCGCTGGCAGGCCCTGCTGGACCTCGTCGAATCCGCCGCCGGCAGCGGACAGACCAGCCGGCTCACCGAAGTGATCGCGGACCTGGAAGCAATCTCCAGACATTCAGAGCCGCCGATTCTCGGCTTGAACCTGGTATGCGCCAGGCCGCTACTGGCCGCGGACGATCATGCGGAGCCTTTGTTCGCCGCGGCGTTGGCTCAGGACCTGGCCGGCTATCCGTTCCTTCGAGCCAGGACATTGTTCTCGCTTGGTCGCTGGTTGCGACGGCAGCGGCGCAGTGCCGAATCGCGGTCGCCGCTGAGGGAAAGCGTGACGCTCTTCGATGCCCTTGGTGCAGCCGCCTGGA
>DATGVE010000048.1:0-27878 GCA_035300725.1 Candidatus Eiseniibacteriota bacterium | reverse complement strand
TCGGAGCCTTACGACCCGTCAGGAAGGCCAGGGAATGGTTGAGTACGCCCTGATCCTCGTCCTCGTGTCAATCGTGGTCATCGTCATCCTTCTTACGATGGGCAACCAGATCAAGAACGTGTTCTCGAACGTCGTAGCCGCACTTTCCGCTTAACGAGAACCAAACGTAGTAGCACCTTCAAAGAGAGAGCCCCGACAAGGGGCTCTCTTCTTTACCGGAATCAACCGCGAAGGTGGGGGACGATCACGGTCCCCCTCGCTACAATGTCGGCACTCTAGCGAACTCAAACTCCGGAGGTGACTAACTCTTGGCCGTCGCACCAGCAGCAGCACGACCGCGACCAGGCGGTGGACGTCTGTTCATCATCGTCGGCTTGCTCCTTGCCATCCTCGCAGGCGCCGGGGCCTATTTCCTCGGCGGAATCGGCGGCGGCGGCGGAGCCGGCGGCGGGACCACGACGGTGGTCTTCGCGAAGCAGTCCATCCCGCTTCGGCATACCATCACCTTGGCCGACCTTGACACCCAGAAGGTGTCGGGTCCGTTCACGAGCATCAACAACACCTACCTGAATCCCAGCGACGTCAAGGACCTGATCGCGCAGATCCAGATCAGCAAGGGCTCCATCATCACGTCGGACATGCTGGCCAAGGACATCGGTTCGATCCCCTCAGGCGCCGCGCCTGCGTACCTGCCGCTTCCGAGCGGCTACGTTGCCATGACCATCCCAACCGGTGAGCAGCAGGGTGTGGCCGGCCACATCACGCTGGGTGACTACATCACGGTGATCTCGTCCGCCAGCGTCACCGTCTACTCGGTCAGCGGCACGCCGGCGGCGGGGGCGCCCAAGATCATCAGCAAGACGGTGTTCACAAACGTCCGCGTCATCGGCCTAGGACCGGCCGCCTCGAACGTGCAGCCGGCGAACGGCGCCCCGGCCGCAGGTTCACAAGGCCCTGTCAGTGGGCTGGTTTCCAGCCTCACCATCGTCCTGACGCAGTGTGACGCCGAGTTCTTCACCTGGTTCCTCAACAACACGTCGCTGAAGTACACGCTCGAGTCGTTCAAGGACTACCTGGCGCAGCCCCCAAGCGCCCCGGATCCGACCTGCCCGACCGTTCTCGCGGCCCAGGGCGTCAGCCAGAAAGCGGTGGAACAGCGGTACCACTTCACGACTGTGTGATCTCCGGCAATAGCTGAGATGGGTCTCCTCGACAGGGTCAAGCAGAACCAGACGGTTCCCCCAGGGACGGTTGGGACGGCCAACGGTCCCGCGGTGGGGACCGTCCCGGGGGCTGCCACGTACGGCCCGGCGACTTCGATACCGATGGCTCCCCAGACGGCTCCTCCAGCCCCCGCAGCCCCCGCCGCGGCGCCGAGCCTGTCGCAGCGCGCGGGGGCTGCCGCCACAGGCGGCGACCTCACCCCGGCCTTCACCGCGGCCAAGGTCCAGATCCATGCCCGCCTGATCGAGAAGTTCGCGGATCAGATCGACTCGAGCAACAAGCCGGGCGTCCGCGAAAAGATCCTCGAGCTCGCCGAGGAGTACTTCCGCTCCACGGCGATGACGATGACCAAGAACGACAAGGAACGCCTTGTCGATTCGGTCCTCGACGACGTGCTTGGACTGGGTCCGTTGGAAGCACTGCTCGCCGACCCTGCCATCACCGAAATCATGGCCAACCATCCGAAGCAGATCTACGTCGAGAAGGCCGGCGAGCCGACCCTCTCGGCAGTGACCTTCGAGAGCGAGCGCCAGATGCGTCAGGTCATCGACCGCATCGTCAGCCTTGTGGGCCGGCGCGTCGACGAGTCGACGCCGATCTGTGACGCCCGCCTGAAGGACGGCTCCCGTGTCAACGTCGTCATCCCCCCGATCGCGCTCAAAGGCCCATGCCTCACCATCCGGAAGTTCGCCAAGGAGAAGTGGGGTCCCGCCGACGTTGTCAACCGGTTCAGGTCGTCGAGCCCGGAGCTCATGTCGTTCTTGCGTTCATGTGTACGCGCAAGATTCAACATCCTGGTCTCGGGAGGCACCGGCTCCGGCAAGACGACGCTCCTCAACATCCTGTCGTCCTTCATCCCGGAGACCGAAAGGCTGATCACGTGCGAGGACGCCGCGGAGCTCCAGCTTCAACAGCCACACTGGATCCAGCTCGAGTCGCGTCCGCCGAACGTGGAAGGCAAAGGCGCTGTCACGATCCGCGAGCTCGTCAAGAGCTGTCTGCGTATGCGACCGGATCGCATCATCGTGGGCGAGTGTCGTGGTGGCGAGGCGCTGGACATGCTGCAGGCCATGAACACCGGCCACGATGGTTCGATGTCCACGATCCACGCCAACAACCCGCACGAGAGCCTCGTCCGTCTCGAGACGCTGGTGCTTCAGGCCGGGCAGGACCTGCCGTCGCGAGCCATCCGCGAGACGATCGGGGCCGCCATCCACATGATCGTTCAACAGTCCCGGCTTCGCGGTGGCGTGCGCCGCATCGTCAGCGTGGCCGAGATCACGGGTATCAAGGATGGCGAGGTCCAGTTTCAAGAGCTCTTCGTGTTCAAGCAGCTCGGCGTCAGCGCCGAGGGCAAGGCGGTCGGGTACCACACCGCGACGGGCCTGCTGCCGATGCGAATGGAACATCTGAAGGCGGAAGGCGAGGAAGTGCCGGAAACCCTTTTCAAGCCCACTCCAAAACCATCGCCGGATAAGCTGTACTGACCCTTAGGAGGTTCCCATGCCAGCACTTTCAGCGCCAGTGATATTCGGACTCATCGCCTTCGCGGGCATCTTCCTGTTTTTCCTGGGCCTCGGCCAGATGCGGCGCGCCGCCGGCGGCGCTGAGGACTTCCAGGCGAGACTGGCCGCTTATGGCGTGACGACCGCCGGCGCGACTCAGCTGCCACCGGCGAGTGGTTTGCGCGACTCGCTGAACCGGCTGTTTCAGCCGGCGGCGGACCGTGTGGGTCGCGGTAACGCCAAGAAGGGAAAGCCGTCGGTATCGGAGCAGCTGCAGCGGGCAGATTTGAAGCTTCGCACCTCCGAGTTCTTCATGATCCAGATCGGGAGCACCGTGCTGTTCGTGTTCATCGCGATCATCCGCTTCGGCCTGCCCCTCCAGGGGCTCATCCAGACGATAGTGGCCGGCATCATCGGCTACCTCGTACCCGGCATCTATGTGAAGTACCGGATCAACCAGCGTCTCAAGGCGTTCAACAATCAGCTGGGCGACACTCTGACGCTGCTGTCCAACGCCATCAAGGCCGGCTATTCGTTCGCCCAGGCCATCGACACCGTGGCCAAGAACGGCGTGCCGCCAATCTCTGACGAGTTCGGCCGGGCAGTCCGCGAGATGAACCTCGGTGGCTCGCCTGACGAGTCGCTTGCGAACATCACCAAGCGCATCGCGAGCGCCGACTTCGACCTCGTCACCACCGCCTACGCGATCCACCGGACCGTGGGTGGAAACCTGGCCGAGATCCTCGACAACATCGCTTACACGATCCGGGAACGGGTCCGGATCAAGGGCGAGATCGCGACGCTGACCGCCCAGGCCCGAGCATCGGGCACCTTGATCACGTTCCTTCCACTCGTCCTGGCGGCCTTTATGTATTTCGTCACCCCAACCTATTTCCGGCCGATGTTCGAGAGCATCGTCGGCTGGGGCCTTATCGTGTTCGGGTGCTTCATGATCTTCATCGGCAACATGATCATCCGGCGCGTGGTCGCGATCGAGGTTTGAGCTGATGAGCCCAGTAATCATCCTTGCAGTCGTTTGCGGCCTCGGCGTGTTGATCATGTTCATCGGACTTGCGCGAACGCCGACGACCAACACCGCCCAGATGGTCCAGCAGCGCCTCTCCGTGTATGGAGGGGAGAAGCCGCTGACAATCGAAGAAGTCGAGCTGAGGCGGCCTTTCAGCGAGCGGGTGCTGCGTCCCGCGATCGAGCGCCTGGGATCGATGCTCTCGCGTTCGACACCCCAGAAGGCGCGTCAGGACCTGATGAACAGGCTGGAGCTCGCGGGACGTCCTGGCAACTTGACGCCAGAGGACTTCGCCGCAGTGCGCATCGTTTCGGCTGCGGTCCTCGCCGCGGTCGGTCTGGGGATTGGTTTTCTCCTGGCCAACCCGATCTACGTCGCGATCGCTCTGGTCGCCGGTGCCATCCTCGGCTACTACGTGCCGGTGCTGTGGCTCAAGCAGAAGGTGGACGCACGCAGGCTTGAGATCCAGAAGGGCCTTCCGGACGCCATGGACCTGCTGGTCATCGCGGTCGATGCAGGCCTCGGTTTCGATGCCGCGCTTGCGCGGGTCACCGACAAGTACAAGAACGCGCTCTCCGAAGAGTTCGCCAAAGTCCTACGCGAGGTCAGCCTCGGCCGGCCCCGCCTGGAAGCGATGGACGAGATGGGCCGGAGCAGCGGTGTCGACGACCTGCACAACTTCATTCAGGCCATCATCCAGTCCGAGCAGTTCGGCACCGGCATCGGCAAGATCCTCCGCATCCAGGCGGACGAGATGCGGCGCAAGCGTCGCCAGCGCGCACAAGAGAAAGCCGCTCAGGCGACCTTGAAGATGATGCTCCCCATGGTTGGCTGCATCTTCCCGACGCTGTGGATCGTTCTTCTTGGACCCGCGGTGCTGATCCTCATGAAGCCGAGGTAAGGAACGCCCTCTTTTCTGCAGCTGGGTGTCAACCCGCTGGAGCTCGTGCTCCGAGCGGTCATCATCTACGCGGGGCTGCTGCTGGCGCTGCGGCTATTCGGCAAGCGTGAGGTAGGCCAGTTCACGCTGTACGACCTGGTCTTCGTCCTGCTCGTCGCCAACGCGCTGCAGCCGGCCATGACCGGTCCTGATACCTCGCTGACGGGCGGGTTGGTGCTCACGGCGGCGCTGGTGGGTACGAACTACCTGGTCGGCAAGCTCGACCGGCTGCCCCAGTTCCACCGGGTCTTCACTCCGGACCCGGCCGTGATTGTCAGGGACGGACAGTACGTGACCGCCGTGATGAAGAGGGAGGGGGTCGACCAGGCGGAGGTCGAGATGTCGATGCGGGAGCACGGCATCACCGACCCGAAGGAAGTGCAGCTTGCGGTGCTCGAGGCGGACGGGACGATCTCGATCGTGCCGACCGGGGTCGCCATGACGCGGACCAAGCATCGGATCCGCTACCACCACCGAGCCGGCTAGCTGCAGCGAATTAGTCCCTTCCTCACTTGTGGGGAAGGTGGACTCACGCGCAGCGTCAGGCCAGATGGGGGAGGTGGAGCTCGCCTATTCCTCCGACAGAAACGCGATCGCTGCTTCCTTGAACTCGCGCGCCGGCACGGCGCCCATGTGATCCCGACCCGGGATTGTCACCAGGCGCGAAGACGGGATCAGCTCGACCAGCTCCGGTGCGTTTCGGGCCAGCTCATCACGATCTCCGACCACGATGAGGATCGGCGTCTCAATCGCCAACAGCTTCGCCGGCACCCATTGCGGCTTCAGGCCTGTGATGCACGCAGCCAGAGCTTTCAGGTCGTTCGTCGGGCGAGCTGACGCGAAGCGGTAGAAGCTCTCCGCGATCGGATTGTCGGTTGGCTCGCCCCGAAGAAGAGCCTCGGCGATCGCGCCGGCGCTGTTGATCGCTCCCGCCGCGCCGATGCCCCCCAACGCTGCCCGCTGCACTCGAATTGGGAAATCCATCACCACCTGCAGCCCGATGCGTGCGCCCATCGAGTAACCGAGGTAGGCCGCAGATGGCAACTCCACGTGGTCGAGAAAACGGACGATGTCGCCGGCCATGATGCCGATCGCGTAGGCGGCTGGGTCGTGAGGCTTGTCGCTGTGACCGTGGCCGCGGCAGTCGAGTCCGAAAACTTTGAAGCCGGCGGCGATGAGAGCTTCCTGCCAGCGCGTGCCGACCCAGTTCAACCGGTAGTCCGAAGCGAAGCCGTGCACCACGACCACAGGCGCGCCGCGCTCTGGCCCATGTACTTCATAATGCAGCCTCACGCCGTCGCTGTCGAAGTCCATGCGCCTTCGTTAGGCTAGTCGATCGCAATGAAAGGTCGTCGCGCGGTGCACGAGCGAACGGGCAAAGTGCTCGCGGAGGAGCTCGAGATGGCCACATCGATGATCGCTCTCACGGCGGGCCTCATGTTCCGCCGCACGCTCGAACCGGGCCGCGGCTTGTGGCTAAATCCCTGCAACGGCATCCACATGATGTTCATGAACTTTCCCATCGACGCCGTCTTCCTCGACAGCAGGGAACGCGTGAAGAAGGTCTATCGCAAACTGCCGCAGTGGTACGGGGTCGTGTGGTTCGTGTGGGGCGCCCGCAGCGTCCTCGAGCTTCCTGCAGCGTCCACGGCGGACATCGACCTGCAGCGCGGCGATCAGATCGTCATCTCTTGATCCGTTGTAAAGAAAAGGTTGACAGTCGAACGTAGGCTCAGGTGGTGCGGAGCCGGCTGCTCGACATCATCCTGCCGCCGCGGTGTGGTGGCTGCCGCATCGTGGGTTCATGGCTGTGCGACCACTGCCGGTCGCGCATCCGGCGCCTTGAAGAACCGCTGTGCCGCCGCTGCGGCGCGGAGGTGGAGTCGGCACGCGTGGGCTGCGGCTGCCGCCAGCGTCTGAGGTCGCTCACAAGGCTGCGCTCGGCCGCGGCGTACGAAGGTCCTGTCGAGCTCGCCCTCCAGCGTTTCAAGTACCACGGTTGGAGGCGCCTGGCAGAGCCGCTGGCGTTGCTCATGGCGGAGCGCCTGGTGGTGGAGGGCCTGGCTGCCTCGTGGGCGGTCGCGGTGCCCCTCCACCTCTCTCGGCTGCGGCAGCGAGGGTTCAACCAGTCGGAGCTGCTCGCGGACGAGCTGTGCCGGCGCCTTGCGCTCACCAAGCCGCCCGGCAACCTTGTCCGCACGCGCGCTACGCCGCCTCAGGTCGGCCATGACCGACGCTGGCGCCTTGCGAACGTGCACGACGCTTTTGAGTGGCAAGGTGGGCCTCTGGAAGGCCGTTCGATCTTGCTGATCGATGACGTAACCACCACCGGGGCCACCCTGGAGGCCTGCGCGGCAGCTCTGAGATCGGCCGGTTCTGGGCCTGTAATGGGGGTCAGTGTGGCGAGGGTTACCGTATAGTTGGCGCTCGGTTCAAATCCGCGAGCGGAGGCTAGTGAATGGCAGTCCGGATCCCCGGTATCAACATCGATGAGTACTACCAGCAGCTAGGGCCCATCGAGCCCCTCATCCGAGACGACCGTGTGACCGAAATCATGGTCAACGGCAACGACCATGTCTACGTCGAAATGGGCGGCAAGGTGGTCCTGACCAACATCAAGTTCAACGACGAGGATCAGCTGCTCAATGTCATCCAATTCATCGTGCGCACAGTCGGCCGCCGGATCGACGAACGCTCACCGCTCTGCGACGCTCGCCTCGCCGACGGCTCGCGTGTCAACGCCGTCATCCGGCCGCTCGCCCTGAACGGACCGCTGCTCACGATCCGAAAGTTTTCACGGGACCCGTTCCAGGTCGAAGACCTGATCCGGTTCGGAAGCTGCAACGAGGCCGGGTTCGGCTTCCTCAAGGCGGCAGTGCTCGCCAAGGCCAACATCATCATCTCTGGCGGTACAGGTACTGGTAAGACCACGTTCCTCAACGTGCTGTCCGGCTTCATCCCGGTGGAGGACCGCATCGTCACCATCGAGGACGCGGCTGAGCTTCAGCTTCACCAGGAGCATGTCTGCCGGCTGGAGACCCGACCGAAGGACATCAACGGAGAAGGCGAGATCACCGTCCAGCGGCTGGTCATCAACTCCCTGCGCATGCGCCCGGAGCGCATCGTCGTCGGTGAGTGTCGTGGCGGCGAAGCACTCGACATGCTTCAGGCCATGAACACCGGCCATGACGGCTCGATGACCACGCTGCACGCCAACACCCCACGCGATGCTCTCGCCCGGCTCGAGACTCTGGTCCTGATGGCCGGTGTCGACCTTCCCGTGCGGGCCATCCGCCAGCAGGTGGCTGGCGCGATCAACATCATCTGCCAGCTGAACCGTCTCCGCGACGGTTCGCGCAAGGTGACCTCCATCACCGAGATCGTTGGCATGGAGCAGGACGTGATCACCATGCAGGAGATCTTCGCCCTGGAGCAGAAGGGCGCGACCCAGGAGGGAAAAGTGATCGCCTCGTTCCAGCCGACCGGCCTGCGGCCGAAGATCCTGGACCGTATCTTCTCGCAGGGGATTCCGCTGCCCAAGGAAATCACGGCTCTGTTCCCGCCGCCTCCCGGATACAAGCCCTCTACGAAGTAGTCGGCTGCCGCCGATCGGTCATATACTCGGGTTGTGAAGGTCGTGCTCCACGACCGCACGGCCGGGGTGGGGCCGGAGGTTCGCGAGAACGCCGAGCGCAAGCTGACGCGGCTTGCTCGCCATTTTGGAAAGGTGGCCGACGCGGACGTGGACTTTTCCGAAGAGGGTAAGCACCCCAACGGTCTGGCCACCATCGTTTGCCGCATCAACATCCATCTCGACGGCCGGCGCACCCCGGTCCTGAGCGCTCACGAAAGAGGCGCCGACGCGATGTCGGCCCTCGATCTCGCGCTCGACAAGATCGACCGGCAGGTCGTCAAGTACAAGGAAAAGGTCACCCACCGCAAGAAGCCGACGTCGCCCACCAGGGTGTCCACGGCGGATGGCGACGAGGAGGCGCGGTCGCCGGCGCCGGAGAGGATACGGATGAAGCTGCGCCCGATGACGATCTCGGACGCCGTCGCCGAGCTGGAGGCCGATGGCCAGCCTTTTTTGGTGTTTCTGGACGAGGATTCAGGGGCCATCCAGATCGTCGCCCGGCGGGCGGACGGCACGGTGGCGGTGATCGAGCCGGTCGTCACGTAGGACTCCCCTAGATTCGGATTCGGCTTGGCCGGGTAACCTAGATTCGTGCTCCTTGCCCCTCTAACCCGGCTGATCGACCCCAACGAGCGTGAGGTCAAGCGCCACATGTCGGTGGCCGCCGCCATCACCCAGCTCGAGCCCGAGCTCAAGGCACTCGACGACGCCGCCCTGCGGCCGCGGTCGGACGAGCTGCGCCGGCGGGCCGGGGAAGGCACCGACCTCGACGAGCTGCTGATCGAGGCGTTTGCGTTGTGTCGCGAGGCGAGCCGCCGCACGATCGGGCTTCGCCACTTCGACGTCCAGCTGGTCGGAGGCATCGTCCTCCACCACGGAAAGATCGCCGAGATGAAGACCGGTGAAGGCAAGACCCTGGTGGCGAGCCTCGCCCTGTACCTGAACTCCCTGGCCGGCAAAGGCGTCCACCTGGTCACCGTCAACGACTACCTCGCCCGGCGTGACGCAGGCTGGATGGCGCCGATCTACCACCTCCTCGGCATGAGCGTCGGAGTCAACGTCGGCACCGCTGCCACCTACGTCTACGACCCGGAGTATGTCGACGAGACCCACCCGGACTCCCGGCTTCAGCACCTGCGGCCTACGACGAAGCGCGAGTCCTACATGGCGGACATCACCTACGCGACCAACTCAGAGCTTGCCTTCGACTACCTGCGCGACAACATGGCGCACGACCTGGCCCAGTGCAACCAGCGGCCTCTGCACTACGCGATCGTCGACGAGGTCGACTCCATCCTCATCGACGAGGCACGCACGCCGCACATCATCTCGGGGCAGTCGGACGAATCCACTGAGAAGTACTACGAGTACGCCCGCTGGGCGGCGCGCCTGTCCGAAGGCGAGGACTTCGAGGTGGACCTCAAGCACAAGTCGGCATCGCTCACCGAGGCCGGCATCGCGAAGATGGAGCGCTGGACCGGGATCCGCAACGTCTACGACCTGGAGAACGTGGTTGAGGCGCACCAGATCAACCAGGCGCTCAAGGCGAAAACGCTGTTCCACCGCGACGAGGCATATCTCGTGAAGGACGGCGAAGTCATCATCGTCGACGAGTTCACCGGCCGCACCATGCCCGGCCGCCGCTGGTCCGACGGCCTGCACCAGGCGGTCGAAGCGAAAGAGGGCGTCAAGGTCCTGCAGGAACAGAAGACGATCGCCACGATCACGGTTCAGAACTATTTCCGGCAGTACGAGAAGCTCGCCGGCATGACCGGCACAGCGCTGACCGAGGCAGAAGAGTTTCACAAGATCTACGGGCTGGACGTCGTCATCATCCCGACGCACCGGCCGATGGTTCGCACGGACAGCTCCGACGTGATCTACAAGACGGAGCAGTCGAAGTTCGAGGCGGTCATCAATGAGATCGTCGAGATGAATAAAGTGAAACGACCTGTCCTGGTGGGCACGGTGTCGGTCGAGAAGTCCGAGCGGCTTGCGCGCATGCTCGAGAAGCGCGGCGTCAAGCACAACGTGCTCAACGCAAAGCAGCACGAGCGCGAGGCCGGCATCATCGCCGAGGCCGGTCAACCGGGCGCGGTAACGATCGCCACCAACATGGCTGGACGAGGGACTGACATCGTCCTCGGCGAGGGCGTGACAAACGTGGGCGGCCTGCACATCATCGGCACCGAGCGGCACGAAAGCCGGCGGATCGACAATCAGCTGCGCGGCCGCGCCGGCCGTCAGGGCGACCCGGGCTCGAGCCGGTTCTTCATCTCGCTCGAAGACGACCTGATGAAGATCTTCGGTCCGGCGGCAGATCGTATTGGAAGGCTGATGGACAGCCTCGAGGTCGAGCCCATCGAGCATCCCTGGGTGGCTCGTTCGATCGCCGGCGCTCAGAAGAAGGTCGAAGGAATGCATTTCGACGCCCGCAAGCACGTGGTCGAGTACGACGACGTGATGAACAAGCAGCGCCAGATCGTCTACGAAGAGCGCCGCAAGGTGCTGGAGGGCGCGGACGCCCGTGACAACATCCTCGGCTACACGAAGGAGCTCATCGAGAAGGGCGTCGAGCAGCACTGCCAGAGCCGCCACCCGGAGAACTGGGACCTGGAAGGGTTGGTCAAGTACCTGAACGCCTACCTGCCGTTGGAGGCTGGCACACAGATCCCGGACGAGGCGCTCCGCAACGGTCCCGAGGGCCTTGTCGAGTACCTCGTCGAAGCCGCGTCGGAGACTTACGACAAGAAGGTGGAGGAGGTCGGAGCCGAGCTGATGCCGCTGGTCGAGCGAGACGTGATGCTGCGCACCGTCGACTGGCAGTGGATGGAGTACCTGACGCAGATGGAGCATTTCCGCGAGGGCATCGGGCTGCGCGCGTACGGCCAGCGCGATCCACTCGTCGAATACAAGAACGAAGCTTTTGAGATGTTCACCGAGCTTCGCGACCGCATCCAGGCCTCGATCGTGGCGCGGATTTTCCGGGTCCAGATCCAACGCAATGCGCCACCGCCTCCACCCGTCGTCCGCCAGGTCTTCGAGAGCGGTCCAGGAGATCCGGACGGATCAGGTTCGAACGGAGCCCCGAAAAAGCCGCGGCCCGCGGCACCTGCCGCGAACGCCGCGGTACCGGCTGGTGCCCAGGCTAAGATCGGTCGCAACGACCCGTGCTGGTGCGGGTCAGGCAAGAAATTCAAGAGGTGTCATGGACGCTAGATCGCAAGGGGGACTCCGTCCCCGTTACGGAAACCCGCTCTACAGGCCACGTTTTGGTTTAGTCATGAACGCGGAGTCATGGCCCGGCGAATCCGGGCCAAGCCTGCCACGCGAGTAACTGGAGAAGTAATGGACGCTGAACTCAACCCTAAGGAGCTTCTCGAGCGGATCTTGCAGCTGAAGGAGCACCTTTGACCTTCCAGGCAAAGCCAAGCGCGCCGCTGAGCTCGAAGCTCAGCTGGTGCAGCCAGGCGTATGGGATGACCCCGCCCGCGCGGGGCAGATGGCGCGTGAGGCTGCCGAACTCCGTCAGCTGATCGGCACCTGGGATCGCCTGGAAAGGCGAGCCAGGGATTTGATCGAGCTCGATCAGCTGGCCGGCGGCGATCCCGAGCTCGAGAAGCAGCTGGCAGCGGAAAAGGCCGCGATCGAGGCCGAGCTGCGGTCTCGAGAGCTGGACCTGCTGTTCACCGATCCCTACGCGAACCACAACGCGGTGATCACGATCTCCGTCGGTCAGGGCGGCGTGGAGGCGCAGGACTGGGTCGAGATGATCATGCGGATGTATCTCAAATGGGCCGAGCGCAGGGGCTTTGAAACTGAGATCCTGGAGACGTCGCCCGGCGAGGAGGCGGGGCTCAAGAGTGCGACGTTCATCGTTCGCGGCCCGCGGGCCTACGGCCTTTTGCGTTCGGAGCACGGCGTCCACAGGCTTGTGCGGATTTCGCCTTTCGACCAGAACCATCGCCGCCACACATCCTTCGCGCTTGTGGAGGTGATGCCGGAGCTCGAGAGCTCGGACGAGGCTTCGGTCGTGATCAATCCCCAGGACCTGCGCGTCGACACATACCGGTCCACGGGAGCCGGCGGCCAGCACGTCAACAAGACCGACTCGGCCATCCGGATCACGCACCTGCCCACGGGCATCGTGGTCACCTGCCAGAACGAGCGTTCGCAGATGAAGAACCGCGAGATGGCGATGAAGGTACTCAAGGCGCGCCTTTTTCAGCGGCAGCAGCAGGAGGCGGCAGCCCAGATGGACCAGATCCGGGGCCAGATCCTGCCGGCCGAGTTCGGCTCCCAGATCCGGAACTACGTACTGCAGCCCTACACGCTGGTCAAGGACGTCCGTACCGGGCTCGAGGTGGGGAACGCCCAGGCGGTGCTGGATGGCGAGATCGACCCGTTCATCGAGGCCTGGCTGCGCTGGCGCCTGAGCCAGAACGGGGCCTCTGACCAGCGGAGCGCAAGCAACTCAAAACAGGCCCGTTAAATACCTGGTTTGGGTCTCCCGCAGGGGGTTGGAGTCTCAGGGGGCGTGCGGTATACTCCGCGCCACCTAGCCGCACGTGCCCTTGGGCGCGGAACGTCGCAGCAAGAGACTCACCTTATGGTTCTAACACCTGATTTCGAAACAAGGCCGGTGATCAGCTTCCAGCACGTCTGGAAGACTTATCCCACCGGAACCGAGGCGCTCCGGGACGTCAACCTGGTCGTCCCCGAAGGCGACTTTGTGTTCCTGGTCGGGGCTTCGGGGGCGGGCAAGTCCACCATGGTCCGGCTTCTGATCCGGGAAGAGAAGCCCACCAAGGGCAAGATCTTCGTCGACGGGACCGAGCTCGGCCGCATGAAGCGGCGGCACCTGCCCCGGTACCGGCGGAAGGTGGGCCTGGTGTTCCAGGACTTCAAGCTTCTGCCGAACCTCACCGTCTACCAGAACGTGGCGTTTGCGCTCCGCGTGCTGGGCGACGCTGAGCACACGATCCATTCGCGGGTGACGGACGCGCTTGACACCGTCGGTCTGTCGGCGAAGCATCAGACTCTTCCGGCAAACCTTTCCGGCGGCGAGCAGCAGCGGGTGGCGATCGCCCGCGCACTCGTGCACGCGCCGCGCTTCATCATCGCCGACGAACCGACAGGCAACCTCGACCCCGCGACAGCCTGGGAGATCATGCAGCTCTTTCTTCGTATCAACGCGAAGGGAGCGACAGTCGTGATGGCGACCCACAACCGCGAGATCGTCGACCTGCTGCGCCGCCGCGTCATCGCCATCGACGCCGGGCAGATTGCCAGGGACGATCGTTCAGGCCGATACCACGATGATTTATCGAAACCTCAAGTTCGCGCTCAATAGCGCCTGGCAGAGCTTCTGGCGGAATCTGGCGGTCAGCATGGCCGCGGTGATTTCGATCACCCTCATCCTGATCCTGGCCGGGGTGAATCTGATCGTCGGCCACGCTTTCTCGCAGGTGCTCGATGGGTTTCGGGCGAAAGTCAGCGAGATCTCCATCAACGTCGCCGACGGCACACCGCTGCAGAGTGTCTACGACTTCCAGCAGCAGCTGTCCGCCGATCCGCGCGTGACCAATGTTCGGTTCATCACGAAGTCCGAGGCGCTGGCCCAATTCAAGTTAGACCCGAACAACCTGGTCTTCGCGCAGCAGGTTGACGGGAATCCGCTGGATGCGAAGCTGCAGGTTCGGGTCGCCAAGCTCACTGATGTCGCCGCGATCGATCAGGTCGCCCGCGGGTGGTCGGGAGTGGACCCGTCTGACCCGACGAACTACCAGGGTGAGTTCATCAATCGCATGCTTCAGCTCTCGACGTGGCTTGGTTTCGCGGGCGTCGGGCTGCTCGCGATCCTCGTTGTGGTTTCGATCGTCATCGTGATGAATACCATCCGCACCGCCGTCTATCACCGGCGCAAAGAGATCGAGGTGATGAAGCTCGTCGGAGCCACGGAGTGGTTCGTTCGCGGACCTTTCGTGATCGAAGGCGTGATGACCGGTTTGATTGCGGCGTCACTGGCGCTTGCCCTGCTCGTCATCGCGTACGAACCCGCCGTCGCGCGCTTTCGCGAAGACGTTGCGTTCATTCCGCTTTCGTACGACCCGGGATTCGTCGCGAGCCTTGCCCGCGACCTGCTTCTTGGCGGAGCACTGCTCGGAGCTCTCGGCAGCTACATCGGCGTTCGCCGCTACGTGAAGATCTGACATGAAGTTCAAGACGCGAATTTCTTCCGCCCTGGCGATCGCGATCATGAGCTGGATTCCACAGCCGGCGCAGAACGTGTCGGCGCTCTACTGCTACCCCGGCGATCCCCCCGCCGTCTACCAGGCGTGCGTTGCGTACAGCCAGGGTATCGGCCAGCAGGTCAACAACGAAAGATCACTGCAGTCCATCCAGGGAAGGATCAACGACGCTGTCAACCAGATCTTCGCGATCAGCCAGATGATCAACAGCCTCAACAATCAGATTGCCGCGCAGAAAGCACTGATCGCGCAGACGCAGGCGACCATCGACGACATCAACCGGGAGATCCGCTTTGGCGACGCCTCGGTAACTCGATTGGCGGCACACATAAGCGTGCGGGACGAGCTCTTGAATCAAAGGCTGCGATTCATCGACGGTCACGGAGCCGTGAACTACGTGGAGCTGGTCCTGACGGCGAACAACTTCAACACGATGATGAACCGCATGATCGCCGCCCAGCAGGTCGCTGCCTCGGATCGCAAAATGCTTGAAGGTCTCGGCCAGGAGCGCCAACAGGTCGTGATGGCGAACGATGCGCTCGATGTCAAGCGCAGCGAGGTGACGGCGCTCCTCGACCAGCAGAAGGCCACGCAGGCGGAGCTGGAGAAGAACGTCGCCACCCAGGCCGTTGCGATGGCTTATGCAAAGCAGCTGGAGATCCAGCTGGCCGACCAGTACGCGAAGCTCAAAGCGGAGCGCGACAAAATCGATGCCCAGGTGGCGCAGCTCTCGCTGCAATACCAGGCCGCGGCACAAAAGGCCGGCGGCGGGTCGGGCGTCTTCGAGTGGCCGCTGCCGGCCTGTGGATACGGCTGCATAAGCCAGCGGTTCGGCTGCTCAAGCGTTCCGCTTGGTTATGACGATTTCGGCTGCCCGTGGCCGCACAAGATCCACACCGGCATTGACATCGCCGGACCGTACGGGACCCAGGTTGTTGCTGCTGACACCGGCGTCGCCCAGCTGTACCCCGGCAGCATCGGGTACGGAAACCTGCTCGTGATGGTGCACGGCAACGGCTACTCGACTTACTACGGGCACCTTGCGGGCTACGCTCCCGGGCTGTCCAGCGGCCAGGTGGTGGCCCGCGGCACCACGATTGCCTTCGAGGGGTCGACGGGGTGGTCGACCGGACCTCACCTGCACTTTGAGATCCGGATCAACGGCGTGTGGAAAGATCCCTGCCTCTGGCTTGGGTGCTAGGGCTTCCGGCCCAGCCTCGGCGATTCGCTAACCTGCTGAAATGAATCGCCGCGCCTCCCTGCGGGGTGGCGCCGTCCTTGGCTTCCTGGTCCTTGCCTTCGTGGCGGGCGTGTACGTCGACCAGGCATTTCCCGATTGGTTGCCTTACTTCGGCCATCGATCGGTCAGCAATGTGGACCTCGCCGAGCTGCAGCAGGCGATTCGCGTGGTGCAGGCCGACTACGTCGACGGCAACATCAACACAGCGAAGCTGTCGCATGGCACCGTGCAGGGCCTGATCGCGGCCTTGAACGATCCGTTCTCGTCTTATTACGACCCCGAGCAGTACAAGAAGCTGAAGCAAAAGTACGAGGGAAGCTACTCCGGGATCGGGATCTATCTGACGTTCACGAAAGACTATCCCGTGATCACGGGAACGGTGGCGGGATCGCCGGCGGCGAAGGCGGGGCTCCAGGCGGGTGACCAGATCGTGAAGGTGGGAGACAAGGACCTCAAGGGAATCACCGCCGACCAGGCCACCACGTTGATCCAAGGGCCCGACGGGACGAAGGTGATGCTGGAGATCTCGCGGGCGGGCCGCACCTTTTCGGTGACCCTGACGCGCGCCGAGATCCACGTGCCGTCGGTCCGCTCGGCTGTGCTCGCGAATCACATCCTGTACGTGCGGATCTATCAGTTTGAAACGATCACATCAACCGAATTTGCCTCAGCGTTGACCAACGGACTGCCTGGCGCAGTGGGAATCGTGCTCGACCTGCGTGGAGATCCCGGCGGCTTCATATCGGCCGCCGACGACGTCATCAGCGAGTTTGTCTCGAGCGGGGAGACGTTCGAGCTGCGCGACCGCGGCGGCAAGGTGGAGCGGCACGAGGTGGGGAGCAAGCACGCGGCGCCGTCGCTGCCCCTGGTCGTGCTGGTGGACGCCAACAGCGCGTCGTCGGCGGAGATCGTGGCGGGTTCCCTGCAGGCGCACGGCCGCGCGAAGCTGGTGGGTACGACGACGTACGGCAAGGGTTCTGTGCAGCGGGACTTCGAGTTGACGAGTGGATCTGACATCCACCTCACGGTCCAGAGGTGGTACCTGCCGAATGGGCAGACGATCGACAAGAAGGGGCTCGTGCCCGACGTCGCGGTGACGCTGGGAAGTCCCACCGATGCGTTCGACGTGGCGGGCCAATCGCAGGACTACTCGAAGGACGCGCAGCTGAAAGCCGCGCTTGCGCTGCTGCCTGGGTAGACTGACTTTTCCGAATCGGGCGGGCGGTTAGCTCAGTTGGCCAGAGCGCCTCGCTTACACCGAGGAGGTCGGGAGTTCGACCCTCTCACCGCCCACCACGAACGCCAAAAACTCTGCGGTCGATAGAATCATCCGCCGTGCCGAGGTAGCTCAGCTTGGTAGAGCACTTGACTGAAAATCAAGGTGTCGCCAGTTCAAATCTGGCCCTCGGCACCACTAGGGCAGCGGCGTACGCAGACCGTCGTTGGCGCGATTGGTCCAGTTCGCGGTGGCCACCGCCAGGACCAGCTCGATCACCTGCTCCTCGGCGAGGTGCTCGCCAAGCGCGACTAGATCGACGTCATCGATGTTGCCGGGGAAGCTGGTCAGCAGATCGGTGAACCGCAGAATCGCTCGCTCAGTGGCATCGAAGAGCGTTTCGTTTCGTCGCGCGCCAGGTTCCCGCAGCGCCGCAATTTGTTCGTCGGTGCAGCCACGCCGCTTCGCCGAAGCGGAATGCGAACGAGTTCAATACTCGCAGCCGTTGAGGATCGACGCGCGTAGGTAGGCCATGTCCTTCAACTTCGGCGAGAGCTTGGAGTCCTCCGCCCAGAGTGCGCCGCTTAGCTGGTTGTAGGCCCGGAGAATCCCCGGCTTGTGCGCGATCATCCGCTGGAAGGGCGACAGGTTGCCCGCCGCCGCCAACGCCTCGAAAACTCGTTTGACTTCCGGCGTTGCAGCGTCGTCAGAGACAGGCTTTATTCGCATATCAGTGAGTGTGCTCCTTCGAGAGATGCCGGAGCCAGCGAAACGGGAGATCGAGGATGAAGAGCAGAGCCACTCCGAGCAGCGCCGCCCAGGCGATGTAACGTGGCCAGGGGCCGAAGAGGTCCAGCAGGCTCGCGCTCGCCGGCTTGTTGCGCAGGTACATGTAGTTGGCCCCAGTGGCTGCGTCGATCGCGCCGACGAGCAGCGTGTAAACGATGGTGATCACGCCGACTCGGAGCACTGCGTGGCGCCTGGGCCACTCGCCGAGGCCTGCTACCAGCAAGAGCGCGGCGGCCACTATACCGCCATGGGCTACGTAGTACTGGAAGAACAGAAGGCTTGGAAAGTGCTGTGCGAGGTCAGGAGTTAGCAGAGCCTGCAGGGTGCCGGCGAGGCCCCAGAAGTAAGTGATCTCAATGAGCACCTGCCTGCGTAGGACGAGCGCAGCGCCGGCGATGAAGATGGCTGCGTCGCAGAGCTGGAGTGGAAGCGCATACGCGAGGTCTGCGCCGGTGGCGTGCGAAGCAACGAGGTAGGCCCACCATCCGACCTCCGCCCCGACCAGGATGACGGCCAGCGCGATGGAGGCGATTCTGGTCCAGGGTCCAGGACTCAGCCTGGCCGCCGCCACGAGGATGGTTGTGATCACGACGACCGCCGTGACCGCGAGCAGGTGCTCTGTCGACATCAGCAATTTCTAAACGCCGCATACTAACGCGCCGTGAGCAAGCCGCGGCCGTTCCGTTTCACCGTCACAGAGCGCCGCGCATCGAGCGCGCAAGAGTGGCGGGAGAAGGCTCGCCTCGTGGAGTCGCTCGGATACTCGACGCTCAGCATGCCCGATCACTTCGGCGATCAGCTGGCGCCGATTGCGGCGCTCATGTCAGCGGCGGACGCGACCACCAAGCTGCGCATCTGCTCTCTCGTTTTCGACAACGACTATCGCCATCCCGTTGTCGTGGCGAAAGAGGCGGCTACGCTCGATCTATTGTCCGACGGCCGCTTGGACTTCGGCCTCGGGGCCGGCTGGATGACCACCGATTACGAACAATCCGGCATTCCACTCGACCCCCCTGGAGTCCGAATCGACCGGATGGCAGAGGCGCTCACGATCATCAAGAGCTTCTTCGCCGGCGAAACAGTCAACTTCACCGGCAAGCACTACAGGGTCGCGAGTCTCGAGGCCTCTCCGTCCGTCGTGCAGAAGCCGCACCCGCCGATCGTGCTCGGTGGTGGCGGACGGCGAATGCTCCAGCTCGCCGCGAGAGAGGCGGACATCGTGAGCGTCAATTACAACTTGAGCGAGGGGCGCATCAACCGAAAGCTCGTTCAGACAGGCCTCGCGGAGGCGACCGAAGAGAAGCTGCTCTGGATCAAAGAGGCCGCGGGCGATCGGTTCGCACAGATCGAGTTGGCCGTGAGCATCTTCGTCGCCAACGTCACCGACGACCGAGATTCTGTGGCGGAGGTGATGGCGCCAGGGATCGGGTGCGAGCCACGCGACGTGCTCGAGATACCCCATTTCTTGATCGGAACTGTGGACCAGATCGTCGAAGACCTCAGGGCACGGCGCGACCGCTTCGGGATCTCCTATCTCGCCATCCCCGGCGAGGTTGCCAAGGCGTTTGCGCCAGTCGTGGAGCGGCTCACGGGCACCTGACGCCCTGCTGTAGATTTGGGGGCAATGGACATTACTGAGCAAATCGTTCTCAAGGGCCCAAATCAGGGACGCTCAACCGAAGTACTGACCCCCGAAGCACTGGCCTTCGTCGCTCGCCTGCAGCGTCAGTTCGGCGAACGGCGTCTCGAGCTGCTTCGCAAGAGGGACGAGCGTCAGGCCCGGCTGGACGCCGGTGAGCAGCCGCAGTTCCTGGCGGAGACCCATTCTGTTCGCGAATCGGAGTGGAAGGTCGCCAAGGCCCCCAAGGACTTGCAAGACCGGCGAGTCGAGATCACCGGGCCGACGGACAGGAAGATGCTGATCAACGCTCTCAACTCGGGAGCGCGCGTCTTCATGGCGGATTTCGAGGACTCCAACTCACCGACCTGGTCAAACCTCGTGGGTGGCCAGGTCAACCTGATCGACGCGATCGAGAGACGTATCGACTTCACGAGCCCGGAAGGCAAGGAGTACCGCCTCAACGACAAGGTCGCGACGCTGCTGGTCCGTCCGCGCGGCTGGCATCTTGACGAGAAGCACCTCGAGTTGGACGGCAAGCCGGTGTCGGGCAGCCTGTTCGACTTCGGGCTCTACTTCTTCCACAACGCCAAGCGGCTTCTCGGCAAAGGGAGCGGCCCGTATTTCTATTTGGCGAAGCTCGAGAGCCACCTCGAGGCGCGATTGTGGAACGACGTCTTCAACTTCGCGCAGGACGATCTTGGAATCCCCCGCGGCACCATTCGCGCCACCGTGCTCATAGAGACGATCCTGGCGGCGTTCGAGATGGAGGAGATTCTCTACGAGCTGCGAGACCACTCGAGCGGTCTCAACGCCGGCCGGTGGGACTACATCTTCAGCATCATCAAGAAGTTCCGGAACCGGCCGGACTTTGTGCTCCCGGACCGCGCACAAGTGACGATGACGGTGCCGTTCATGCGTGCATACACGGAGCTTCTCGTCAAGACATGCCACCGCCGAAGCGCCCATGCGATGGGCGGGATGGCCGCGTTCATTCCGTCGAGAAAGGACCCCGAGGTCAATCGGATCGCTCTGGCCAAGGTGAAGGACGACAAGGACCGCGAGGCGGGCGACGGGTTCGATGGGACGTGGGTGGCGCATCCGGATCTGGTACCGACCGCGACCGAGGCTTTTGATCGGGTGCTCGGCGACCGGCCGAACCAGCTCGATCGCCAGCGGCCGGAGGTGTCTGTAACGGCTGCGCAGCTCATCGATGTGCGAGTACCTGGTGGGACCGTCACCGAGAACGGCCTCCGCATGGACGTGAGTGTGGGCATCCAGTACATCGAGTCGTGGTTGAGGGGCGTTGGCGCGGCCGCGATCAACAACCTGATGGAGGATGTGGCCACGGCCGAGATATCGCGGTCACAGGTGTGGCAGTGGATACGGCAATCGGCGCATCTTGCCGATGGGCCGAGCGTCAGCGAAGACCTGGTACGGGAGATCGCGGACGGTGAGATGAACGAGATCCGTCAGCGTCTTGGCGAGGATGGCTGGAAAAAGAGCCGCTTCGGCGACGCGCGGGCTGTGTTCGAGGAGGTCGCGCTAGCGAAGTCGTTTCCGGCGTTCCTGACCCTATCGGCGCAGCGGCTCCTGCAAGACTGAAAGCCCGGCCTTAACAGGCAGGGTTGGCGGCCGCTTTTTCGATCTCTAAGGTTGGCGGCGGTGTGCCGGCGGGGGAGGGACCGGCCGGGAGGAGGGAGGGCCCGCCAGGGGTGCGCCTTTTCCGGGTTAGGGGCCGACCCTCGGCGTCGCGGGTGGCTTGCCAGGCAGCCGGCGCCATTGCCTTGGGCCCACGCCGTTGTTCGGGTTGCCGGGAACGAACGCCACGGCCGACGGCTTGACCATGCAGTTGTCCTTCCGTACGACGCTCCGTTCGCCGCCCTCGTGGTGTTCGATCACCACTGTCCGCTCGAGCACGGCGCGGACGCGAACTTGCTTGCCGTTGACCATCGCATTGAAGCCGCCGCTGACCTCGTGGTTGAGGGGTGGGACGATGCTGGCCAAAGAAACGAGATCAACGATCTTGCTCATGTGGTGGCTTTCCCTCGGCTGGCGGTTACAAGCCGCATAAATAAAAAGGGCCGAACTATCGGCAGCAGCCGATTTTACCAGAAGCCCACTTGACCGCCGTTCGTAGACATTTCTACTGAAACAGGCGGGGAGTTAAGCCGCGGAGCTGTGCTCCTGCATGCGGAGCTGGCGGGCGGCTTCCCGGCCGCGGCGCGCCGCTTCCTTGCTCGCCAGGTGGCGTACCCGCAGGTGAGTCGGATTCACCATCAGCCGGCCGCGGTTGACCAGGACCTTTGGCTCGCCCGGAGCCGGTTCGATCACAGCCGTGCGCTCGAGCACCGCGGTCACCCAGACCCGGCGCCCGTCCACCTCGGCTTCGAAGTCGGGGAGAATTTCGTCGTCTTCATCCATCGAAACGCTGTCGAGGCGCACGAGTTCGGTCGTGGTCGACTGTGTCTCGATGTTCTTGCGGTTTGAAGCCATGCTCATATGCCAGATACCCGATCGCGAGCAAGATCAAACCCAGGACGATCCAGGGGATCAGATGGGCTGGAATGAGGCTGAATAGAGCCCCAGCTCGGGGACCGAGGAGCCGGCCGATCTCCAGAAAAATGACCGCCCAGATCGAGGCTGAGATAGCTACGCACGGTATGAAAACGCGGTAAGGCACCCCAAGTATTCCCGAAAGGGCAGAAAGGACTATCCGCATGCCGGGAATCTGGCGCCCCACGATGATCGCCCACGGCCCCCAGCGCGTGAATATCCTTTCGGCCCAGGCGAGCCTATCGTCGGTTATCCCCAGGTAGGGTCCGAAGCGCCGGACGAACGGCCGTCCGAAGCGCCGGCTGAGCGTCAGGTTACAGGCGCTGCCCAGCACCGCACCTGCCACAACGGCCAGAAAGGCCGTCGGGAACTGCATGGCTCCCGTGGTCGTCATGTAGCCGCCGTACGCGATTGCCACGTCGCCTGGCACAGGCAGGGGGACGCCGAGCTCCTCGAAGAAGATGACGAAGAACAGGCCGCCGGTCTGATGCTGCACCAGGAATGCCTGCACGTCGTGGACGAGCTGCTGCCACCACGCGGGCTCGCCGATCCAGTCCGGGGTTTCCGAAGCGAGAAACGACGCAAGCGAAGGCACTGCGAAGCGCCCTCCCGCCTTCAGCCAGCCGCTGTCGGCAGAAGCCTCTGGGCGGAATCCCACTCGAGCCGGACGCCGAAGACGCGCGAGAAGTGCTCCGCGTATCCGCGGGCCGCGGCGGCCGTCTCGATGTTTTGTCCTGTGAGCCTTTCCACCGACGTCGGTCGCTTATCCACGTGACCGCAAGGGACTATGCCGTCGAAATAGCCAAGGTCGGTCGATAGATTGAGCGCGAAGCCGTGACTGACAATCGATCGGTTCAGCTTGATCCCGATGGCGGCGACCTTCTCGCCCCGTGACCACACTCCGGTGAGGCCTGGCTCTCCCGGCTGCGAGTCAATGCCCAGCTCGCGCAAGTAATCGATCAGCGACTGCTCGAGCTTCTGCAGGTATTGCGGAATCGAAAGCTCGAACTGAGCCAGGTCCAGGATCGGGTATCCGGTCAGCTGCCCCGGACCGTGGTAGGTTGCCTCGCCGCCGCGGTCCGACCAGATGACGTCCACCTGTCGTCGGGCTTGCTCTGCGCCGTCCCACAGCAGGTGCTCGGATTTTGCTGCTTTGCCCATTGTGAAAACGTGCGGGTGCTCGAGGAGCAGGAGGGTGTTGGCCACCTGGCCATCGCGCAGGGCGGACACCAGCTCCGCCTGCAGGTCCCAGGCCTCCCGGTAGGGAGTCCTACCCAGCCAGCAGGCTCTTACGGGCAGGGACTTGTTCATCGGCATGGTAGGACGAGCGGACCAGAGGACCGGCTTCAACGTGCCCGAATCCCATCACGAGCGCTTGTTCCTTGAGGAGCGCGAACTCTTCTGGGTGGTAGTAGCGGACGACCTCGGCATGCTTCTTGGACGGGCGAAGGTATTGTCCAACCGTCAGCACGTCGATGTTGTGAGCGCGCATGTTGCGAAAGACCTCGAGGAGCTCGTCCTCGGTTTCACCCAGTCCGACCATTAGACCTGACTTGGTCGTCATGTGTGGTGCAAGCGATTTCACGTGGCGCAGGAGGGCGAGGCTGTTGGCATAGACGGCCTTGGGCCGGATCCGCGAATACAGGCGCGGCACAGTCTCGGTGTTGTGGTTGAAGATGTCCGGTCCGGCGTCGACGACAGTGCCAACCGACTCGAGGTCGCCGTGGAAGTCCGGCGTCAGGACCTCGATCGTCGTGTCCGGGCTGCGGCGGCGGATCGCGCGAATCGTCCGAGCGAAGATGCCCGCACCTCCGTCCTTCAGATCGTCGCGGTCCACCGAGGTGATGACAGCGTGCTTCAAGCCGAGCTCGGCGACTGAGTCGGCGACTCGCAGCGGCTCGCCGAGGTCGAGCTCTGTGGGCCGGCCCGAGGTGACCGCGCAGAACCTGCACGCCCGTGTGCACACGTCACCAAGGATCATGAAAGTTGCCGTCCGCCGATTCCAGCAGTCGAAGATGTTCGGGCAGCGTGCCTCCTCGCACACCGTGTGCAGCCTGCCGCTGCGCACCATCTGTTTCAGGTCTTTGAAGTTCTCTCCTTCGGTGACGCGTACCCGAATCCACGACGGGATCGGGCTGGGACTTAGCGGTTGTGCGCTGCTCACAGGCGGATGCTACCGGGCGTCCACTCTTCGAGGCGCTTCTTGATTGTCCCGAGGAATTGACCGGCCATCATGCCGTCGATGATGCGGTGGTCGAAGCTCAGGCACATGTTCATCATCTGGCGGACGGCGATTGCGTCGTTGATTACGACCGGCCTCTTGACGATTGACTCCGTGGTCAGGATTGCGGCCTGCGGCTGGTTGATGATTGGCTGGCTGGCGACTGACCCGGTGGCTCCTGTGTTGTTCAGCGTGAACGTGCCGCCCTGCACGTCCTCCGGCTTGAGCTGCTTGTTGCGGGCCCGCTCGATCAGGTCGTTCAGCGTGCGGACCAGGTCGGTGAACCCACGCTGATCAGCGTCTTTCAGCACAGGCACGATCAGGCCGTCCGGTATCGAGACCGCGATCCCCAGGTTGATGTAGCGCTTGAGGACGACGCCCTCGTTCGTCCAGGTCGAATTGAGCCATGGGTACTCTTTGAGCACCTCGCAGACTAGCTGCACTACGAACGGCAGATAGGTCAGCGACACGCCGTGACGAGCCTTGAAGGTTTCCTTCTCGGTCTCGCGGTAGCGGACGAGATTGGTCACGTCGACCTCCTGCAGCGTCCAGGCGTGGGGCGATGTCGCGAGGCTGCGGACCATGTGCTCGGCGATCGATCGGCGCATCACGCTGAGCTTGACGAGCTCTTCTCGTTTGCCGTCTACGAGCGTCGGTTGGGGAGTTGTTGTAGGAGCTTTCGGTGCCGCTGGTGGTGCCGGTACTGAGGCAGCAGCCTGGCGCTCCGGCTTGCCGCCGGCCGCAGCCGCCAGAACGTCGTCGCGAGTGACCCGGCCGCCCATTCCGGAGCCCCGAAGCGATGCCGTATCGATTCCGTTTTCGGCCGCGAGCTTGCGCACCGCGGGGGACAAGCGGGCGCGCTCTCCATCGCCGGCTTCGCTTGGTGCCTCGATTGCGATTGGGGCAGTCGGTGTGGTGCCGGTTGCAGCCTC
The DNA here is from genome assembly GCA_035300725.1 of Candidatus Eiseniibacteriota bacterium. Taxonomy (GTDB): domain Bacteria; phylum Chloroflexota; class Dormibacteria; order Dormibacterales; family Dormibacteraceae; genus Palsa-870. Next base: position 2,725 of record DATGVE010000048.1, on the reverse strand, counting down.
GCGCACGGCTTTTGCAGGAGCGGTCGCCGCCGCGGCACCGGCTGCAGGCGCTACCTCGATCTGCGCCAGCATGGCACCCACCACTACGGTTTCCCCTTCGGTGACTGCGATCTTGACCAGCGTGCCTTCAAACGGGGAAGGGATCTCGGCGTTGACCTTGTCGGTCACCACTTCGACGAGCGGCTCGTCTCGCTTCACGAAGTCGCCTTCGTGCTTGAGCCACTTGTCGACAGTACCCTCGGTGACCGATTCGCCGAGTTGCGGCATCTTGATCTGAGCCAACGTCAAAGCCGGCTACTCCTCGCAAATTTCGAGTGGTGGCGACGTTCTTGGCGGCGCGCCTGTGAAATCGAGTTTAGCTGAGGGATTGACCGGGCCCGTCGAGCAATTGGGTGAAGTTGGAGGCGCCGCCCAGATTCGAACTGGGGATGGAGGTTTTGCAGACCTCTGCCTTAACCGCTTGGCTACGGCGCCGCGCCGTCGATTCTACCGTCGCGGGTAAGGCGGCCAGCCTCGCGGTTAGGCTGTGAAGGCAATTGCCAGAGCACGACTTCCGGGATGTCATGGCGCGCCTGCCGGCGAGTGTCGTCGTGATCAGCGCGCGAACCAAGGACGGCTACCGAGGGCTCACCGCAAGCAGCCTAGTCTCGATCTCGGTCGATCCGCCCATGGTCCTGGTCGGACTCGAGCGTGAAACTGCCACCCGAACCGCTGTGCTGGAAGGCAAGGCGTTCAACGCGAGCGTGCTGACTCGCTCCCAGGAGTTCATCGCGGACAGGTTCGCCGGCCGCGCGCCGGCGATTGACGCCAGGTGGCAAGACGTGCCGCACCGCCTGGGCACCAACGGCATCCCGCTGATCGAGGGCTGCGCCGCTTGGCTCGAGTGCAGGCTCGTCGACGTCCACTCGGCCGGCGACCACGACATCTGCGTGGGCGAGGTCACCGCGGCGATCGCCGGCGCAGGCGACCCGATGATCCTTTGGGATCGCGCCTTCTGGACCCTTCGCTAGAAGGGCAAGTCGTCCTCGTCCATGCCGAAGTGGTGCCCGACCTCGTGCAGGATCGTGCGCTGCACCTCGGCGATCAGATCCTCCATCGTCTCCGCCGACTCCTCATGTGCGCGCTTGTAAAGAGTTATGCGCTCCGGCATGCCCTCGCCGGCGGCCATTGCGGTCGCGCCCTCGTACAGACCCATCAGCCCGTCAGTCGAGCTCTCTTCGATGATGAAAACGGTGTTCTCGAGGTAGGGCCGGAACTCATCGGGGATCGAATCGACCGCCGCCTGCGCCGCCGCCTCGAATTGCTTCATGCTCACCCGCATGCATGAATTGAAGCGCGTACTCGTCGTTGGCGCGGGGACCATGGGTTCGCAGATCGCGCTGCAGACCGCGCTCTCCGGCCGCTACGACGTGACGCTTGTCGACTCCATGCCCGGCCAGCTCGAGCGAGCCGGCGCGCAGAACCGTCGCCTCATGGACCGCGCGGTCGAAAAAGGCCGGCTCACCGAGGCCGCCGCAGCCGGCGCCCTCGCTCGGATCGCGCCATCAGACGACCTCGCTTCTGCGGCAAAATCCGCCGACCTCGTGATCGAGGCTGTCATCGAGGACTTCGATGCCAAGAAAGACGTGTTTGAGGCTATCGGCAAGTACGCAAAGAAGGACGCGATCCTCGCCAGCAACTCCAGCACCATCGCGATCAGCCGGCTCGCCGGGTTCACCGACCGGCCGGAACAGTGCTGCAACATGCACTTTTTCCACCCTGTCACCGTCATGCAGCTATGCGAGGTCGTGCGAGGTCCAAAAACCACCGAAGCGACTGTGGCGACCGCGATTGAATTCGTGCGCAGCATCGACCGGACCCCAGTGCTCCTGCAGAAGGAGATCTGGGGATTCATCGTCAACCGCATCCTGTTCGCCGCATCGGAGGAAGCGATGCGACTGCTGGAAGGTGGTTATGCGAGCTCGGAGGACATCGACACAGCGGTGCAGAAAGGGCTCAACTGGCCGATGGGCCCCTTCCACCTGCTCGACTTCAGCGGCCTCGACATCTTCTATGGGGCGCTGAAGGACCGCCATCGTCAGGGCGAAGGTGCGGATGCGCCCGAGGTGCTCCGGAAGCTCGTCGAGGCTGGGCATCTCGGCAAGAAGACGGGCAAAGGATTTTTCGAATACCCGAAATGAGCGCGGGCCGCAGAATTAATTCTGCCCCCGTAGCCCAATGGCAGAGGCAGCCGGCTTAAACCCGGTCCAGCGCGGGTTCAACCCCCGCCGGGGGTACTGCACTTCTACAATCGACGGGAATGGGCCTCCGATCTGAAGAAGACCCCGAAGAAGATCCCGACGAGCCGGAACAGCCGGGCGATGGAGTGCCGGCTGCCGCAGGGATCGTGCCTACGGTGGGTCTGCCCCTGCGCGAGTGGGAGTTCTCGACACAGGTCCTAACCGTGGCCCAGCTGGTTGACGGCGTCACGTTGGTCAAGCTCCTCAAGGAAGCCGGCGTGGACGGCTGGGACCTGACCGACGTGATCGACGGGGGCGAGAAGCGCGTTCTCCTGATGCGGAGACCCAAGCGCTCGGCGCATGAGTCGCGACGGGTAGGATTCGCGCCTCCGTCACACAACTGACAACCACACCTACTCGCCGCAAGCGGCGAATCCTGGTGATCGAGGACGACGCACCCATCCGCATGCTCATCGCCGAGGTCTGCAAGCTGCAGGGACACGAAG
>DATGVE010000047.1:0-22370 GCA_035300725.1 Candidatus Eiseniibacteriota bacterium | reverse complement strand
ACGAAAGAAGCAGACTCCGTCTGAACCAAACCGATCGCATCTTTAACACCCCCATCGATGCTGGGTTGACTGCGAGGTTACCCCGTCACTCATTCTATGTTCCTTCCCTTTCTAGGTGAATCTTCGAATTTGACCGCCTGCCTTACCAACTGCCGCCGATCACCTCCTTGAGGCCCCGGACGGGGGCGACGTGGAGCCGCGCACCACGAGGCTGGTGCCGAGTGGTGGCGGGGATTGCACCGCCTTGCCCTTAATCCGCTGGATCAGCAGGCGGGCCGCCAGGCGGCCTTTTTCGATTATGGGCTGGCGGACCGTGGTGAGCGGGGGAGTGGTCCAGGCCGCCATCGGCAGGTCGTCGTAACCGACGACCGAAAGGTCGTCCGGAACCTTTAGGCCGGCCGACTGGGCCGCCGCCATCAAGCCTATCGCCGCCATGTCGCTCATCGCGAGGACAGCGGTCGGCCTGCGCTTGCCCCTGGGCAGGCTCTCGAAGGCACGCTCCCCGGCCGCCCGGGTTGCGCCCGCGGTCACGGTGTGCGGCTCAGGGGCGCCGGCACGATCCAGCGCGGCACGATAACCGGCGAGCCGTCTCGACGCGGTCGGGGTGTTGCCGACCTGCGCCCGCGTGGGCGGCAGGACGATGATCGCGAATTCCCGATGTCCGAGGTCCAGCAAGTGCTGCGCGGCGGCCCGAGCGCCGGACTCGTCGTCGACGTTCACCGCCGGGCGGTTGGGCGATGACTCCGAGTCCACCGCGACGACCGGGATGCCGATGCGGTCGAGCATCTCGAGGGCCCGATCGTCGGCGCTGAGGCCGAGGCTGATGAAGCCGTCGACGGAAGCCTGGCGGATCGCGCCTTCGAGCGAGCCGTCGAGGGGCGGGACGAGGAGCATTGTGAGGTCGTGCTCCTCGCAGAGCTCGCCAAGGCCCTGGATGAGCTCGCTGAGGAACGGGTTGGCGAAGACTGTCGAGAGGCGCTGTGGGATGAGCACACCGATCGTCCCGCTCCGCCGCATCGAGAGCGCCCGGGCCGCCGGGTGCGGCGTGTAGCCGAGGTCGTGGGCGACGCCGAGCACGCGCTCGAGCGTGGCCTGGCCCAGGCGCTCGGGATTGTTGAACGCAAAGGAAACGGCGGTCTTCGAGACGCCGGCCGCGCTCGCCACGTCAGCGATATTGACCCGAGACACCCTGGCCGACCCCCACTGGAAACCCGGTCATACGGCGACTCCCACCCTCGAAATAAACCGCTTTAGTAAAGCGGTTTAGGCGGGATCGTAGACCGCTCCTGGCCGGCTGTCAAGAGGCAAATTTCGGAACGTGCGGGGAGGCCGGCGGATTTCGGACGTTTGGCGGCAGACGTGCCACTCAAGCCCGCGGATTCGGCCCGTCTGGTGCCACACGTGCGATATGGCACGCCAAGTGGGCCGGGCGTGGCAGCCGGACACCGGTCTGTGGAACACTCCGCCGGATGAGTGACACCTTCCGGTTCCCCGAAAGCTTCCTCTTTGGCGCCGCGGTGTCGGCTCACCAGGTCGAGGGGGGCAACACGAACAGCGACTGGTGGTGGTGGGAGCACCTCCAGGCGACCGTGTGCCACGAGCCTTCCGGCGACGCGTGCGACTTCTATCACCGCTACCGCGACGACATCGCGATGCTCGCCAGCTTTGGCCTGAACGCGTTCCGTTTCAGCATCGAGTGGGCGCGCATCGAGCCGGCGGAGGGAGAGTTCTCGCGGGCGGCTTTGGGGCATTATCGCCGCGTGCTCGAGGCGTGCCACGAGCACGGCGTGATGTCGATCGTGACGTTTCATCACTTCACCCTTCCGAGGTGGCTGCAGGACGCCGGCGGCTTCGCGTCGGATCGGTTCCCGCAGCTCTTCGAGCGCTACTGCGACCACGCGGCGGCGGCGCTCGGCGACCTGATCGGATGCGCGTGCACCATCAACGAGCCGCAGGGGTTGGGCTCGAGCGGCTACCTGCTGGGCATCAACCCTCCGGGCCACGAAGACGACCGAGAGGGCGCCCAGCGGGCGGTCGACAACCTGATGGAGGCCCACAAGCTGGGTGCCGCGGCGATCCGGGCGCGCCACAGGATCCCGGTCGGCGTCACTCTCGCCATGCCCGACCTTCAGTACGAGGACGGCGCTGTACCCGGGAGCTCGTCACTGGAGGTGGAGTCGAAAGTCACCGACTGGTTCCTCGAGCTCGCCCGCAAGGACGACTTCGTCGGGGTGCAGACGTACACGCGGTTTCGGTACGGGCCGGACGGGCCGCGGAGTCCAGGTCACGACTGGAGCGACACGATGCGGGAGGTGATCGAGACGGACGTGACGACGCAGATGGGGTACGAGGATTACCCGCAGGCGCTTGGGGCGGCGATCCGCCGGGCGGCTCGCAGCTGTCCCGGTCTTCCGATTCTTGTCACGGAGAGCGGGATCGCGACCGCGCACGACGAGAGGCGCGTCGCGTTCATTCAGGCGGCACTTCGTGAGGTGCAGGCTTGTCTGGTTGAAGGCATCGATGTGCGGAGCTATCTCTACTGGTCGCTGCTGGACAACTTCGAGTGGGCATTCGGCTACGCGCCGACGTTCGGCCTGGTCGCGGTCGACAGGCGGACGTTTGCCCGGCATCCGAAACCGAGCGCGACGTGGTTGGGGGCGGTGGCGAGGAGTCGGTCTCTCCCGAATTGAGCTAAGTCTTCGGTGTTTGCGTGATTGGGCGAATGAGGGCCGGGTCGATCTTCGGCTTTCGGTCGAAAGTCAGAAGGCCGTTGCGCTCCTGCTCGATGTCCGTCAGCTGCGTGTAGCAAAAGCCCTGGACGGGGCCCGGCGCCATCAGCGCCTCGACCATCTCTCGATAGGTCTTGAGCAACTCGGCCGGGTCCTTCGCCTCCGACCAGCCAAAGCCACCTTTGCCGGCCAGCGCGATGCCGCCGAACTCGCTGACGATCACGGGCTCGCCGCTGTACACATAGCCGGGCAGGTACGCGGGCCTTGGCCGCCCGTGCGGATCGAGCGCCGACTCACGGCTGCCGTAGCGCTGCGCGAGCTCAGCAGGCGAGCTGTAGTCGTGGAGGGTGCAAAGGTCGCTGGTCGCATGGTCCCATCCGTCGTTGGAGATCACGGGCCGCGTTCCGTCGAGAACCTTCGCCCGGTGATAAAGCACCTCGAGAAAGCTCGCGGGGTTGGCGTCGAGTCCGAAGGTTTCGTTCACCGGCACCCAGGCGGCGATGCACGGGTGACACCGGTCACGGAAAACAGTGGCGGTGAATTCGGAGATGAAGCCTAGCCTCGCGTCGTTCGAATCCTGCTGGAAGTTGGGCATCTCGCTCCAGACCAGAAAACCGAGCCGATCTGCCCAGTAAAGCCACCGCGGGTCCTCCACCTTCTGGTGCTTGCGCGCGCCGTTGAAACCCATCGACTTCGCGAGCTCGATGTCACGGCGCAGATCTATGTCTGAAGGCGCGGTCATAAGTCCGCCGGGAAAGTAGCCCTGGTCGAGGATGAGTCGTTGGACGTACGGCTCGCCGTTCAGCCAGAACTTGCCGTCGCGAGTCTCTATCTTGCGCAGGCCGAAGTAGCTTTCGACGCGATCGTCATCGTTGAGTGTCGCGTGCAGCTGATAGAGGTTTGGAGTCTCGGGACTCCAGGCGTGGACTTCGCCAAGCGCGATCACGCCACTACCCGTGCGCCGTCCGACCTCGCGCCCGCCAAAGCTCACCACGAGCTCTACCTCGCCGTCAGCGGCGACCTCGACGTGGACCTCGCGACGATCCAGGTTGGGGAGGATCGTCAGCCCTTCGATGGATTGCGATGGAAGCGGCTCCAACCACACCGTCTGCCAGATGCCGATAGTGGCGGTGTAGAAGATCGATTCCGGCGTCGCGGTCCAGTGCTGCTTTCCTCGCGGGATGGTCTTGTCGGCCAGCGGATCTTCCGCGCGGACCACCAGTAGGTTGTCGCGACGGCCGGTGACGTGGCTGATGTCGGCGGAAAACGGCGTATGGCCACCCTCGTGGCGCGCCACCTCCTCACCGTTGACCCAGACCGTCGCCCGGTAGTCGACGGCGCCGAAGTGAAGCCGGAGTCGCGCTGAATCTGGAGCGTCGAACCGGCGCCGGTACCAGACCACGTCACCGGGCGACGGGTCGCCGATCCCGGAGAGGGCAGCCTGGGGGCAGAACGGCACGGCGATCGAGCGATCGAACCTCTCCGTGTCCCCGGCGCCGAACTCCCACCGGCCGTCAAGGCTCATCCACCTTGAGCGCCTGAAGATCGGACGCGGATAATCCATTCTTAGATGCGCCCTCAGATCGAGGCCAATTCTGGCCTGTCGGCTGTACTTCGAAGCGTCGTCGCCGACATGCAGCACGCCTCCGGCGCGGAAATCGTCTCCATCTTCCTCTACGAGGAAGACACCCACGCGTATTACGCGCCGTTTGCGACCGGCCAGCCACAGGAGAGCCTGCTCGACTCCCTCGCGGACATGAAGGAGCAGCTCGCCCGGTACCGGGCGGACGCCGAGCAGGGAAAGGTGCCCGACGAGCTCGGCATCCACCAGTACGGTTCGACGGTCTGGCTCACCGCCACCCGTCAACGGCTTGTGGCGATGGACGCGCCGTCCGAGATCGACAGCACTTTCATCCGCCGCTACCAGGTGCAGTCGACGATCGGCCTGCCGCTGCTTGTGGGTGACCGGATGCTCGGGCTGATGTACTTCAACTACAGATCCCGCGAGCGCGCGCCTGACGACGCCGGGCTGAAGGAGCTCGAGAAGCAGGCGGCGGCGGCGACCGCGGTCATCCAGAACGTGCTCGAGCGCGCGGAGCGCACCGCTCTCGAAGGGCTGGCGCGCCTGACCGCGCTGCTCACTGCTTCGACAGGCGATGCGAGAACCGACATGAAAGAGCTGCGCCGCCTCCTCTCCATCGCGCTGGCCGACCTGCTGATGGCGAGCAACCTCGACGGCGCGGCGATCTACCAGCTCGGCCCACAGCGCACCAGCCTTGACCTCGTCACGGCGCACCTTCGCGTCGGCGCACCGATGCGCATCGAGCGCGCCGACCCGTCAGTGGCCTGGGAAGCCGCCATTGGCAAGACGTTGGGCGCGGCGACCGCGGAAGCTGACCTGCACCCGGTCGCCACCTATCCCCTGGGCAGCCTCGACGAGCCTCATGGATACCTCGTACTGCTGAGCCGCGACAAGCTCGCCACGGTGCGCCGTGCACCTCCGACGGACATGATGCTCAAGGCCGGCGCCGAGCTGATCGGCGGGGCGCTCGCCGGCCAGCGTCTGGTCACCGAGCTGGAGAACAGCAACCGCCTGCTGGGCGCGCTTGGGGACATGACCAGCGCCATGCTGCAGCCCGGCTCGAGCCGCCACGACGTCATCGACGCCGTCGTCGGCCGTCTGACGGACGCAGAGGTGCCCGAGTTCGACTTCAACTTCGCCACCGTCTACCTGCTGGAAGAAGGCGATCAAGTCAGCGAGGAAAACGGCCTGGTGGTGCGCATGGCCGCCGGGGCAGCCACCGCGGCCGCCATCGATACAGAGGCGGGGAAACCGAGCGGCAGGCGAGGGACGCCTGCCCGGGTACCCAACTGGGCGCTCGAGGAGGACAGGCCGCTGTCGGATGACGACGTGCTGGTCTACGTCGCGCGAACCTGGCAGACGGCGATCGTGGGTCCTCTGCCGTCGCGCGACCGGGCAGACGTGATCGCCGGCGCCATCCCTGTGTCTGCCACCTGGACTGAGGTGCCTATCGTTCGGGCTGACGGCTCGGTGACAGGTCAGGTGCTCGCCTGCCTGATCGGAACGAAGGAGCGCGCGCACGGAGGAGACGGACCTCCCTTCACGCTGGCGGGAGAAGTCTTCGAGCGCGGCGGCCACAAAGACCTGATCCGCATCTTCGTACCTTTCGGCACAGATGAGAGCGGGCGCGCGACCGGCGCGCTCGAGGTCGGCTATCACCGATCGTTCGAGCGGCGGCCGGATTGGGGCCAGGTCGAAGCGCTGCGCGCCGCCGCCGCCCAGATCGCGGTCGCGGTCGAGACCGCGCGTCTGTATGAAGATGCGCGGCGGCACGCCGAGCAGCTGGAGCTCGTCGCGGATGTAAGCAAGGCGATCGTCAGCTCGATCGACCTCGACCAGACGCTGACCCTGGTCGCCCAGAACCTGGTGCGACTGGTGAACGCGTCCCTCTGCCAGATCGCTTTATTGGAAGAAGATCGCGAAGGCTGGTACGGTGCCGCCGCGTCAGACCTGGAAGACCAGTGGCGTCACCTGCACGCCGAGCGCTCACAGGGGTCGTTTCTCTTCGAGGTGTTCGATCGAGGCCAGCCGCTGGTCATCGACGACACCGGTTCATCAACCCAGGTCGAGCCGGCGTATGTGCGCTCCTTCGGAGTCCGATCGCTCATGGCGCTGCCGCTCGTCGCCGACGGTCAGCCCATCGGCGCGGTGATCCTGGCCGAGCGTGATCGCCGGCGCCGCTTCACTCCAGAAGAGGTGCAGCGGGCCCAGGGCCTTGCCCTGCAGGCGGCGGTGGCGATCAAAAACGCCCGCCTGCATGCGCTGGCGGAAGAGGAGCGGCACCTGCAGAAGGACTTTGTGCTCATCGGCTTCGGCCAGTGGGGGCAGAAGGCGTACCAGCACCTGCTCACGCTGAAGCAGTTCTTCAACTTCCGGACGCACGTCGTCGAGCAGGATTCGCCGGGCGCACGCGAACGTCTTGGCGCGAAGGACGAGGAGGTCCGCGCTCACGGCGACTCCTTCTACTGGGACAGCCACGGATCGCCTGCCCATGACCAGCTCGCGCATGAGCTCGAGTCGAGCTCGTACGTCATCACATATGTGGCGACACCCGCGGCGACTCACCTGCCGACGCTCGCGCTCTATTACGACCTGAGCGACGTCGTCCTGATCGAAAAGCCGCTGGGCGCACCGCCCGAGGCTTATCGCGAATTCCTGGACACCGCGCCGGGCGGAGTCGAGATCGTGGCCGCCGATCATTACTACTTCAAGCTCGAGGTCCGGTTGCTTCAGCTCATGCTGGCCGAGGAGCGGACGCTGCGCGATTTCCTGGCCAGCGTGGAGGAGATTCGCATCGAGATCCTCGAAGAGCAGCCGCTGGTCGGGGCGGCCGCCGACATCGGGGTGATCGCGGACCTCATCCCGCACGCCTTCGCGATCATTTCCCTGCTGACCCCAATCGACAGGATCAAGCTCGACCCCGAGTCACCGCTGCTGGTGGGCCGGCACGAAGGCCTCACGGGCCAGCGTGAGAGCTACGCGCGCATGAACGCGACCTTTCACTACCAGGGGCGGCCGGTGAAGCTGGTGATCGACGTCGGCAAGGGGGCCGATAACGCGAAGTGGATCAAGCTGAGCGGCGAGCGGCGAACCGCGGGCCGGAGCCCGAGCTACAAGTTCGACTTCGGCAAGGGTGAGGCGATCGACGGGACGCAGGCGACAGTGCGCGCGGCGGTGCGCAGGATTCGGGAGCCGGGCGTACCCGACAACGCGCATCTGAACATGCTTCGCCACGTGATCGAGAAGCGCCATCCGGCGGTTGGGATCCTCTCGATTCGCGAGGCGATCCGGGCGAACCAGCGCGTGCGGGAGCTGGAGGCGACGGCCGTCGAGCTGCTCGCGCGAGATGAGTGGACGGGCTACGCGGTCGGCTCGAGGCCGGCTTTCGAAACTGCTGTCCGAGCCCCTCTCCCCAGCCCTCTCCCCTGAAGGGGAGGGGGAATACGACTCGCTGAGCACGAGCAGCCTCGCGGACCGGGTGATGGTCAAGAACGACCGGTTCTTCGTGGTCTCTGCTCGCGACAGCTCGATCCGCGCCACGGAACGCGCGGGCGACGGCTTGTGGTTCGCCGACACTCGCATCCTTTCTGAGTACCGCCTGCTCGTCGGCGGCATCGATCCTGTGCCGGTCAGCGCGGTGATGGAGGATGGCTCCGCCTCATTCCAGCTGACGGCTGGGGGCCTGCGGGTGAGCCTGGTGCGCTATGTAGCCGGGGGCCTCCACGATCAGATCACCTTTACCAACCAAGACGGTTCGACCCTCGAAGTGGACTTCGAGCTGGTGTTCGCGGCCGACTTCGCGGCCATGCTCGCGATCCGGGGCATCGCGCCCGAGCTTCCACTGCCGGTGCCGGCTCCTGCGACGGAGACGGTCGACGGGCTGGTGATCACGCGAAGTGATTGGCCTGGCCAGTCGTCGCGCGTCATCGTTCGGCCGGCTGGACTGCGACGCCGGATCAGGGTGGAGCCTGGCAAGGACGTGACCATCCTCGTGGACGTGGTTCCACAAAAACCCGACGCCCACGCGAGCGACTTCGAGGCGGGCTTGAAGCGGGTCAAAGCGGCGTACGTGCAATGGCGTGCGGACTCCGCATCGATCCGAACTGACAACCCTGCGGTCAATGAGCTGCTGGAGCGCAGCCTCGCCGACATTCGGATGCTGTGCGATCGGTATCCGACCGGCATCTACCCGACGGGGGGACTGCCCTGGTATGCAGTGCCGTTCGGACGCGACCAGATCATCACGTCGATGGGGTTGCTGCCGATCAACCCCGAGGTCGCTCGCGGGGTACTGCGCTATCTGGCCGCGCATCAAGGCAGGCGCACCGATCCCGACAGCGAAGAGCAGCCGGGCAAGATCCTTCACGAGGTCCGTACTGGCGAGATCGTCGACCGGGGGCTGTGGCCGCACGTGCTGTACGGCACCATCGACGCGACCCCGCTGTTCGTCTGTGCGCTGGCCGAGACCGTCGATTGGACCGGCGACGACGCGCTTCTGGATGAGCTCTGGCGCGCTGCCGAGTCGGCGCTCGAGTGGTGCGCCAGGTACGGCGACGTCGATGGCGACGGCTACATCGAGTATCACAGCGGCCGGGCGCGCAACCAGGGATGGAAGGACTCGGACGATTCGCTGACGCACGTCGATGGCACCGACCCACCACGACCTGCCGCGCTGTGTGAGGTCCAGGCCTACCTCTACCGCGCGCTGGTCGACATGTCGGTCAGGCAGCCGGAGTTGAAAGAGCGGGCGGCGGAGCTTCGCCGGCGTTTCAACCGCGACTTCTGGGTTGGGCGGGAGAAATATGTCGCGCAGGCGCTCGACGGCGCAAAGCGTCCGGTCGAAGCGATCACGTCGAATCCAGGGCATTGCCTGTGGGCCGGGCTGCTGCCGCGCGACCGCGCTGCGGATGTGGCGGACCGGCTGCTTTCCCCCGAGCTGTTCAACGGGTGGGGCATTCGCACGCTTTCAACGCAAGCGATCAACTATGACCCGGGCAGCTACCACAACGGATCTGTGTGGCCGTTCGACACCGCGATGGCGGCCGCGGGCTTGCGGAAGTCGGGTTTTCCGGAGCATGCCGAGCGGGTCGCCCGAGCGCTGATGGAAGGCGGGCTGGCGATGCCGTTGAGGCGGCTGCCTGAGCTGTGGCGCGGCGACGAGCGTGAGCCAGGCCGACGTCCGACCGACCACGCGAACAGCTGCACGCCACAAGCGTGGTCGGCGGCGTCGGCGTTTTCGTTGATCAGCACACTGCTGGGCCTGGACGCCGACGCGAGGAGTGGACGGCTGCGTGTGGCGCCGATCGAAACGAAGCTGTGGCGGCGGGTGGAGGTGAACGGCTTGCATTTCGGCGGCCACCGGATCGACTTCGCGATCGACGGCACACGGGTCAAGGTCGGAACGCTTCCTAAGGGGATTAGAGTCTCCAGCGCCTAGGGGCGCCTCGGGCCTCCTCAGCTAGTCGCTTTGCGGCGGCGAGATCGTGTCCGGTGCGGCAGGTAGGATCGGTCGCCGATCCACTGTGCGGGCGGAATGACAAGCCAGTGTGAAATCGTGTTCAAGGTGTCGGCGTAGTTCGAGCGCAGCTCGACGAATCGCTTCCAGCCGGCCTCGCGGTCCTTGATGGTGTAGCCCGCCTTGACGAGACGATCAACCGCGACCTTGTATTCCTCATGCTCGACGATCGCATCGCCCGAGCTCTTGGCCCCGAAGACCCACCTCATGTCCTCGACTAGATGATTGCCCACCTTGAACATGAGGTGAGCTGCGCCCTCTGATTCGTCGTCGATAGTGCTGATGACCAGAATGGCCGCGTCCATCACGGCGCCAAACGAATTGACCCAGGCCTCGTTGTCGTGGCTGGACCGGAAATAGATGAGCAGCGGATAAGCGAGATGGCTCTCCAGCACCATCGCCGACCAGCGCCGCCATTCGTCAAACGTCGAAATGAGTTCCGAGCGCATGCGGTGCTCCGCGACCGTCTCGAGGATCTGGACGCCGGACGGAGGCGCGCCCGCCATCGCGTCGAGCGAGACGACCAGCTCCTCGCGCGACCGGAATGACTCGTACAGCGAGAAGAGCAGCGTGATCGCCAGGGCGGCGATCCCGACACCGGTCGCGCTCTCGGCGAAGATGACGAGTCGTGCGGGGCCGACCTCTGGCACGAAGTCTCCGTAGGCTAGCGGCACCAGGGTGCTCGCTGAGATGTAGATCGCTGTGGCGAAATCCTGCGGCGGCGGTCGGAACTGATCGGCGAGGCCATTGATGAGCATCCCGTAGGCGACGATCAGGGCCACTGCCCACACTCCAAAAAGCATCAGGAGAGCGATTGGGGCGAAAGCGGCAAGCCTGGCTTCACTGCGATCGATCCGCGTCGAGCGCTGGCTGACCCAACGCCAGACCAGCCACATCGGCCTCACAAAACGGCGCGCCAGCTGCATTTTGCGCACCGCCGGGCGCGGCAGGACGACCGTCTGGAAGAGGTCGTATAGGACCGTGGCGAGAATGAGCGGCGCAACCACCAGCTCGGCAACACGGTCCGCTGTCACAGGTGGGATCGTATAACTAGGAGGATCTGAGCATGGCCAGCCCTGTTTTCGAAACGGTGCGCACGGTGCTCGCGGTGCGCGAGTTTCAGGACAAGCCGATACCGGTTGAGGTGCTGCGCCGCATCGTCGAGGCGGGTCGGCTGTCGGCCAGCTCGATCAACCAGCAGCCGTGGCACTTCGTGCTCGTTCGCTCGCGCGATGCGTTGCGTGAACTCGGCGCCATGATGAGGACGGGCCGTTACATCGCCGATGCCGGAGCCGCGGTCGTCGTGGCCTACGAGAAGAAGAGCCAGTACGGCGTGTCCGATTGCAGCCGTGCCATCCAATCGATGATCTTGGTCGCCTGGGCCGAGGGGGTTGGCTCTAACTGGACGGGCTTCGGAGGCCTGGAAGCCGTGCGCAATAAGGTCGGCCTGCCGGACAGCTATGAGGTCCTCGCCATTGTTCCTTTCGGGTATCCGAAGCGAGCTCTGGGAAAAGGTAAGAAGAAACGCAAGCCGCTCGGTGAGGTCGTGTCGGCCGAGCGGTTCGGCAACCCGCTAGAGACGGTGTAGGAGTGGGATCCTCGGGGCGATCGCGTAGTTGAGCTGGATGAGGACGATCAGCGCGATGCTTACGTACGTGTTGAAAACGCACAGCGCGGCGGCGACCGCGTAGAGCGACTGCGCGCTGAGTACGCGGCGCCGAATCACGCGAATCACTGTTCGCTCGTCCCCTCCTTCGGCCGTGAAAAGATTTGCTCGCAGCGCATACTCCGCGCCGGCCAGCAGCACGAAGCCCAGGACGACGATGTTGATCCAGTACACCAGCAACGCCAGCCGGAACGTGATGAAGGTCGCGAGCAGACCCGTCGAGAAAGGGACGAGCGTGACAGCGAGCAGGAAGCCTATATGGATCCAGGTGTAGTTCCTGTCGCTGCTCTTCAGCTGGCTGAACTGGGTCTGCTGCGCGACCCAAAAGATCCCCAGCGTGAGGAAGCTCATCGCGTACGTGACGGCGTTCGGGAGTAGCTGAGCCAGGTGCCTGGCGAGGTCTGCTTCGCTGACGATTCCCTTTGCGGCTGGAACCGTGAGGCCAAGTACGAGCAGCGTCATGCCGACCGAAAAGATGCCGTCGCTGATGCCGGACAGCCGATCGAGGCTGTGTCCGGCAATGATGTTGTAGTAGGGACCTCTCCCAGGACTCTCACTCACTGCCTGTAAGGATGCCCGTTCAAGCTCCACAATTAGAGGCATGCAGGAAAAAAGCGAGGAGCAGATCATCAGCCGCCTCTTCGAGCTCGAGAACGGCGGCCAGTCAGAGAGGCGGGCGCAGCTGAGCGGAGAGCGGTTCCTTTCCCTGATCCAGGATCCAGACAGCGGTCGCGCCTACGTGTTCAGTCACGCGACCGACGCGACTGAAGGCGCTGAGGTTCCGCCCGGAACCGAGTTCTGGGAATACCCGACGCAGGATGAAGCCGCACGGGCATACGACCAGCTGCTGGCGGAGTCGGGGCAAGCCGGGGATGTGGTCGAAGAAGACTCTGAGGAAGGCATCGGTGACTCCGAGAGCGCCGGAGCGGAGGTTCGTGATAGGTACTCAGCCAGCGACGATGACGATCTCGTCAACGTCGAGGAGTCTGAGGAGTCAGACGCCGTTTCCTGATCTCATGGAAATTCGCGAGCTGGACGCGGTCGCTGCGCGAGGCTGCGTGGCAGAGGTTGCGGACCTACTGATCGATTCTGTCGAGGGCGGCGAATCTAACTGCACCTGGCGGTTGGGGTTTCATCGCCGGCTTACAGCCCGAAGGGGTTGTAGGTGGGTAACACCCGGCTCCCGATCTGCGTGATCACGATGAGGCTGTTCGTCAGCAGGAGCACCCCCATGGCGCCCAGGACGGCTGCCGACGCCAGGTCGATGGGTCGGCGCCACTCACTGAGCCTCCGCACCGTGGCGACCGCCCTGTCCACGCCAAAGCCGAGCACCAGAAACGGCAACCCGAGGCCGACGCAATAACAGGCGACGATCAGCAGTCCGCGGGCGGTGGTGCCCGTCGTGGCACCGGAGGTCAGGACTGCGCCGAGCACGGGACCGATGCATGGGGTCCAACCGGAGGCGAACGCCAGCCCGAGCAGAAAACCACCCAGCGGTCCAGTGAAACGAGGCGCAGTCTTGAACAGCCTGAATTCGCGATCCATCCCCGGCAGCCGGAGGAGGCCGGCCAGATGCAGAGCGAAGAGGATCACCAGCACGCCCGCGAGCGGGGTGACCACGTCGCGGACGGGTTGCAGCAGGGAACGCAAGGCATAGAACAGCGCGATGAGGATCACGCTCACCCCGATCACGAAAGCGATGGCGCTGGCGAAAGTGCTGAGACGCCAATGGTTGGCGGGTGTGGCGCCGTCACCTGCCGGCGTACGAGCCAGGTAGGACACGTAGACGGGTACCAGGGGCAGCACGCATGGAGACAGGAACGAGGCGGCTCCGGCCGCTAACGCGAGCGGCAAGCTGACGTTGTCGAGCGTCATGGGGTCGCTCAGGATGCTAGGCCAACACCAGAATCGGAGTGGTGGGCCGGGCAGGATTTGAACCTGCAAAGCTTTCGCGGGTGGTTTACAGCCACTTGAGCTCGCCAATGCCCAGCCGACCCAGTAGCGAGCAGTAATCGTACGGAATCCCATCCAGTCGCTCGGCAGCCGCGCTGATGGGCATAATGGCGCCCGTGGCGCGAGGCTATGCGCGATACGTCCTCGTCGTCATGGTTGGGATCAACTTCCTCAACTACATGGACCGATGGGTCGGCTCGGCCGCCTCGCCGCTAATCCAGAAAGAGTTCCACCTAAGCGACACCCTCGTGGGACTCCTTGGCTCGTCCTTTCTAATTGTGTACGCCTTCGCCGCACTGCCGTTCGGCTACTGGGCAGACCGCGGCGTACGAAAAACGGTCGTCGGGGTCGGCGTCGCAATCTGGAGCGTGGCAACGCTCTTCACCGGATTTGCCCGCAACTTCCTCCAGCTGTTCCTCAGCCGCGCCGTGTTGGGGATCGGCGAAGCCAGCTACTACCCGGCGGGCACCTCACTCCTGTCCGACTACTTTCCGAAGGAACAGCGCGGACGAGTGATGTCGATCTGGCAGGCGGGCAGCGCTTTGGGAATTGCAGTCGGCTTTGCGGGTGGTGGCTACATCGCGGAGAAGTACGGGTGGCGCAACGCCTTTTTCTTCGCAGCGGTGCCCGGAATTCTCTTCGCGCTGCTTGCCTTCGGGCTGCGAGAACCGCTCCGCGGAAGCGCCGAGAGACGCGGTCCCGCGCTCGAGAAGACTCACGACGCCAGCATTGGCAAGTTCCTCGATCTGATGCGGATTCCCACTCTCCGCGCGACGATCTTCTCCCAGACCCTTCTTTTCTTCGTACTTGCCTCCAACGCTTACTGGCTGCCCCTCGTCCTGACCCGGCGGTTCAACCTCTCAGTGAGCAAGGCCGACCTGCTGGCAGGCGTCGTCCTGGTAGCGGGGGGTCTGATTGGGACCTTGGTTGGCGGTTGGATCGGCGACCGGCGTGCCTTGAAGAATCCCGCGGCGCATCTTCAGGTCGGTATTGCCGGCTTCCTGCTCGGCGCAGTCTTCATCACCATCGCCCTGGTGGCCCCGATGAATCTGGGGCGTGTACCGCTGTTTGTTCCGGCCTTTTTTTTGGCTGTCGTCAGCCTGTACCTGTATTCCGGCCCTTTCACCGCCCTGTCGCAGAGCGTTGTTTCTCCGAGCCTCCGTGCGAGCGCCGTGACCATGCTTCTGTTTGTCTCGCACGTCTTCGGAGATTCACACTCCCTGTTTGACGTCGGCTTCATCTCCGATCGCGTCGGCAGCCTTCAGCTCGCGCTCCTGATGACTTCTCCGACGCTGCTCATCCTCGCGGCATTGATAGCGGCGACGGGCCTGCGCTCAGTGCATCGCGACGTCCAGAAGATGGAAGACGAATGGGCGGAACGGCCCGCTTCTGCTCTTAGTAGATGAACCCCACGAGCTTGCCGCCAAGCTGACCGGGCTTGATCGTGCGCTCGTTGATCACGTTGAAGGCGATCCAGTTCATCTCGGAGACGACCCACGATCCGTCAGGGTTGACCGACTCGACATAGGCCACGTGCCCCGCCCAGCTCTCCCAGGTCACCATGATCGAGCCCACTTTCGGCGTCGGCCCGACCGGATAACCCTGCGCTGAGGCGTTGTAATACCAGTACCCGGCGTCGCCGCGCCACGTCACGTTGCGCTTGGTGGCGACGTACCACGTGCACCAGCCGGCCGGGAAGCCGGTCGCTGGGTATGGGCCGAGGCAGCAGCCGACCACGTGGGCGTTGAACGCCTTAGTACCGGTGTTTGCAAGGAGCTGGTATAGCGCGGGCGGCGGCGGGAACGCCCCACCGACCCCGCCCGGGATGACCAACTGGATGCCGGCAGTCAACTGAGGGTTGCGTAGCCGGTTGAAGTCGATGATGACCTGTGGGTCGACCGAAAACTTGACTGCCAGGCTTTCGAACGTGTCGCTCGCCTTGGTCGTGACCACGATTCCAGGCACCGGCGGGATGACCAGCTGGTCCCCCGTGCTTACGGTGTCGGTCGAGATCAGGTTCGTGTTCGACCAGCGAATTTGACTCACGGTGACGCCGTACTTCGTGGCGATCGAGGTCAGGGTTTCGCCCGGTGCGACCGAGTAAAGGCGCGGCGTGCGCTCGATCGGGGTCGAGGTTGGGATCGAGACCGGCTTGATAATCGTGCTGTAGCGTCCGAGCGAGACATCACCAATGGTTCCGCCATCGACGAGCGTCTCCGCATTCGCGTTGACGGCGCCTAGGCGAGTGGTCAGCAAACTGGGGAAATGGCGGTCCATAGTGGCGTAGCTCGATATCGCGATCGCTACTGCGAGCACGACGGCATGCGTCAAATAACGATGAACTCGCAATTCCTACCCCTGAATGTGCGAACTCGCCCCGCGTTGGGCGGCTCCCCAGAAACGGCCGCCAACGTACCAGACGTCCGCCGAGGGCGTCAACCCCCTCTGGGCGCCTGGGCGGCCTCCAAACCGGCCCGGCGACCCAAAGTCGCCGAACTCGATCCGAATACGCGCCTTGGGCCTCCAAAGGCCCTTCCGGCGAACTGTAGTTCGTAGGCCCAGGCGCTGCCTCACACGGCCGAGGATCCGGTTCATAAAGGCGTCCAACGCCGGCGGGGGTCGGTACTTGCTGTTTAGGCCGACAACCGGCCATACCGGATATAAAGAGACGCGCGTAATGGCACGCCTCCATACACCCGTTTGCCAGCTGTTCGGGATCGACGTCCCGATCTTCCAGGCGGGGATGTCCAGATACACCACCGCCGAGCTGGTGGCTGCAGTGAGCAACGCCGGCGGCCTCGGCATCATCGGGGGGCTCGGCCGCACGCCCGACGAGCTCAGAAACGAGATCCGCCAGGTGCGCGAGCTGACCTCTCGCCCGTTCGCCGTCAACCACGTCGTTTGCCAGCTCGACCCGGCCGCTGTCCAGGTCACCCTGGCCCAGCGTGTCCCCGTGCTGTCGCTCGCCTGGGGCCGCGCGACCGAACTCACCTACCAGGCTCACGAGGCGGGCAGCAAGGTGATTCACATGGTGGCGACCCCGGAGGAGGCCGGCCTTGTTGCCAGCGATGGAGCCGACGTCATCGTCGCCCAGGGAACAGAGGGGGGCGGCCATGTCGGGATGATGGGAACGCTGCCGCTCGTGCCCATGGTGGTCGACGTCGTCGGCGACATACCTGTCCTCGCGGCGGGCGGAATCGCCGACGGACGAGGGCTGGCGGCCGTGCTCATGCTCGGCGCCCAGGGTGCTTTGATCGGCACGCGGTTCCTGGCCACTCCCGAGGCGAAAGGAAAGGGTCACTCGAAGGACGTCATTCTCAATGCGCTCGGCAGCCAGACCGTCGCGAGCAAGTTCTACGACGACGTGCTCGAGCAGTTATGGCCTGGAGCGATGGTGCGGAGCATCAAGCACCCCCTTCTCGAGGAGTGGGGCGATCGCCCGAAAGAATGGGCGCTGGAGGCAGACCACCTGCGACCTGCGCTCGAGGGCGCCCTGGCCACCGGAGATTTCGTCCTGGCGGGGGAATCGGCCGGCCTGGTCCACGACATCGTGCCAGCCGGCGAGCTGGTCAGGCGCATCGCCCGCCAGGCCAAGCTCCTCCTGGCCCCCGACTAAGGCCCACCCCGGACGTAGATCGTCTGGCCGGAGACAAAGCTCGACTCATCGCTGCAAAGGAAGGCGATGACATTGGCGATGTCCTCCGGCTGCCCCACGCGACGGAGCGGGATTTGCGACGCCGCTCCAACCTTGAAGGCCTCGAAGTCGACCCCCATACGCTCTGCAGTGGCTCGCGTCATGCGGGTTTCTACGAAGCCTGGCGCCACGACGTTGACGTTGACGTTGAACGGGCCCAGCTCGATGGCGAGCGTCCGTGCCATCCCCTGGAGGCCTGCCTTCGCCGCCGAGTAATTGGCCTGCCCGCGATTGCCGAGAGCTGATGTCGATGACAGCAACACGATCTTTCCATTCTTCTGCTCGACCATTGGCTTCTGCGCCGCCCTGACGCATAGGAACGTGCCCTTCAAGTGCGTGTCGATCACGGCGTCCCAGTCCTCGTCCGTCATCTTGAAGAGCAGGTTGTCTCGCGTGATCCCTGCGCACGCGACCAGGATGTCTAGCCTGCCGAACTCCTTCACGGTCCGCTCGACCATCGCGTCGACCTGCGCGCGGTCGGTGACGTCGCAGGCGATCGCGAGGCCGCGAATCGGACCGGCCACCTCCTGAGCCGGGGCAACGTCCATGTCCGAGACGGCCACCTTCGCGCCTTCACGCGCCAGCAGCTGCGCCGTCGCCGCGCCGATCCCCCGGCCGCCGCCCGTGACGAGGGCGACCTTGCCTTCGAATTTCACGTCGTCATACTATCGAGAGCGGTGCCACCATCCTTGCGCGGGTCGGAGGCGCCGTGGACGAAGCCATCCGGCTCGGCAACGATGACCTGCGGCCTCGCGAAGTACGAGTCGTAGTTCAGCGTGCGCCGGTTGACGCGATAGCCAAGCTTCTCGAGGCCCTGGCAGACCGCCAGAGGAATCCGCGCCTCAGCCTGGACCACGTCGCCCTGGAAGTCGATCCTGGGCGCGCTCACGGCCTCGACCGGGGACATGTGGTGGTCGAGCACGTTCACCAGCACCTGCAGCACGGCGGTCACGATCTTCGTGCCGCCCGGCGCTCCGACGCAGACCCGCAAGCGGCCGCCCTCGTCGAACACAAAGGTGGGCGTCATCATCGTCACTCGCGTCTTGCCTGGGCGGACCGAGTTGGGGCGGCCGGGCCGCGGGTCGAAGCAGTTCATATAGTCGTTGTAACCAAAGCCAAGGCCGGGGGTCACCACGCCGCTCGCAGCCCCAAGCGTGTGCGTCACCGAGACCGCGTTACCTGCGTCATCGACGACGCATACCTGAGTCGTGTCGGCGCGGTCGTGGGCGCCGGCTGCAGCGGCGACCACCTGTCGCGCCCTGGCCGCGTAGTCCTTGTCGGCAAGGGCTCCGGTGGGAATCTCGACGAAGCGCGGGTCGGCGATGTGCAGCTCGCGATCAACCACGGCCCAGGCCATCGCTTCGACGATCAAACGTGCGGCTTCAGTACTCGGCCATCCGTGAGCGCCAAGGTCGAACCCTTCGAGAAAGTTCAGCATCTGCAGCAGCGTCAGGCCGCCGGCCGGCGGGCCGGCGGCGGCAACAGACAGTCCGCGATACGTGCCTCGCAAAGGCTCGGTCACGTTGACCTTGTAGCCCGCCAGGTCCTCTTTCGTGATGAAGCCACCATTGGCCTCGAAGTCGGCGGCGATGGCGTTCGCAATGTCGCCCTTGTAGAAGGTCTCCGGTCCGTCGCGCGCAAGCAGTTCCAGCGTTCGCGCGTAATCGCTCTGCACAAACCGCTCGCCGATTTCGAGCAGCCTTCCGTCATGCGTATAGATCGCCTTCGCCTCCGGCGTGGCCTGGATCCGCTGCTTGTTCGGCACGACGTCCGGTCCGTAGTCGGTCGTCCAGTAACCATGCATGTAGCCGGACACCGGGAACCCGTCGCGCGCCAGCGGGATGGCCGGTTCGATCGCCTGCTCCCACGAGATGGTGCCGAACCGGGTCAGCGCCTCATGCAGGCCAGCCACTGTCCCGGGCACCCCAACCGACTGGTACCCGACATCGTTCACCCAACCCTCGAGCACGTATCCATAGCGGTCAGCGGCCTCGCGAATGAACACGTGTTCCCATTGGTCTTCGCGCGCGCGTGCGCCGGCCGTCGCATAGAACTCGAGCAGCGCATCGGTGCCTTTGGCGTTGTGCAGGAGCATCACGCCACAGCCCCCTATGCCACACATCTGCGGGTCTAGTACGCCCTGCACGAACGCACACGTCACGGCTGCGTCGACGGCGTTTCCACCGCGCCGCATGACCTCGAGGCCGATCTCGGCTGCCTGCGGTTGCGGGCAGACGATGATGGCCACGAGGCTAAGTTAGATCAACTGCCGGGTTGGAAGGACAACATCCCCGTCGCGCTGTCCAGGAGGTTCTGCGGGTGCCGAGGCGAGTGGTGCCGTGTGAACGCGATGGTTCCGCCACGACGCCCCACCACGCGGCGTGCAATGGCGCCTCCCTTAGCGAACCCCTAAGCGTGCCCATTTCGCCGGCGTAACTCGGAGCTCCCCACTCCCGTTGCAACCCAGCGTGGGCGCGACTCTGTGATTCCGGTGCCGGCCCCGCTGCGCCGGCTCGTGGTCACCCTGGTCGTCATGGCGGGCGTTTTGAGCCTGGGCATCGGAACACTCTGGGTCTCGACGCCTTCGGCGAGCGACGTTCAGCAGCGTGTCAAAGAACGGACTGACCGTCTGGGCGTGGTGCTTTTGCAAGAGGATCAGGTTCCGCCGCTCTTGGCGGCGGCCGTGGTCGCCACGGAAGATGAGAAGTTCTACTCACATCACGGCATCGACTCGATCGGCCTCGGCCGCGCCGTGCTCTATGACGTCACACACCTTTGTTTGTGCGAGGGCGGTTCAACCATCACCGAGCAGCTGGTCAAGGACGTCTACCTCTCCGGCTCGACTCGTGGTTACAACAAGGTGAAAGAGCTCGTCCTCGCGCTCAAGGTCGAGCGAGAGATCCCGAAGGGCCAGATCATGGCCGACTACCTGAGTGAGATCACCACCGGCTACGGCCGCTACGGCGTGAGCTCAGCCGCGTGCGCCTATTTCCATGCGCCGCTGGGTCGCCTGACCATCGGGCAGTACGCGCTGCTTGCGGGTGTCACACAGGCGCCTTCGATCTATGACCCCACCGTCAATCCTGGCGCCGCCTCCGCTCGCCGAAGCCACGTGCTGCAGACGATGCTGGCGCACGGGCTGATCTCCAAAGACCAGGCCGCCGCCGCCGAGGCTGAGCCGGTGCTGTCAGCTGGATCTGGCTGCTAGCCGATCCAGGCCAGCGGCGAAGTGGCGTCGAAGCCCTGGTTGGTGGTGACCTGGATCGGCTTCACCACCGGCGGTGGGGGTATCGGTGATGGGGTCGGGCTGGGAAATGGGCTGTTGTGCGGTCCGCCGGGCGTTGGGGTCGGGGTCGGAACCGGTGGTGGCGGCGGGGGATTGTAGGCGTTCTTCGGTAGGAACCAGAGCTGGAAGGGACCGGCCGAAACGCCGGGGGCAAGGTAGGCGATCCCACTTCCGTCTGGAGCCCAGGCCGGCTGGGCCACCATCTGGTCGGAGATCACGGTCTGGAGGCCGCCTAGACTCGAGCCGTTCCACGGGGCGATGGTCAGATAGGAAACCTGCTTGCCGTAGTTGCAGATCATCGCGATGCTGCCGCCGTCGGGCGAGAGCGACGGTTGCGAGCAGCCGGCGGCTGTAGAGGTCAGCGCCCTGCCATACGACCCAGCGCGGTTGGTGAACCAGAGCTGGCCGACCCGGTTGTTGTTCTCGTCATAGGAGTACTTCGTGTAGATGATCCCCCCTCCCACCAGAGGCAGCGGCTGGATGTCACCGCCCGTGTAATTGTTCGTGGTGGTCCAGAGCCTTCCCTGGCGGATCGAACCCCCGACCGGTACAGCCCAAACCGACATGTCGACGTCGAAGTAGCCATCGCCCGCGTACTTCGGACCGTCGTAGCTCATCCAGAGCGTGCGCTGGTCGGGGCTCAGCCTGGGGTAGAACGACCACGCGTTAGCGCCGGTGTCCCACCTGTCGCGGGGCGCCGCCTGGTTGTTCGTGAGCTGGCCGGTCACCTGGCCGAAGCGTGTCAGGGTGTAAACGTCGGAGAAAAAGCCGCTGCGCTTGACGGCAACCAGGGCGCTGCCATCCGGGAAAATGGCGGGCTGCATCCAGCCGTCCTCCGGCGTGAGTTGATGGAAGCGTCCCGCGCTGAAGCTGTAGAGGGCGCCGCCCTGCGCGAGGTAGAGCGTGCCGGGTAGTGAGAAGGCCTGCGGCTTCGGCGTCGCTTCGGGCGGTTTCTGTACTTTCACGGCCACCCTGGATTGGCGCGACCCCAGGTAGACGTACGACGTGACACCGGTCACCACCATGAGGACAGCGAGGCCGAGCGCGAGCAGGAATCGCGGGATCATGGGAAGTACTGGTGCACCAGCGGCAGGATCAGGCCCCAGTTGGGGTAGAGGCTTCCGCCCGGAGCACCTCCGCGTGTGTAGGGCGACGCCAGCACGAACTGCTGGATCGAGTCCGGGTTGTCGAAGCTCGCCGCCAGGGGAAGCATCTGGGCAACCCGGTCGATACCGATGCTCGTCTTCACCTCGCCGCCAATCGCGGCCGCCAGAGACGGAACGTCCCCCGGGCCAAGCTGCTTGGCCTTCTGGCGGATCGCCGTCAGCACCTGCTGCTGCCGCTTCGAGCGGCCGAAGTCACTCTGGTAGTCGCTGTGGCGAGAGCGCACGTACTCCATGGCATGTCTCCCGTCCATGTGCTGCGGTCCGGCGAGGACGGCGACCCGTTGGTAGCCGTATGGGTCTCCGCCGTACACGTCCAGCGGGTAGTAGTCGTCAAAGACCGGGTTGGTGGTGACGACGTCGATGCCGCCGATGGTGTCGATCACGTGGATCAGGCCAAGGAGTCCAACCCAGATGTATTCATCGATGTGAACCCGGAAGTTCTGCTGCACCGTGGCGATCGCCGCACCCGCGCCGCCGTACGCGTAGGCGGCGGAGATCTTTGAGGTCCCGCCCACGGACAGCGGTACATAGAGGTCGCGTGGGATCGAGATCATGACGACCTGCTTGGTGGCGGGCGTCACGCGGACGAGGATCATCGACTGGGTCAAGACGTGATCGGCGCTGAACTTCGAATCATCGTCCGAGCCGAGCAGCAGGACCGTGAAGGCTCCGGGCGAGACCGGACTGGGGGATGGCGACGGCGAGAACAGGATTTCTTCTGGCGAAGGCGAGGGCACGGGGACCACCTGTGCTGTCGCGTTGTAAGCCGCGACGGCGGC
>DATGVE010000046.1:0-3053 GCA_035300725.1 Candidatus Eiseniibacteriota bacterium | reverse complement strand
TTGCGCTATTGTTTCCGGGCGCTCCCATTCAGCACGAGAATGGCCTTGCGCAGGTCGCCCGGAACGACCCCGATCTGGGACGCGAACTGCCGCCGGAAGTGGCTGATGTTCTCGAACCCGACCGACCAGCCGATTTCCCGGACCGGAGCTTTCGAGCTGACGAGGCGGCGCTTGGCAAGGTCGATGCGCCGGGCCAGCACGTATTGATGCGGTGCGAGCCCTGTCGAATTCTTGAAGCAACGCGCGAAGTGAAACGGGCTCAAGCCGACGAGCGAGGCAAGATGATCAAGTGTTATGATGCTCTCGAGGTTCGTTTCGATGAAATCGAACACGATGCGGATCGCGTTGTTGCCGAGCCGTGCGGCCGGCCTGGACCGGCGCGAATCGATCCCGTGCTGAAGCAGCAGCACGCGCTGGACCAGGAGATGCGCCAGATGATTGGCCTCGATGTCCGAGAGCGCGACCTTGCTCAAGCAGGCGCGCCGCAGAACGTGACCGACACCCAGCATCACGGGATCGTGCGACAGCGTGACCGGGCCCTGTCCGCGCAGCGACGGCTCGAGCTCGAAATGGCGAATGTTCTCGTGTTCCGCCGCCGACCGCAGCATGGACATGTCAAGGTGCATTCTGAGGATTTCGCTTTGGTCGGGAACGTTCAGCAAGGTGGTCGGCTCGGAACCCACGATATAGAGCCCACCCGTCACAGCGGTCAGATCATGCACGATCCGATCGTACTCCATCGCGACGCCGGCGTTGGATGAGAACACGATCTGCAGCGTATTCGGCGTCGTCCGTGCGGCGCCCTCATAGGGCGGAAGCCAGGCGTATTTGGCGGCGAGCCCGGGCCAGTCCAATTCGATCCGGCGCGAGCCGGCGAACACGTCGTCGACATCGGCGGGTTTTCTTCGCCCTCTTGGTGTTGCCATTTTGAGGTCTCCGCTCGGGCCACCTGCACGCCTTGAAGCGCAAGAATCGACCCTCCGATGTCGGCTGCATTGTGACAACGTGCGGCATCGATCATTGGGCGTCCCGCCGACGCCGATCGCTTGGAGCGTGCGAAGGCGACATGGCGAAATCCTATTGGAAGTTTGTGCAGCAGCCAAGACGAGAAAGAGGAATCGAACATGGCGGATATTTTACACAAAGTCGGAATCAAATCGTCGTCGCTGGATGAGGCCTATAAGGCATTGACCACGCTCAAAGGTCTTTCCGGCTGGTGGACGACCGACACGCGAGGCGAAAGCAAAGTCGGCGGGGTTATTGAATTCCGCTTTGGCGCCGGCGGTATCGACATGAAGGTCCTCGAGCTTCAGCCCGCCAAGCGCGTGCTGTGGCAAGTGGTCGACGGACCCCAGGAATGGATCGGCACAAAAGTCAGCTTTGACCTCAGACAGGACGGCGACTGGACCATCGTCCTCTTCAAACAGCAGGGCTGGAAGGAGCCGGTGGAGTTCATGCACCATTGCAGTACCAAGTGGGCGGTCTTCCTGTTGAGCCTGAAGTCGCTTCTCGACACCGGGAAAGGCGCTCCCGCGCCGAACGACATCAAGCTCGACAGCTGGGAATAAAGCCGCACCGACCAGAGGAGAGAAACCATGACCGACCACAAGACCGCAACACGTGAACAGTGGCTTGCGGCCCGGCTGGAACTGCTCGAGGCAGAGAAGGAATTCACGCGCCGACGTGATGAGCTGACGCGCCGCCGAATGGCGATGCCCTGGGAGCGCGTGGAAAAGTCGTACCAGTTTGAGCTGTCGCGTCAGCAATGGCTCAAGGCGAACGCGCATTTTTTGGCCAGGGAGAAGCGGGCAGCCGGGCTCGGATGACGCATCCGCATCGTCCCGTCGTCTACCGGAACGTCGCGCACCGCCGGGCACTTCTATCCCGACCTCAATCAAGGAGACTCCGATGACTGAACTGCTCATGGTCCGGCGTGAGACCCATATCGCAGCCCCGCCCGCCACCGTCTTCGCCTTCCTGACCGATCCTGAAAAGATCATAAGCTGGATGGGCACCGAGGCGGAGACCGAGATGCATCCGGGCGGGCTCTATCTTCTCAAAGGTGTCAACGGCCGCGTGGCGCGCGGTGCGTTCCGCGAGGTCGTGCCGGTTCACCGACTCGCCTACAGCTTCGGTTGGGACGGGGATGAGGAGGTGCCGCCGGGGTCGGGCCTGGTCGAGATCGACCTGATCGACCGGGACGGCGGCACCTTGCTGCGCATGGCCCATAGCGGTCTTCCCAACGCGGCGCAGTGCGCCGGCCACGACAAGGGTTGGGTGCATTACCTTGGCAGGCTGGCTATGGCGGCCGCCGGCCGAAATCCCGGCGTCGATCGTTTCCCGGCGTCGCGTGACGCTTAGCGCGACACCGCACGACATTGATTGACTCCTTTTCCGAGCCTCGATCGTCCTAGCTACATATGGACACAGGAGCAGAACAGATGAGCCTGAAAGACAAGAATGTCGTCGTCACCGGCGGAAGCCGTGGCCTTGGCCTTGGCCTGGTCGAGGCTCTGGTCGCGCACGGCGCCCACGTGACGGTCGTCGCCCGCGACGCCGATGCGCTTCGATCCGTCCGCGCCCGGCTCGGCGTCGCCACCATCTCCGCCGACGTGACGGAGGAGACCGCCGCCCATCGCATCCTGGCCGAGGTCCGCCCGGACATCCTGGTGCTGAACGCGGGCACGCCGCCGCCGATGGCGCGGTTGGACCAGATCAGCTGGGCGGATTTCACCGCGACCTGGGAGACCGACGTCAAGGCCGGGCTCTATTGGCTGCAGGCGGCGCTCAACCTGCCGCTCAAGCCCGGAAGCCGCGTGCTGGTGGGATCGAGTGGTGCTGCCGAGAACGGATCGCCGCTGTCGGGCGGCTATGCCGGCGCCAAGCGCATGCTCTGGTTCATGGCGCAGTATGCCAACGGCGTCTCGAAGCAGAAGGTCCTCGGGATCCGCTTCCAGACCATCGTGCCGCTGCAGATCGTCGGCGACACCGGGGTCGGCGACGCCGGCGCCAACGCCTACGCGCGCGCCATGGGCATCAAGCGTGACGAGTTC
>DATGVE010000045.1:0-35959 GCA_035300725.1 Candidatus Eiseniibacteriota bacterium | reverse complement strand
ACGCTCCGCACCAGATAGAAGAAGTGAGGGGACTCGTCGAAGAACAGGCCGAGCGGGAGCGATTCGTACCACTCGGGCAACCTGCGTTGAGGATTGGACAGCTGAGCGCCCCACACGGCGCGGACCTCACCAAGCCGGCCCTCAGCAAGCATCCGGCGCAGCCTGACCACGGAACGCGCGAACTGGAAGTTATGCACGACGGCGAGCATGCGGCCGGCGTTCTCCGCCACCTCGACAAGATCGCGGGCGTCGTCCGCGGTGAGTGCCATCGGCTTTTCGAGCAGCACATCCTTGCCGGCCTTCAAGTACGCCCGAGCGAGCGGATGGTGGGTAGCCGGAGGCGTCGCGATGGTGACCGCGTCGACGTCGCTCAGCCAGGGAACCCCCTCGGGACCTTCGGCGACTGCGCTCTTGACCGAGCCGAATCGGGCAAGGGCACGCTCCACGCGCCCCGAGCTGTGATCGATGACCCCGACCACCCGCACGCCCCGGGTGCGCCTCAGCCAGGGGAGATGGCGGTGGGTTCCGACCCAGCCGAGGCCGACAACCGCCACACGAAGATCGTTCGAGCGGTCTGCTTCAGCAAGTCCCATGTCGGGCCGGGATAGTACACCCGAGAACGAGGAGCCGCCCCTATGCGGGACCCCGCGGGCCAGGTCGCCGGAAAATCGAGCGACCAATCCCCGCGCACAGGCGTTTACTTGTGCACACGCGGCGGCCTTTGTCCAAGCAGCGTGGACGCGGTCGCCGTTGGAGGACGGCGTTTGATAGGTGCCTGGGGTAGGTGGCGGCGCCCGGTGTACGCCGCACTTGCGGTCGCCGTTGCGGCGGCTGCTTCCTGGACGGTGCCCGCCCAGGCGGGCGAGCTCAAAACCGGCGCCCCGAACGTCGCACCAGTCCCGGCTCCGCAGGTCGTCCAGCTCACGTACAACGCGGCGACTCCAAGGGCGAAGGCCACAACCAAGACGCAGCCCAAGCCCTTCCTGAGCCACAACCCTTCGGGGCTGGCCAAGGCCAAGCAGCGAGCTGCCGCCATGGCAACCGCGACCGCCGCCGCGCCGAGCACTGCGGCCCCCGGTCCCCAGACGGGAATTTTCAACGGAATCAATGCGCCCGGCATCTCTGCAGCCGATATCGGGTACTGCTGCACCCCTCCCGACAGCACCGGCGCGATCGGACCCAACAACTACGTGGAGTTCGTCAACACCGCCATCCGTGTGAACGACAGGGCTTTGAAGCAGCTGAGCCAGCTGGACATGGCGACCTTCGTGGCCGCCCCGAGCGCCCACAACGTGAGCGATCCCCAGATCCAGTGGGATCCGCAAGCGGGGCGCTGGTTCTACGCCGCGC
Organism: Candidatus Eiseniibacteriota bacterium; assembly: GCA_035300725.1. Taxonomy (GTDB): domain Bacteria; phylum Chloroflexota; class Dormibacteria; order Dormibacterales; family Dormibacteraceae; genus Palsa-870. Next base: position 34,609 of record DATGVE010000045.1, on the reverse strand, counting down.
TCGCCTTCGCCACCCACAGCAACTACCTGGTTTTCGGTTGGTCGAAGACTGCCGATCCAAGCGATCTCGCGGGCGGTTGGTGCCGCTTCGGAGCTTTCACAGGCAACCAGCTCGCGGACTACCCCAAGCTCGGCCACGACGACAGCTTCGTCCTGTTCGGCGCCAACCTCTATGACGACACCACCGGCAACTTCGTCTTCACCACTGCAGTCATCTATGCGCTGCCCAAGCCCGCCAACGGAAACCTCACGACGTGCTCGGCGGTGGGGTTCACCGCGTTCGCCGACCCGCAGCACCGTCTGGTCAACGCCGATGGCACGACGGCTTTCACTCCGGTTCCCGCGAATACGTCCGACGCGTCGGGCTTGGGCTACATCGTGGCCGCACACAGCCCGGTGCCGAACAGGACAGGTGATCCGACCGGTCCGCAGACCAAGGTCATGGTCTGGCACACGACCAACCAGGGCGGCGTACCGAAGCTGGCAGCGGACGGCGATCTCGCCGTGGGCAGTTTCGACGTGCCGGCGGCCGCACCCCAACCCGGCGGGCCCACGCTCGACACGCTGGACGCCCGCCTCACCCAGGCAGTCGCCCACGCCGATCCGGACGCGGGTGGCGCCGAGGCGGTGTGGACCCAGCACGCAATCGGCGGGCCTGGAGGCCGCTCCGTGGTCCGCTGGTACGAGATCCTGCCTGCCTCGCGCACGGTGCGCCAGCAGGGCCAGGTCCAGAGCGCGACGGAATTCATCTGGAACGGCTCGATCTCGCCTTCGATATCCGGTAACGACGCAGCGGTTTTCTACAACCGTGGCGGCACGTCACAGCTTGTGCTCGTGGCCGCGCAGTCGCGCCTTTCCGCGACGCCGCTAGGAACGATGGGCGCCGGTAGCGGTGAGGCGGTCCTGGCGACGAGCGCCGCGGCGGACGTTGACTTCAGCTGCAGCTCGCCTTATGGGCCGCCGTGTCGATGGGGTGACTACTCTGGCGCCAGCCCAGACCCTCTGAATGCGGGAGTCGTCTGGGGCAGCAACCAGGTGAGCGGGCCCTCAGTCTTTGGCAACCCGCAGTGGGCGACACAGAACTACGCGGTCCTCACCTCGGGCACGCCACCTCCGCCGCCCCCGCCACCGTGCACCTCGGTCACCTGGAATGCGCCGACCCCTGCCTCGCCGCAGCAACCCGGTGTGGCGGTGACTTTCAGCGGCGCCGCGACCGGGTGCGCGAACCCCGTGTATCAGTTCTGGGTCCAGCCGCCTGGCGGTGCGTGGACGATCCTCCAGGCCTACAGCGCCGGCTCGAGCGCGACCTGGAACACCACCGGCCTGGCCACGGGGACTTACCTGTTCGACCTCTGGGCCAAGGCGTCGGGCTCGAGCGCGGACTGGGAGGCGCACGTCTCGCCGAACCCCACGTACACCCTGCAGGTGCCGCCGCCACCTGCGGGCTGCACCGCCGTCACGTGGAATGCGCCCAGCCCGAGTTCCCCGCAGACAACTGGCGTAACCGTCACCTTCAGCGGCACCGCGACCGGATGCTCGAACCCTGTCTATCAGTTCTGGGTTGAACCTTCTGGCGGACCGTGGTCGATCCTGCAGGCATACAGTCCCACCGCAACGGCCACATGGAACACGGCAGGCAAGGCGGCCGGCACGTATCTCTTCGACGTCTGGGCCAAGCAGTCGGGTTCGACCGCCGACTGGGAGGCGCACGTGTCGCCCAACCCGACCTACACGCTTACGGCGCCGCCGACATGCACCGCGGTGACATGGAACGCCCCGAGCCCAGCCTCGCCGCAGGCATCTGGCGTGACGGTGACATTCAGCGGCACGGCGACCGGGTGCCCCAACCCGGTCTACCAGTTCTGGGTTCAGCCGCAAGGTGGAACCTGGTCGATCCTGCAGGCATACAGCTCTAGCTCGAGTGCGCCCTGGAGCACCACCGGGCTGGCCGCCGGCACATACCTCTTCGACGTCTGGGCCAAGCAGTCGGGCTCAAGTGCCAGCTGGGAGGCACACGTCTCCCCCAACCCCACCTACGCGCTTACCGCGCCACCACCGCCACCTGTATGCAGCGCGGTGACGTGGAACGCCCCGAGCCCGGCTTCCCCACAGGCACCTGGCACGACTGTCACGTTCAGCGGCACCGCGAGCAGTTGCACTAGCCCGGTCTACCAGTTCTGGGTCCAGGCGTCGGGCGGCCCATGGACGATCCTGCAGGCATACAGCCCCAGCTCCAGTGCGTCCTGGAACACGACTGGCCTTGCGACTGGAACGTACCTGTTCGACGTTTGGGCCAAGCAGTCGGGCTCGAGCGCGAGCTGGGAGGCGCACGTCTCGCCCAATCCGACCTACACCTTGCAGACTGGCGCGCCATGCACCGCCTCCACGCTGACCTTCACTCCCGCTTCGCCTCAGGCGCGCGGCACGCAGGTCAACCTCATAGGCACCGCCACCGGTTGCCCGAACCCCGTCTACCAGTTCTGGATCCAGCCGCCTGGCGGCTCGTGGACGATCCTTCAGGCCTACAGCTCCAGCAGCACCGTGACGTGGAACACCGCCGGACAGGCGACAGGCACCTACCTCTTCGACGTCTGGGTGAAGCAGTCCGGCTCGAGCGCCGACTGGCAGGCGCATATCTCGCCTAACCCGACCTTCACTCTCACCTCTTAAGCCGCGGCGCTCGCCACTTTCACGTCGACGACGACATCCTCGACTACGGCGTAGCCGTCCAGGGCAACATCAGGGAAGCGCAGACGGACTATGCCCGCGCTACGCACTTTCGCGGGGTCCATCGGCATCAGCAGCCATCCTGTCGCGCTGTGCCCGGCGTCGACATCGCCCGGCATGTGCGTCGAGTGCATGTAGTCGCCGTGCGCCGTCCCGCCGCCGGTTGAACTGATCGGCGTGACCGACCACTCGACCTCACCGGGTCCGGAATTCGTGATCGTCACTTCGAACCACGTGGCGCTCCGCGCTGGATCGAGCGCGATGCGATCCACCGTGATCGTCACGCCTTGCAGCGCGCCGCTGCCGGTCGCATCGATAAGTGTTGCGTCGGATGGCGGCGCTCCTGGGCCGGGTACTGGATCCGGCGCCGGCCACAGCGCCGCGGCAACGACAATGCCGATCGCTGCCGCCGCGTACACACCGCTCAGAGTTCTTCTCGCGAACCCCCGGGCCAGTGCCGCATAGATTCCGAGTCCAAAGAGTGCAGCCCCCGCCGGAAGTGCCGTATAGACGTAGCGGCCCGGACCTGCGAACTCAAAGCCCGCGGTCGCGGGCAGCAGCAAAGAGGCGGCCGCCATACCGCAGACAGCAGCAGCTGCGACCACCAGCGGGCCGGCGGGTACGGCGAGCGGTCTCAGCAACTTGACCAGCCCGGCCACCGCTATGAGAGATAGGAGACAGCTCAGGGCTACAAACGGCGCCGCCAGCGGCAGCTCACCCAGAGGCTCGCCACTCCAGTAGCTGATGACGAAGAAGGCGAGCTCGAACCCGACGAATGCCGGCTGGAACGGCATGGGCAGCATGCCCGAGAGGCGATTGGTACGCGCGGAGGGCACGTACACGCCGTACACGTGAGTGTTGATTACGAACCAGAGGAGGAGGCACGCCACCGCAACCGCGGCCGCCGTGCCTGCCTGCACAAACCTCCACGGCCATGATCTGTCCCGCGCCGGCCACATGATCGCCAGCGCCAATGCCGGCAACAACCCGATCAGAGTCAGCTTCACCAGCAACCCCGCTCCAAGCACCAGGCCGACCATCACTGTGCGTCGCCACGTCCAGGCCAGGCCCACCGAGCGGACGGCCAGCACGATGGTGAGTCCACCCAGGACAGCCGCCAGCCCGTCGTTGCTGACTCGAGTTCCGTTGAGTGCGAGACCAGGGAGCAACGCCGCAAACAACGCCGCGAGCACCGCGATTTCAGTCCGACCTGGACTTAGTCGAGTCGCGACGACGAAAGCCATCGGGGCCAGCAATGCGATGAGGAGGGCGTTGACGACCCGCATGACGTACACGGCGGCGAGGGTGCCGCCCAGCTTGTCCGCGGCCCACCACACCGGAACCATCGCGACGTAATAGCCCGGTGGCTGCGCTGATTCAAACGAGAGCTGCCACAGGTGTCTTGACATCCACGCGGCGTTGGCACGTACCGACATGCCCACGGGCGGCGGCCCAATATCGGTAAGGTCTGGCGCCGGATAAGCCCCGGGCGTGTCGAATCTGAAGACGTTCGTCGACACCATGACACGCAGCGTCTCGGGATCGACGACCGTTGTGTCAGCGGCCGGGAAGACGCCGTGACTCAGCTGGATGATGAAGTCGGCGTGCTGCGCTTCGTCAACGCGCGACCAGACCGGCTGCGTGATGGCCATGAGCAGGGCGGGGATGAAAGCTGCGACGTACGCAACGATCAATGGGTGCCTCTGCACCCTCTTTAACGCGTCAGAGGGAATCAGTTTCGCTGTCGATTCCCAGAATGCTGAGGAAGAAGCTCGCGAAAATTGTCTGCACGCCCAGGGTCAGAAGAACGAGAGCCGGGATGATCTCGCGCATCGTCGTTCGGGGATCGAGTGCGCCGAACCCAACCGATCCCCACGTCAGTACGGCGACGATAGTGCCTGCGACGCCGATCGCACACATCAGCACGCCCAGCGCGAGTCCGCTCTCCAGCTGGACGTACTTGAACATCGAGGCGTAAGTGCGGTTGGGTGGATGAAAGCCCGCGCGCATCGCGAAGACTTTCGTGAACACGGCGAACACGATGAGCTGATAACCCATCAGGCAGAAGAAGCCGGCGAGGAGAAGGGTGTGGATGTCGAATCCAAACGGCCCGATCGTCTTCGGGCCTGTCTCGAGGGCAGCTCCGACCACCAGACCCACACCGAACAGGGCCAGCCCGGGATACAGGAAGAGCCATCGGGGGCTGAACAGCAGCATGAAGCGCAGGTGGCGCCAGCCGTCGCGCCACGTGCGCAGGTGTGGCGGGCGCGATCGGCCGTCCGGCCTGAGCGTCACCGGCACCTCGGCGATCCGCATTCCTTTGAGCGAGGCCTTGATCACCATCTCGCTCGCGAACTCCATCCCCGTGGCCCGCAGCCTCAAGCGCTCATACGCTTCCTTCTTGAATCCCCTCAAGCCGCAGTGAGCATCGCCGACCGGTGTATGGAAGAAAACCCGGCTGATCAGGGTCAGAACCGGATTCCCAACCCAGCGGTGCGACCAGGGCATGGCGCCGGATTCGATGCCGCCGAGGAAGCGGTTGCCCATCACAAGGTCGTACCCCTCGCGCAGCTTTTCGATCAGCGGCGCAATGGCGGTGAAGTCGTAGCTGTCGTCGGCGTCGCCCATGATCACGAAGCGGCCACGCGCTGCGTCGATGCCGCCGATCAGCGCGCTCCCGTATCCCTTCCTGGCGACGGAAACAACCCGCGCGCCGAGCTCTTTGGCGATGGCCTGGGAGCCATCCGTGCTCCCGTTGTCGGCTACGATGATCTCCGCCGCGAGTCCATCCTTCGCGATCGCGCGCTGCGCTTTCTGGATGCAGGTGGCGAGCGTTTCAGCCTCGTTCAGGCAAGGCATGACGATCGAGATCTCGACCGTCTGGTCGGCAGGTGTTTCCTGCCGTTGGGGGGCTCGCTGCGCGACGCTCATCGCGCACCAGACTAACGGTCGGGCCTGCGCTCAGCTTGCGGTTCAGCCCAGAAAAAGAAATGACCCCGACGGATCGCCTCTCGAGGACTGGTACCGGCCTTGCGGCCAATTCCTGCCCTCTTGAACGTTTCCCTCGGGGCCGTCACAAAGACTATTGGGCCAGGTGGTGCATTGCAACTGCGAAAGTCAGTTCGCCGCCAACCTAAAACTAGTAGCCGTGAGAACACATGGCCGGCGCCCTCTCAAAACTAATGGCATGCGACACTTGACCGCGTGCCACTGAGTCTCGACGAAGCCGGCCAGGTCATCGCCCGCGCGCAGACGAAGGCCGCGGAGCTTGGTTTGCGTGTGACCATCGCGGTCGTCGACGAGGGCAGCCTGCTCATTGCACTGTCTCGCATGGACGGCGCGCCCCCGCTGTCGCCGCAGATCGCGGAGGCCAAGGCGGTTGGCGCGGCCATGTGGCACCGCGACGGCGCCGCGCTGGCCGAAGTCGCCAAGGATCGCCCGGGCCTTTTCAGCGTCGCCGACAGGCTGGTGCGGGTGCCAATCGTCCCCGGTCTCGGCTCAGTCCTCATCAAGCGCGACGGCAGGGTGCTCGGCGCGGTGGGGGTCAGCGGAGCGAAACCCGAGCAAGACCTCGAATGCGCGGAGGCAGGGCTCAGCTCAATCTGAGCGAGCGGAGCGGCTCGTAGACTGAGCCGGCCCGTCCCAGCCGGCTCTTGTAAAGGATCAGCTCGTTGGCTGGCCAGGCCGGCAGCTCGGGTGGATTCGGAAGCGGCGGCAGTACGGCGCCATCTCGAGGTCTGGCTCTGGCGAGGGTGAGATGGGGCTGGAACGGCCTCGCCTCCGGAGTCAACCCGGCGCGAACGCATTCCTCCTCCACCTGGGCAGCCAGCACGCGGGCCGCGTCCGCGCCGGCATCGACCTGGAGCCAGACGACCCGGACAAGTCGCCCGCGCTTGAAAGTCCCGACGGCGCCCAGCTCGAGCTGGAACCTAACCAGATGGCGATCCGCCAGCTGGTCTGCAATGGCCTCGGCCGCGGAGAGCTCGATGCCGCCGATAAAGCGCACGGTCAGGTGCAGGTTCGCGGCAGGCGTCCAGCGAAATTCCGGCGCGGAGGCCGCGCAGTCGGCGAGGTACGAAGCCAGCTCCTCGCGCTGCTCAACGGGCACCGGCAGCCCGAAGAAAGCGCGGACCTTCAGCGGGCGGTTTTCTTCGCCCAGTTGGCCGGCGCCCATGAGCTGGGTGCGGTGGGCCGCCAGCCGTAGTTCGAGCTCACGGAGTCGATGCCGGCGGCAATGTTGTCGAGCTGGAGAGTGTTGATCTCGTCCGGCGTGATTATCGGATCCTTCAGCAGTGTCTCCATGATCGCTGCTCCTGGAAGAAGCAGCGGCACTGGAAGCTTCAGCTTTCGCTTCTTGATGCGCCGGGCCTGGAGGAACCAGTCGATGACCGCCTCGACGGTCACGACCTCAGGACCGCCGAGCTCGACGATCTTGCCGAGCAGCTCAGGCCTGCCGATCGTCTCGACCACACAGCGTGCGGCATCTTCGCGCAGGATCGGCTGCATGTGAGCCTGGCCGCTGCCGGGAATGATGATGAAAGGTCCGAAATTCGCCTGGCGCTCGAAGTCGGCAAGCGCACCGCCCTCTTCGGCGAGCACGAGGGAGAAGCGAAGGATGGTGCCCGCGACGCCTGACTTGGCGAGCTCTTGCTCGCCCATCCAACGAGAGGTCAGGTACTTGAAGTTCCTGTCGAGCCGGGCACCGATCACGCTGACCAGGACCACCGACTTGACCCCGGCTGCCTTGGCTGCCTCGGCCATGATTCGTGGGCCGTCGACGTTGACCGCCAGGTATGACTGCGGTTGGTTGCGGCGCACCGCGACCAGGCTGATGATGTGCTCGGTCCCCTGTGAAGACTGCTTCAACGCGGCAGGGTCCAGCGCGTCTCCCACCACCACCTGGGCGCCGCGAACCTTGAAGGCGGCAGCCTTCATCGGGTCGCGAACCAGCACTCTCAGCTGGTGCCCGTTGTCGATCAGCTTGTGAGCGACACCACGACCGAAAAAGCCGGTTGAGCCGAGCAGCAGGATCCTTGCCACGGGTGTGAATCCTAACTGTTGGATACTGGGGGCCAGTGTTCGGCCAGGCGGCGGGGGGATTCGGTCTTGGCCTTCTGGCCTTTCTGATCGGCGTGGCCGGCATCGCGGCCGCCCTACGTACACGGCGCCGAAGGGCGCGGTTTCCCGAGACTTACGGATCCAGCGGTGGGATCGTCTACACCGGCATCCAGGTTGGCTGCGCGGGCGTGCTCCTGCTGGGCGGCCTCGGCCTTATGGTGTTATCGATCATCTTCCGAAAGTAGCGGCCTGTTCGACCAAGTCGACCGAAATGGCGCTATTTATGGCCAGCTACACGACCGTTTCTGCGGGAATGGCGGAGTATGCCGTGGCGCACCTGCATCACGACCGTGTCGGGAGCCCCGTAGACATCAGCCGCAGTGAAACGCAGCAAGCGATAGCCGGCGCCGATAAATCCGTTTTGGCGGCGGTTGTCATCGACCAGGCGGTCGCGGTGGTTGCCGCCGTCGTATTCGATGGCCAAGTGCCGATCGCGATAAAGCAGGTCAGTACGCCCTAGGAAACGGCCTCGATCATCCTCGATGGGAACTTGAACCTCCGGCGGCGGGAGCCGCGCGAGCACGAGAAGCATGCGTAGCCGGGTCTCCATTGCAGACTCGGCCAGCGGCTCCGCGAAATCGACAACGCGCCGAAGCCGTGCGATGCCTCTGGTATTCGGATGCTCGGCGACATAAGCGCGCAGTTCAGCGACGCTGACTCTCCCGGCATGAAGGAACAGGTCGGCAGCCACAACTCCTTCTGTCAACGGATTTCTGCCTCCGAGGTCGACCACCGTCCGGAGTGCGGACGTGGTTGGTAGGCCACGCCGCAGAACGATCTCGTCAGGGGCGAGGGCAGACTGACGAACAGTTGCGCCCGCGCGATGGCCCCCGCCCAGTGGTTCGGGGATGGTGACCTCAATCGGAGCCGCGAGCTGTAGGTCCAGCTCGTGCAGCCAAAGCGCAGTGAGGCCAGAGAAGGCAGCGCCTGCAGGCAATCGCCGGGCGACAGCTGTCAACGTCAGCAGCGGACTTTCCTCCAGGCCCACCCACCGATAGAGACCTGAGCCTAATCTTCGATAGGAGGCTCCCCGCAGCTGGCCGCGGGTGACTCCCACGCCAACAGCTTCTGCATATGTGAACGGCCCGATCCTGAGCGCGTCAGGAACTGAGATCTTTTGGGGCACCGACTTACGATCGCCAACCCAGCCCCAAAGGGCAACCTCGGCTGTTAATTACGACCAAGTCGGACGAAATGGCGCCACCTATTGCGCGCTAGGCGACCAATTCGTTCGGAATGGCTGCGTCCCAGCCCTAAATGATGTTCCGTTCTTTCACGAGCGCACCCTTGGCGAACCGCGTGAAGGCGAACGGCCCGATGTCGATCTCAGACTCCTTGTCCAACAGCAGTTGCGTGAGCAGCACCGCCGCTGCCGGAGCCTGCATGAACCCGTGCCCGCTGAATCCCGCGGCGCACCAGAAGCCTTCGACCTCCGGCACCGGCCCCAGGATCGCCTGGTGGTCGGGAGTCGTCTCGTAGAGGCCTGCCCAGGCGGTTTTCAACCCGGCGCCGGCCAGCGCCGGAGCGCGCCACGCAGCCTGTTCGAACACCCTCTCGAGAAAGTTCCAGTCGACGTCGGTCGAGTATCCCGGCGGGTCCTCGCGATCGCTCATGCCCATGAGGACTCCGTCGCCTTCGGGGTGGAAATAGAACGAGGTCCGAAAGTCGACTGTCATCGGGTTCGTGCGCGGCACTGCCGGAAACGTTCCGGTGACCGCGATGTGGCGTCGATACGGCAGCACCGGGATCTCGAGCCCGGCCATGCGCCCGATCGAAGCCGACCACGCTCCGGCGCAGTTGAAGACCAGGCGCGTGGCCACATCTCCAGTTGAGGTGCTCACCCCTTGAACCCGGCCGGAGGCGACGTCGATGCCGATGACCTCGACGCCTTCCTTCAGCCGGGCACCGTGGCGCCGCGCGGCGGTCGCGTAGCCGGACGTGACGTCGGCCGGGCTCGCGATGCCGTCGCTCGGGCAGAACGTGCAGCCAAGGACGTCATCGACGTTCAGCACCGGAACCATGCGCGCGGCTTCGGCGGGATCGACCCACCGCGCCTCCGTAAGGCCCACTCGATGCCACATTTCCATGTTGTGGCGAAAGTCCTCGACCTGCTGCGGAAGCGTGAGGACGAAGAGATAGCCAATCTGGCGAAAGTCCGCGGGATGACCGGTCTCCGCTTCGAATCCTTCGAGGATCTTCACAGCCATGCGCTGGAGGCGCACGTTGGCCTCCATTGAGAACTGCTGCCGCACGCCGCCCGCGCACTTGCCAGTCGATTGCGAGCCCAGGGTTGCGCGCTCGAGAAGCAGGACATCGACGTCGCGCTTGGCCAGCTGATACGCAAGCGCGCACCCCATGATCCCGCCGCCGGCAATCACTACGTCAGCGCTTTCCATGGCCCTCGGATACGTGCTGAGTTGTCCGGCGCGCATGCCACGACATCCCCCACAACTCGAAGATCAGCTTCAGCGCGGCAAACGTAGTGATGTCGCCATTGTCGAATGGCGGTGACACCTCGACTACATCGAGGCCGACCACGGTCGCGCGCTCGGTGGCAACCCTCAGCAGGTCCAGCGCCTGCCTCGTCGAAAGACCGCCTGAGGATGGGATCTCGGTGCCCGGAGCGAAGGCTGGATCGAGCACGTCGATGTCAAAAGAAACATGGACTTTCTGTCCCGCGAGACGATCGGCGATCAACTCCGCCGAGCGCCTTGGATCCGCGGCCAGCTCCTGCGTGGACACCAGCAGCACTCCTTTGGCCGCAATGAACTCGAGCTCTTCAGGGTCGTAGTCGCGCCCGCCCGCGACGATGACGCGCCCGGGATCCAGCCCAGATACGTCGAGTGCGCGCCGCAGCGCGCAGCCGCACGTCCAGCGTCCGCCGCGCGAGTAGTCGCACAGGTCAGGGTGCGCATCGACCCACAGCACAGCCAAGCCGGGGTGGCGTTTGGCCTCGGCGGTAAGCGTTGCGATCGCCGTGCAGTGGTCGCCGCCGAGCACGGTGAGCAGCGCTCCCGATGGAACGCGCGACAGCTGCTCCGCGGCTTTCGGCCAGCCGGACTCGATGTCGGTTCCGGCGTCCACGTCGCCCATGTCGTGGACATGCATTCCGGTGAGAAGCTTTCCGTCCTCGGTCACCGGCGGCATGGCTGCGGAAAGGCTCCGGATCCGCTGCGGAGCGAGGGCCGCGCCTTTGCGGTATACAGCTGAGCCGTCGTAGGGAATGCCCACCACCACCACGTCAGCTGATTCGAGCGATCCGCCGGCAAGACCCGCCCATGGACGCAGGCCGTCCAGGTTCATATGGTTGGTCGCTCCGGCACTTTGAGGATGCTAAGCGACCCGACGACAAACCAGACCGCAAAGAGGCTGAAGACCACTGGAAAGCCGCCTGGAAGCCCCAGCAGGCGCGGCCCCGCATTGAAGGTGTCGAGGATTGGACCCCCGATGAAGACGGCGATGATGCCCGCACCGGCTGTGGCGATGTTCGAGAAGCCCATGTACAGGCCACCCTCGTTCGGCGGAATGATGTCCTGGATGAAGGCCCAGTCCACGGAAAAGAAAACCCCGAGTCCGACTCCGATGACCAGGCCGGTCAGCGTGGCCTGAGCTGCGAGGTCAGGAACTTTGAGGAAGCGCCCCAGCGGCGACAGCAAACCCTCAGGTACCCACATGTAGTGACTGAAGACGAGGACCAACGTGCCGACAGCCCCACAGAGGCCGGCCGCGAAGATAAGCGGCCGGCGTCCGATGCGGTCGGAGAGCCTGGACGCGGGCCACGTGATCAGCGCCGCGACACCTATCGAGAGCCCGAGCAGCGTTGATGCTGCGATGGTCGTTGCTTTGCGGTCGTTTTGAAAGAACACGTTGTCGAAGTAGAAGAAGGCGAAGTTCTGAAGCCCGCCGAACCCCATGAAGATGAGCAATCGGGAGACCATGAGCCAGACGAAATTCCGATTGCGGAGCGGAACCCCAAACGTTTTCGAAACGAGTTCTCTCGCGTTGCGATAGTGACCTTCGACTGGGACCGCGCGGTCAGGGACGACCAGCACGGTGACGAGCATGGTCGTGACCAGGACGATGACGATGGATGCAACCGCTGCGCTGCGTCCAAAGTGCGCGAGCAGCAGACCGGCGCCGACCGTCCCACTCGCGATGCCGGCCAGGTTCGCCACACCGTAGTAGCCCGAGGCAGTGCCACGCTGCGGAAATGGCACGACGTCGGGAAGCAGACCTTGATAAGGCGCCTGCGCCGTGTTGGAGGCAAATTGGAGCAGGAAGTAGCAGACGACCAGCCACCAGTAGTTGCCCGCGAGCGCGATCCCGATGAGGAAGAGCACATCGCCCGCCGTGCCGGCTGCGATGAACGGACGCCGCCGGCCCCACGGCGTGATGGTGCGGTCCGAAATGCCTCCAACGATCGGCTGCCACACAATCGCCACCAACGTGCCGAGAGACTTGAGGAAACTCGCGGCGAGGCCTTCGTGGGCTCGGCCGACCAGCTGGATGATCAAGTCGGGCAGGATCAGCGCGGTCAGGCTGTTCCAGAGGTATCCGATCGCGATCCAGTACAGCGAGAGAACGATGAAGTCCAGGTGATTCAGGCGGCGTAGCGGCGCAGCCGCCGCGGCGACCGTCAATCCGGTTGGTACGGCGGAAGCGACTTCTTGACCGGACGGTCTTCGCGGTACCCGAGCGCGTACTCGCCCTGAAGGATGGTGTGAATCTCGCGCGTCCCCTCGTAAATGATCGGAGCCCGCGCGTTGCGCAAAAAGCGCTCGACAGGATACTCGGCCGAGTACCCGTAGGCCCCATGAACCTCGATCGCGTCGTGCGCCGCGTTGAAAGCCGCGTCGGTCGCGTACTGCTTCGCTATCGACACGTCACGCGTGTGGCGCGTGCCGATGTTCTTCATCCAGGCGACCTTGAAGTAGAGAAGCCGGCAGATCTCATAGTCGCGCGCCATGCGCGCGATCATCTGCTGGACCAGTTGGTAGTGGCCGATCTCCTGGCCGAAAGTCTTGCGCTCCTTCGCGTACTTCACCGATGCGTCCAGCGACGCGCGCACGGTTCCGGTCGCGCCGGCGGCGACGGTGTAGCGGCCGTTGTCGAGGCAGCTCATCGCGATCTTGAACCCATCGCCTTCGTCACCGATGCGGTTGGCCTCAGGCACCTCCACGTCGGTCATGAAGATGGAGCCCACGTCTCCGGCGCGAATGCCGAGGCGATCCTCGATCGGCTCCGTGCGCAGCGACTTGCCGCACTCCGCGCGGTCGAGCATGAATGCCGACACGCCGCGGGAGCCGGCCCTCGGGTCGGTCTTGGCGAAGACGAGCAGGAAATCAGCGGTGTCGGCGTCGGAGACCCAGACTTTCTGGCCGTTCAACAAGTAGCCGCTGCCTGAGCGCCGAGCCGTGGAGAGCATCGAGGCCACGTCCGAGCCTGCGTTGGGTTCGGTCAGGCCGTAGCACGCGAGCTTCTTACCGGAGGCCATGGGCACCAACCATTGCTTCTTCTGCTCTTCGGTAGCCCATGTGTAAAGGCCCATGCCGACAAGGCCGACGTGCACGGAGAGCACCGTCCTGTAGACCGTGTCGATGTATTCGAGCTCCTCGCAAACAAGCCCAAGCGCCAGGTAGTCAAGCCCGTGCCCGCCGTAACGCTGCGGAAAGCAGATGCCCGGGAGCCCGATCGAGGCCAGCTTCGCGAAGATCTCCGGATCGTGCCGGCCGGCGCGGTCGTTCGCCTGGATATGGGGGGCGAACTCGCGAGCGCAGAAGTCGCGGACGGTGGCGACGAGCTGCTCCTGGTCGGGGGTCAGCGCCAGGTCGAGCATTGGCTTAAGCCAAGTATTACTTCTTCGGGCTCGGCGACGGGCTGTGCGCTGGAGTCGCGGTACGCGCGGGCGAGGCGACCGTCGGGTGCAGGTCGCTTGGCTTGACGTGGCCGATCACCGGCAGGTGCTGGCCGAAGCTGAGGATGATCGGCACCGACCTGGAGCTGTGGAGCTGTGGCGACAGGAAGTCCGTGTAGATCTGCTGCAGCTGATGGATTCCCTGGATGTTGTCCAGGTGGGCTCCAGTACCCTTCGAGGCGGCGTTCTTCAAATCCTCCATGTCCTTCTTGGCGACCATCGCCGATGTGATCGGGTTGGAAAGGATTGTCGACTCGAGCTGGTTGACCTGTTTGAGACTCAGGCTCGCACTCCTCAAAACTGGCTCGAATGCGTTGTCGAGGGTCACGAGCGCCGAGACTCCAAGGTAAATCACAATCAGTGTCACCAGGCCGTGGACGAAGACGCCAAGCAGGCCGTCGACCCCGCGGATGGCTTCAAGACGGTGAAATGCGCCGCCGATCGCGCCTCCGGCCGCCCCCACGACCACGGCGAGGATGAGAGCGATGAAAACGGCGAAGACAGGCTGGAGGTGCAGGTACTTGTACACGGCCGCCGTGTATGGGTCGTGGAAGCGAAAGATCAGGAGGATCGTGCCAAAGAAAAAGATCTCGGCCATCAGCGGCTGGATCACCCCTTTCTGGTAGCCGATGATCACGGCGACGATCAGGACCAGGACGACGACGATGTCAATGATCACTGTTGCATCCTCATGCGACCGTGGTTCGCCTAACGGTACTGCGAGACTCGATCACCAGATATCCAACGAACATCGAGGCGATACCCAGCGCTTCGCTCACAGGTTGAGCCACGTAAACACCCCTCGTCTGGGCGAAGCTGTGGCCGGCCGCGACTATGAAGCCGCCGGCGGCCAATACAGCAAGACCGACGACTCGGCTTCGCGGCGCTCCGGCGCGCGCCGCGCGCCACGCCGACCAAGCAGCGCCACCGATCAAAAGGAGCGAGCCGCCGAGGTTGGTGATGAGGGGCAGGATGCTCGGCACGTCGATCGCGCCACGGGCGGGGACCTGCGCCTTGAGAAGGTTGCCGTCAGTGTGGGCCGCGATCACCGCGAACAAACAGACGATCGAGATCAAGAGCATCACGATCATCGCGATCCGGCCCACCCGTGGCGAGGTGATCAGCAAGAGGGAGCCAAGACCGAGCCAGCCCACGTTGAGCAGCCCACCGAACAGGTAGTAGCCCTTGTAGCTTCCGTCCGACCAACCGAAAGCCTGGCCTGCCGTCTCGAACAGGGCCGCCGCCGCGAACATGGCCAGAGCGATAGCCCAGATCGCCTGGTACGGCTTTCGGCGGCTCAGGTACTGGCGGCCGACGACCGCGGCGAAGGCACCGCCGACCGCGCCCGCGATCAGGGGGATCACAAACACCGGCGCCATTCTAGAGGCAGAGGCGGTTTCGACCTGCCGCGGTGGGCCAGAACCGCCGTGTTCCGCTAGACTCGGGCCAAGATTGGCCCGAACGATAGCCGTCGCCATGCAGAAGGGGGGTGTCGGCAAAACCACCACCGCAGTCAACCTTGGCGCCGCTCTCGCCGAGCTGGGGCAGCGAGTGCTCCTCATCGACCTCGACGCCCAGGGCCACCTCACCCTGTACATGAAGCCCTCGGCCGAGATCGAGAAGACGATCTACCACCTCCTGGTCGACCCCGACACGACGGTGACCGACGTGGTGCAGGAGGCTCAGCAGATGGGCGTCCACTACATCGCCGCCGACGTCGAGCTGGCCGGGGCCGAGAACCAGCTCATCAATGAGATCGGCCGGGAGAGCATCCTGCGCGACAAGCTCGAGCCGGCACAGAAGCGCTACGACTTCATCATCATCGACTGCCCGCCGTCGCTCGACCTGATTGTGATCAACGCGCTCGTCGCCGCCGACGAGGTGCTGGTTCCCCTGCAGGCCGAGTTCCTCGCGCTGCGCGGTATGCAGGAGCTTCTCGTCACGATGGAGCGTGTCAAGCGCCGGCTGAACCCGCGCCTGGAGCTGCTGGGAATCCTGCCGACTCTCTACAAGCAGCGCGCTCTCCACTCGCAAGAGGTCCTCGCCGCTGTCAGAGAGAAATACGGTGACAAGGTCTACGAGTTTGGCATCACAGATTCCATTCGCTTCGCCGAGACCCCGCTGGCGGGTCAATCCATTCTTCAGTACGCGAAAGATTCAGATGGCGCGAAGTCGTACCGTGCGCTTGGAGCGAAAGTAATGGAGAATCACAGATAGGAGAACTGATGCCGACCTTCAAGCGCGTTTCACTCGCGGGATCTGAAGAGCTGTTCCGGCCGACCCGCCCACAGGTCGTGACTGACGACGTGATCCGAGAGGCCGTCGACCGGCCGGACGTGAAGGTGAAGGAGGTCGTCTTCCGGACACTCAACTTCACGCCGGAGGAAATCGAGCTGCTGCTCGAGGCGATTCAGATCGCAAAGTACCCGGACCGTCCTCGCGCGAAGCCGGCTCTTGACAAATTCGACGCCCTGGACGCGCTTCGGCTCAAAGTGCAAGGACCAGTCGAGCAGTAGCTCTCCGTCGCGAGAAGGCCGGATTTACTCCGGCCGTCCCCCAGTCCCGCTACGCACCACCAAGTGTCGCGTGGCGTAACTTCTCGAAAGTCCCTTCCATTCGGGAGGGAGAGCAGGGCCGCTAATCCGGCCGTGCCAGCCTGGAGAGTAAGACTGCCCGCCTTCGGCCGTTGAGCGGCCCGATGCATTCAGTAAGTCCCATCCTGCATGCGCCTGGCGCACAGAGGGAACCGGGCCGGTTCCCTCTCATATCTAAGTTCGACGCCCTGGACGCGCTTCGGCTCAAAGTGCAAGGACCAGTCGAGCAGTAGCTCAGTTTTTCTTAGACCGTCTGCGGATGTAGCCGTAGATCCAGAAAAGGCACACGAGCGACAGGAAGATCGAGAAGGCGACTACCGCGACGTGCTGCATTGCGCACCTAGACTAAGAGACTGATGTCCAAGCTCGCCATCGTGAAGGTCAGGCTCGACCGCGAGGTCAACGGCTACATCGTCAGCTGCTCGAGCACCAAAGAGGCCGTCGTAGTCGACCCAGGGCTCCCGGTCGAGAAGATCGCCGAGCAGCTGAAAGGCCTCAAGGTCCGCTACATCCTGGCCACCCACTGCCACCCGGGACACGTGGCCGGCAAGGACGACCTCAAAGAGCTGGTCGGCGGCGAGACCGCGCTTCACTCGGCCGATGCAAAGCAGTTCCTCCGCTCGGCCGATCGCTATCTGGTGGACGGGGATGAGCTCGAGTTCGGGGAGTTCAAGCTCACCGTGCTGCACACCCCGGGCCACACGCCGGGCAGCGTTTGCTTCGTGGTCGCCAACCACGCCTTCGTCGGCGACACGATCCTCGCCGGGGGGATCGGCAAGCAAACACCCGAGACCGATCTCCGCCGCCAGATGATGAGCATCGGCACGAAGCTGCTCCGGCTGCCGCTGGCGACCGCCCTTTACCCAGGCCATGGACCGGCGACCAGCCTCGAACGCGAAATGGCGCAGAACCCGATCTTCCGAGGCGCTCCGGCCCCGCGCTAACTGACCAGGCTCAATGAGATCTTGGTCACGCCCGATCTTCCGTCGGCGCCGATGATGCCCGAAGATTTCGGGTTGCTCTTGCGGCTGAAAGTGGCAGCGAACGATGCGTTGGAGCTGCCTTTGAACTGGATGCTCCAGTCGCCCTGGCTGAGTTTCGTCGAATAAAAGGCCTGCACCTTGTCGACGCTGTCCAGCGTCTCCCAATTCATGCCCCACGTGGTCTGAGCACCGGATGTGAATTTCGCGGCGGCGGTGAGTCGAGCCCCTGGATAGATCGGGACGTCCGCCGGAAACCCGTCGGGCATCGCGACCTCGGGGTCCAGCTTCGAAGGGGAGGGTGAGACTTTCGGGCTGGGCGACGCCTGACGAGCGCCGCTGGCCTTGCTGCCAGGGCCATTTGCGCAAGCGGATGCAAAGCCCAGAACTACCGTGAGGACAAGGGCCAGAGCCACGCGCGACGCGTTCCTCATCGCTGCCGGCTCAGGTCCGCGCGTGGACTTGCAGTGGTCTGACCATCCGACCGGACGAACGCCCGGCGAGCTTGCCATCGCGCACCACCGCCTGTCCGCGCACGAATACATCCCTGACCGCGAATCCGAACTCCATCCCGTCGAACGCACCGTGACGCTGGCGCGATCGCATCAGAGCTGGGCGCACCCGAGTCGTGCTCTTCGGATCGACGATCGCGAGGTCGGCGTCGAAGCCCGGGGCGATCGCGCCTTTGGCCTCGTGCAAGCCCGCCAGCTCCGCGGGACCCTCGCTGACCCAGCGCGGTGCGAGCGACTCATCACCTAGGCGCCTGGCAAGCTCGAGGCAGCTCACGTACAGGGTCTGCACGCCGGGACTCCCCGAATGCGCTTGTTCCAGCGTTCCTGACTTCTCCGCATCCGTATGCGGCGCGTGGTCGGTGGCCACGATTCTGATCACGCCCTTGGATGCGGCCTCGACCAGGGCGTCGCGGTCGGCAGCGGTCTTGATCGGTGGAAACATCTTCATTGCAGTGCCGATGCGAGCGAAATCCTGGTCGGCCAGCCACAGGTACTGCGGACAGGTCTCCAGGGTTATCGTCGTTCCGATTCGCTGTGCGTCCTGCATGGCTTCCTGAGCCGCGCGCAGGCCAAGCGCGCTGGACAGGTGCGCGATGTGCAGGTGCACGCCCGATTCCTTCGCGATGGCAGCGGCAGCCGAGATGGCGACCGCCTCGGCCTCTGCGGGTCGCGATTCCAGCAGGTCCGAGTAGCTCTCGATCGGCCGCCGGAACGCGGCGAGGACGGCTGGGTCTTCGGCGTGGATCACCAGCGGGAGGCCGAGCCGCGCCACCACCGGAGCAAGCCGTGCGAGCGTCCCGTAGTCCGGCGGCGCTTCGAGATCCGGATCGCCGACGTCAGGTGTGTAGAGGACCTGCTTACGGCTGAGGCTGAAGCTGTAGCCGAGGTAGGCCTTGAAGCCGACCGCCCCCGCTTCGGCGAGCGCTTCGATCTGATTTTCGGTTGAGCTCGAGCGGACCAGGCCCCACAGCCCGAAATCCACGCGCGCCTTGCTTCGCGCAAGGGCCGCCTTCGCCTCCAGGACGCCCGCGGCATCCACTGCTGGCACTGTGTTCGGCATGTCGACCACCGTGGTCACGCCGCCCATCGCGGCGGCGGCCGTCAGCGTCCCGAAGTCCTCCTTCTCTGGGAATCCCGGATCGCGGCTGTGCACGTGCACGTCGATCGCGCCGGGAAGCACGTACATGCCGCGGGCCTCGATCACTGTCGCCTTGGCCGGCGTGGCACCGCCCGCCTCGACCTCCGTAATCACCCCATCGCTGACGTGGACATCCGCGTCGCGAGGACCGTCCGGACCATAGACGGTGCCACCTCGGACGAAAAGGTCAGTCAAGTTCCAGGTCTTGAATTCGGAACAGCGGCGTGTATGGGATGCCGGCATTCCGGATGTTGTCCTCGCCCCCTTCGCCGCGATCGAGCACCACGATCAGGTGGATGACATTTGCGCCGGCGTCACGAAGCACCTGGGCCGACCGCAACGAGTCGCCGCCCGTCGTCACCACGTCCTCGATGACGGTGATCCGGTCCCCCGCCTCGAAGCGCCCCTCGATCTGCTTCGCGGTCCCGTAGCCCTTCGGTTCTTTGCGCACTAGGACGAGCGGGAGGCCGGTCTCCATCGAAACGGCACCCCCGAGCAGGACAGCGCCGAGCTCGGGCGCCGCAAGGCGCTGCGTCTCTTGCGGCACCAGGGCAGCGAGATGCTTGCCGAGGCTGCGCAGCAATGCGGGATCCGTCTCGAAAAGAAATTTGTCGAAGTAGCGATTCGACCGCTTGCCCGAGCGGAGGACGAAATCGCCCTTGAGATATGAGGCTTTGACCAGCTCGCGCCCCAGAGTCTCGCGCTCATTCAAAAGGGGCCCCCGCGAATTCATGGCGAAGCCACCGAATTCGTGGGGATATCGATCACTACCTCAATCTAACGGATAGAAGCAAGCCGCCTGATGGTCGGAACCGAACGACTCGAGCGGCGGCTCTTCCTCGGCGCAATGCGGGCGCGCGCGCGGGCAGCGTGTGCGGAACCGGCAGCCCGAAGGCGGATTGACCGGAGATGCAACGTCGCCCTGAAGGATCACGCGCTCCCGGTGGCGCTCGATGAGAGGGTCGGGAATTGGAATTGCCGAAAGCAGCGACCCCGTGTACGGATGGCGGGGGCGGCGGTACAGCTCACTCCCGGGCGATATCTCCATGACCTTGCCGAGGTACATCACCGCAACTCGGTTGGAGATGTGCTTGACCACCGACAGGTCGTGCGCGATGAAGAGGTAGGTGAGGTCGAACTTCGACTGGAGCCGCTCGAGCAAGTTGATGATCTGTGCCTGGATCGAGACGTCGAGGGCAGAGATTGGCTCGTCGCAGACGATGAAGCTCGGCTCCACGGCCAGAGCGCGCGCGATGCCGATGCGCTGGCGCTGGCCGCCCGAGAACTCGTGCGGATACCTCTTGATGAAACCCGGATTGAGGCCGACGATGTTGAGCAGCTCCCGGATCCGGTCCTCCCTGGCTCGCCCGCTCGCGAGGTGGTGGATGTCGAGAGGTTCTCCGACGATGTCGCCGACCGTCTGCCTCGGATCGAGCGACGCGTATGGATCCTGAAAGATCATCGTCATCTCACGACGCAGGCTTCGCAGCGCTCCGCCGTGCTTGTTTGCGATGTCCTCGCCCTTGAACTTGATAGTGCCGGCCGTGGGGTCGAGCAGGCGAATCACGGTGCGACCCAACGTCGACTTGCCGCAGCCCGACTCGCCGACCAGGCCCAACGTCTCGCCCTTCTTGATGTCGAGGTCGACGCCGTCGACCGCGTGCACGTGAGCGATGGTCCGCTGCAGGACGCCCGACGTCACCGGAAACCACTTCTTCAAGCCGCGCACTGAAAGGAGAGGCTCGGCCGAGGTCCAGGCCCGGGTCAGAGTACGAGCTTGAGTGGTCTCAGGCATCGCGCAGCTCCGTTCCCGACTGAGTCACCCAGCATGCTGCAAGTTGGGTCTCGCCAACCCGATTGAGCACAGGGGTGTCGCGCTTGCACCGCTCGATCGCAAAGACGCAGCGCGGGTGAAAGGCGCATCCGGGAGGGAGGTCGATGAGGTCGGGCGGCAGGCCTTCGATCGGTTTCAGCGCTTCGTGGCGGTCCGCGTCAAGGCGCGGTATCGAACGCAGCAGCGACCAAGTGTAGGGATGCTTGGGATGCGCGAACACGTCCTCGGTCGGGCCCGACTCGACGATCCTACCGGCGTACATCACCATCACGCGCTCACACATACCGGCGACCACTCCGAGGTTGTGCGTGATGAGGATGGTCGCGGTTCCAAACTCCCTGTTGACGTTCCGAAGCAGCTCGAGGATCTGCGCCTGGATCGTGACGTCCAGGGCGGTCGTAGGCTCGTCGGCGATCAGCACCTTGGGCGTCGTGGTGAGGCCCATCGCGATCATCGCCCGCTGGCGCATGCCGCCAGAGAAGTGATGTGGATAGTCGCGGGCTCGATCGGCGGGCGACGGGATGCCGACTTTGCCTAGCACTGAGACCGCGCTGGTGAAAGCCTTCGCCTTTGACTCGGCCCGGTGGAGCATCAGCGGCTCCCCCACCTGCCATCCGACCTTGAAGACCGGGTTCAGAGACGTCATCGGGTCCTGGAAGATCATCGCGATCGATTCCCCGCGGATCCCCTGCATCTCCGACTCGCTGAGCTTTGTCAGGTCGTTGCCGTCGTATATAACCCGGCCGCTGACAACGCGTCCCGGTGGTGGGATCAGCCGCATAAGGCTCAGCGCGGTCACCGACTTGCCGCTTCCAGACTCCCCGACGATGCCCAGCGTCTCGCCTGCGTTGAGCTCAAACGAAACACCATCCACCGCCTTCACCACGCCTTCCGGCGTGAAGAACTGGGTCTTCAGGTCGTGTACGTCGAGGAGAGGTCCGGGCAACGCTTCCTACTACTCTCCCCTGAGTCTCGGATCGAACGCGTCGCGGACCGCGTTGCCAAAAAGGTTGGCGGCCAAGACCGCGAGGAAGATCATCACCCCCGGCCAGATCACGAGCCAGCGCGAGTGGAAAAAGAACGTCTCGGAATTGGTGAGCATGTTGCCCCAGCTTGGTATCGGCGGGTTGATGCCAAGGCCGAGGAAGTCAAGGGCCGCCTCGATGAGGATGACCGAACCCAGGTAGAGGCTTCCGAAAACGATCAGCACGTGCAGCACGTTGGGCAGGAGGTGGCGGACGATCAGGCGAACGTCACGGGCTCCAAGGGCACGCGTCGCAACCATGAAGTCGCGCGTGCGGACCGACAGCACCTCGCCGCGGACGAGTCGCGCGATGCTTCCCCAGCCGACCGAGGCAATGATGAGCGCCAGCGTCACGGTGTTGGGCTTGAACAGGATCGACATAAGGATGAAAAGGAAGATCGACGGGATGGCGAGGATGATGTCGACGAATCGCATGAGCACGCCGTCGATCAACCCGCCGTAGTAACCGGCCACCAGCCCGACTGTCGCGCCGATCGCAAGCGACACGCTGACGGCCAGGAAGCCGATGCCCATCGAGACTTGCGCCCCGAAGAGCAGGCGCGTGAGCTCGTCGCGGCCGAGGTCGTCGGTGCCCAGGATATGGCCCGGACTGAGTGGGTTCGCGAACGTGTTCGCAAGGTCCTGGCTGCTGTAGTTGGTGTGCGTGATGAGTCGCGCGAGCAAGGGAGCGGCAAGCGCGACGAGGACGAAGAAGAGAAGCAGCGCACCGGACGCCATACCGATCCGGTTCCGCCGGAGCCGGCTGAACGCCGCGCTCCAGTAGCTCTGAATTGCGCGGCGAGTGGCCAGTGGAGTAGCGACCGGCGGTGCTTCGACAATGACTGGGTCGATCATGCGTAGCGAATCCGTGGGTCGAGGAGCGCATACAGGAAGTCGGCGAGAAGGTTGCCCAGGACAACGAGAAGGGCGGCGAACGTGGTGATCCCGAGGACTGTCGAGTAGTCGGTCTGCAGGGCGCGCTCGTACAGCAGCTTGCCTATCCCCGGCCAGCTGAACACCACCTCCACGACGAGGCCTCCCGAAACCAGTGAGGGGAGCTCGAGTCCTACCAGCGTCACCAGCGGGATCACAGCGTTGCGGAGCGCGTGAAGATAGACGACACGGCGCCCGCTCATGCCCTTGGCGCGGGCAGTCCGCACGTAGTCCTGGGAGAGGACCTCGAGCATGCTCGAACGGGTGAAGCGCGACCAGATCGACAGGTAGACGAACGAGAGAACCGTGGCCGGCATGATGAGGTGGACAAGGCGATCGAGTGGGTCACCGCCTCCCGTGCCGGGGGTCATCACGCCACCGGACGGAAGGAAGGGCATGCCCCAGGCCTGAAGCTGGACCGAGAAGATGAGAATGAGCATCAGGCCAAGCCAGAAGCCGGGGATCGCGAACCCGCCGACCGAAAGGGCGGTCAGCGCGTGGTCGATCTTGCTGCCGCGCCGCAGCGCACCGGTGACGCCTAGCGGAATCGAGATCAGGACGCCCATCAGGATCGCCGTCACCGTGAGCTCCAGGGTCGCGGGCAGCCGGTCGCCGATGTGGCGGGAAACAAGGCTTCCGTCGATCATCGAGCGACCGAAGTCACCATGCACCACCCCTGCCATCCAGGTGAGGTATTGCTCGTACAGCGGCCGGTCAAGGCCGAGGTAGTGCTTGATCATCGCCTCGTCCTCGGGCTTCAGGTTGGGGTTGAGATCCAGCCCGGGGACGTAGCTGCCCGCGGCGAGGTGCATGACGATGAAGGTGAACACCGTGACGCCGATGATCACCGGAATCGTGGCGATCACCCGACTCACCAGGTACTTCAGCATCTATTTAGATGGGCTTAGCCGGGCGGAACGCCTCCGCCCGGCCGGGCCGCATTTCTCCTACTTGCCGTCGGTGACGAAAACGTCCTTCATCCAGGGGCGCCCTTGATATGTGTTGTAGGGCCCGACGTTGAAATTCTTGACCCGCTTGTTGATGCCCCACAAATAGTTGGAGTAGAAAAGGATCGGCGCGGGAAGCTCGTCCGCGAGGATGTTCTGGATCTGCGCATATAGGGGCTTGCGCTTGGTGCGATCGGTGGTCGTCAGGGCATCTGCCAGGAGCTGATCCACCTGCGCATTCTTGTACTGCATGCCGTTGAGCCCGCCCGATCCGATGCCCTTGCTTCCCCACAGAGTGGTCTGGTCGGGATCGGTGTCACCGTTCGCGATGCCGATCAAGAGGGTCGCGAAGGTGTGGGTGGCACGGATCTGGGTGACCAGCGTCTGGAAAGCGATGGGTCGCGGAAGCGCCTCGACCCCGATTTCCTTCCACTGCTGCTGCATGACCTGGATGAGGTTCTCTCTTACCTTGTTGCCGGAGTTGGTGTTGAGCTCGAATGAAAATCTCACGCCGCCTTTGGAGCGGATGCCGTCCGAACCCTTGGCCCAGCCGGCGTCGTCGAGCAGCTTCTCGGCGGCGGTCTTGTCGTACTTGTAGGTGGGGGTCACGTCTTTGTTGTAGGCCCATGTTGTTGGGGGAAGCACCGAGTTGGCAGGCACGGCCTGGCCGAAGTACACGGCCTTCGCCATCGCGGTGCGGTCGAGCGCCATGAACAGCGCCTTGCGGACGTTCTTTTCCCCGAACAGCTTGTAGGGCGCCCTGGTCTGATCGAGGTTGTGCTGGTAGTAGACAAAGCCGGGGTTGATGTGCGCCAGGGTGTTGATGGTGGTTATGGTCTTGAGGTTGTCGAACTGGCTGGCGTCGGGCTGGCCGGCGTCGAGCTCGCCCGTCTTCAGCTGCTGCGCCAGCACCACCGCGTCGCTGACGATCTTCACGATGTATTGATCGAGGTTTGAAGGCCCGGCCCAGTAGTTCTCGTTGCGGGCGAAAACGACCTGCTGGCCCTTGTCCCACCTGACGAACTTGAAGACCCCGCTGGTCACAGTTGGGGCTGAGAAGAAGTCGTGCGTGTTGAGCGCCTTGGGCGTCACGCCGCCGAGCACCGACTTGGGAAGGATGCCGCGCCGGCAGTGGCTGTCGACGAAGCTGGCCTGCACCTTGCTGAACTTGAAGACCACGGTCTGCGGGTCGGTGGCGGTCGCGCTCTGGAGGTAGCCCTCGAGGTCAGACCTGTACCGCGAGATGAAGTCCTTGGTCTCGGGGAGGAACATCAGCCCGTACGTGTAGGCGACGTCGTCGGCGGTCAGCGGCTTGCCGTCCGACCACTTGAGGTTGGGCTTGAGCTTGAAGGTGATGGTGAGCGAATCGGAAGACACGGTTGGCAGCGCCGCGGCAAGCATCGGGATGTTGTCGCCGTTGGCGCTGATCCCCAGCAGCCCGTCGAAGGTGTGAGTGATCGCCTGCGTCGACGTGGTGTCGCCTGAGTTGAGGGTGTTGAACGGCACTGACGCAAGGTCGCTGATCGAGCCCTCGATCAACTTGCCGCCCTTCACCGCAGTCGTCGTGTTGGTTGGATTGGTGGGGCCGCACGCCGCGGCCAGGAGCTCCGCCCCGCCGGCCAAGAAGGCCAGGTAGGCAGTCGCAACTCCCGTACGCTTCAGGAAGTCCCGGCGGGACCACTCCTGGAGAAACCGCTCAAACTGCTCAAACCCCTGCTCCGCAGCATCGTCTCGACTCATCTGGTCGCTTTCCTCCCCAAAGCGCCTCCTTACCCGGCGGCGCGTTCTTCGGCGCCATCATAGTTCCAGTGCCGCAAATGTTCGAAAAATCAGTGTGATGGCCGCCAAACTGGCGCTCGGAATCGCTCGCGTCGTCCTCCACCTGCCTGACTCAGGGTCGCTCAAGTCCAAGCGCCAGGTGGTGAGCGGCCTGCTCCGGCGCGTCCGCGCGGAGTTCCAGGTTTCCGCCGCCGAAGTTGGCGAGCTCGACCGCTGGCAGCTGGCCGAGCTCGCGATCGCGACCGTCAGCAACAACGGCCGCCATGCTGAAGAAGTGCTCGCCGCCGTGCTGACGTACATCGAGGCGCACAGCGACGGCGCACGCGTCACGGACGTCTCCACCGAGCTCGTCCGGCTGTGAAAACGATTGCTTCATACCTAGAGCAGTTCGAGGCTGGCCTGCCGTTCAAGCTCGACGCGTTCCAGCGCGAGGCGATCGAAAAGCTGGAGCAGGGACGAGGCGGCGTGCTGGTCAGCGCACCGACCTCCAGCGGCAAGACCATGGTCGCCGAGTACGCGATCTTCCGGGCTCTGCAGGACGGCGTCAAAGTTCTCTACACGACTCCGCTCAAGGCCCTGAGCAACCAGAAATATCACGACTTCGTGCGCGAGTACGGCGAAGAAATGGTCGGCCTGGTCACCGGCGAGAACACGATCAACGACGAGGCGCCGATCGTCGTGATGACAACTGAGATCCTGCGTAACCTGATCTACGAGGATCCGAAGCGCCTCGACCTCGTGCGTTACGTCGTCCTCGACGAGGTCCACTACATCGACGACTTCCCGCGCGGCTCCGTGTGGGAGGAGATCGTCATCCAGGCGCCGGCCACCATCAAGCTCGTCGGCCTATCCGCCACCATCGGCAACTACCAGGAGATCGCCGACTGGATGGCCGAGAACCGCGGCGGCATGGAGACGGTGTTCCACAACGTCAGGCCCGTCGAGCTGAAGATGTGGCTGGCGATCAACAACCGCTTCCTTCCTCTATTCAAAGGGGGCGGCGGCATCGACCAGCGGACGTGGACCAAGGCGGCGCAGGAGGAGGAGGGATCGTATCGCGCCGGTCACTACCGCTCGCTGCCATCGAACGACCTGCTGCACGTCATCGAGGAGCTGCGCGGCCTGGACATGCTGCCCGCGATCTACTTCATCTTCTCCCGCCGCGGATGTCGCGAGGCGCTGCAGCGCTGCTCGTACCACGAGATCGACCTCACCACCGCCGCCGAGAAGGAAGCCATCGACCGCGTCGCTGCGCAGCGGTTGGCGGGGCTCAAGAATAAGGACGAGGAGGTTCTCTTCCGCCGCATGGTCGACGCCCGCCTGCTGCGACGCGGGCTGGCCGAGCACCACGCGGGCCTCCTCCCCTACCACAAGGAGATGGTCGAGGAGCTCTTCCAGCGCGGCCTGATCAAGGTCGTCTTCGCGACCGAGACGTTGTCGCTCGGCATCAACATGCCGGCGCGTGGCGTCGTCGTTTCGTCCTTCACCAAATTCGACGGCGTCAACTTCTCCCACCTGACGACGGGCGAGCTCACGCAGCTGATGGGACGCGCGGGCCGGCGCGGCATCGACGTGATCGGTCACGGCGTGATCCTCAAGGAGTCCGACGTTGAGGTGGGCACCATCTACGAGGTCGCGATGGGGCCGACGCTCGTCGTCCAGTCCAAGTTCCTCCCGAGCTACAACATGGCCCTCAACCTGCTGCGCGTCTACACGCCGGAGGAAGCGGAGGCGCTCATGCAGCGCTCGTTCGGCCAGTTCCAGAAGCGCCTGACAGCGGAGCAGACGAAGGAGCGCCTTGCCAACGTCCGCGAGCGCCTCGACGACATCCGCCGTCTTTGGGATGACCCTGACGTCTCGATTGAGGACGTCGCCCAGTACTTCAAGCTCGAGGACCGCCGGCGGGCAATCCGGATCGAGCTCAAGCGGCTGCGGCGTGAAGCGGGGGCGGAGCGCCGGGGACGGCGCGGGCGCCACACGCGGACGATGGGATCAACCGGGCGGGTGGTCCAGCGGCTCGAGGTCGAGGCGAAAGGCCTGCTCGAGCGGCAGCGGAAGCTGAAGGTGGTGCGCTCGCCGCGCTTCGGCGATCTGCTTCAGAAGTACGCCGAGATCCGCACTCTCCAGAAGGAGCTCGAGGGTGGGCAGCGCGAGGTCAGTGGCCAGATGGACGAATACCCGCGCAAGCTTCGGCGTCTTAGCAAGATCCTGACCGAGACGGGCTTCCTGGCCAACGATCGGCCCACCGACAAGGGCCTGTTCGCGTCCCGCGTGTACGGCGAGAACACGATCCTGGTCGCGGAGGCGGTGTGGCTAGGGTGGTTTGAAGGACTAACGCCTGAAGAGCTCTGCGGCGTGCTTGTGATGCTGGCGGCCGAAGACAGGGATCGGGGCGGCAGAGATCGCCAGGCGCGCGGCCCGCGTCGCTATCCAACTCCAGCGATCGCGCAGACGGCGCGGCTGGTCCGCTCGCTGTACTTCCGGTTTGCGGACATGGAGAGCGACCTCGACGAGCCCAACCTCCGCATCCCCTCGCACGACTACATCGACTTCGCGTATCGCTGGGCGGCCGGCGAGCCGCTCGATCAGATCCCCCTCCCGCCCAACGTCGACATCGGGGACGCGGTCAAGGCGATGAAGGGCCTTTACTCGCTGCTGCGCCAGCTTGAGTGGGCCCTGCGTACCGCGAAATCCCCCCTGCGCGAGACCGTCTCGGCGGCCGTGGCGCAGATGGAGCGCGACGTGATAAAGAGGACATACTGACTCTGGAGATGGCCGCTAAGAAACGGCGCATTCTGGTCACTGGAGTCGCTCGCTGGTGGGGAGCACTGCTCGTGCAACGCCTGGCGGAAGACCCAAGCGTCGCCGAGGTGATCGGCATCGACACCCGCGAGCCCCGTTACGACCTGGGACGCGCCGACTACCTGAAGCTGGACGTTCGTCACTCGCTGATCGGCAAGCTCGTGCGAGCCGTCGGCATCGACACAGTCGTGCACACGCTGACGCGCGTCGACTCCTTCGACATGGACCCACGGCGTGCGCACGAGATGAACGTCATCGGCACGCTAAACCTGCTCGCCGGATGTGCCGGCGAAGGGAGCCCCGTCCGCCGATTCGTAATCAAGTCGTCGGGCCATGTGTACGGATCCCGCTTCGACCTACCCGCCGCGTTGCGGGAGGACCACCGCCTGGACACCAACTCGCGCCACCAGTTCGTGCGCGACATCGTCGAGGTCGAGTCCTACGTCAGCGATTTCGCGCTGCGCAATCCCGAGATTGCGATAGTTGTGCTCCGCTTTTCCAACAGCCTCAACCCGCAGGAGCCCCAGCCGCTCGCGCGCTACCTCGACCTCGAAGTCGTCCCGACAGTCGCGGGCTACGATCCGTCGCTCCAGCTCATCCACCGCGACGACTGCATTGAGGCCATGTACCTCGCCACGAAGCGAGGCCCGGCGGGCGCCTACAACATCGCCGCCCCCGGGACCGTGCCGCTCTCGAAGCTGCTGGACGCCGCAGGCAAGCTGCACGCGCCGCTGCTCCCGCCGATCGGCCTCGGGCTGGCCGCCTTCGCGATCGGCAAGACGGGTGTGGCCTTTCTCTCGCCCCAACTCCTGGACCTCCTGAGGTGGGGCCGCTCATTGTCGACCGCCAAGGCGTCGCGCCAGCTTGGTTTTCACGCCGCGCGCGACACTCAGGCAGCTTTTGAGGACTTCATCCAGCAGCGACGCGTGCACCGCTACGCGGCCGACCACCACGCCTACCAGTACGAGAAGGAGCTGGAGGACTTCATCCATACCCGGCAGCTGGCTCTCGAGGACGGCGAGGGCGACTCGAACGGCGCCTCGGCGCCCGACGGCAAAGGAGCGGCTAAGCCTCTCCCCCGCCCCCGTCGATCACGATCACTTCGCCATTGATGTAGCTCGCGGCGTCGGACGCCAGGAACGCCACGGCTCCGGCGATTTCGTCCGGCAGGCCGATCCGCCCCATGGGGTTTGAGGCCAGCACGCGCTCGAGGATGGCCTCGTTGCCCCACAGCGCCTCGGCAAATCGTGTCTTGACGAGCCCCGGTGCTATCGCGTTGACACGCACCTTGCCTCCCAGCTCGCGAGCAAGCTGGCGCGAAAGCATGATCACGCCCGCCTTGGTCACGTTGTAAACACCAAGGCCGAAGCCCGGCCGCAGACCGCCGACACTGGCGATGTTCACCACGGCTCCGCCGTGCTCCTTCATCCACGCCTCGTAAACGAGCTTGGTCAGGATGAAAACTCCGCGCAGGTTGACCTCGAAGGTCTTGTCCCACGCGGACAGCTCAGCATCGATGACGGGGCCGAAATAGGGATTGGTCGCGGCGTTGTTGACCAGGATGTCGATGTGACCAGCGTGTTCGATGGCTGTCTTGACGAGGCGCTCGAGGTCCTCCGGCCGGCCGGCGTGGGCGGCGATGGCAAGCGCCCGATCCTGGTACTGCGAGTTGATCCGTGCGGCCTCCACGTCGAGGTCGGCCTGCTTGCGGCTGGAGAGAACGACGTGGGCGCCCTGCTCGACCAACGCAGTCGCGATGGCGCTGCCGATCCCGCGGCTCGCGCCTGTCACCAGCGCGACGCGTCCGGACAGGTCGAAGCGGGAGGTCGCGGGCACGGCTGATACGATAGCCAGTCTCATGGCAGTCTCGGGGAAGGCCGCCGAGGACATTCTCGAACGGATCTTTCAGCCGACCACCAAACCAAGCGCACGGGACCAGGCCGAAGAGACGCTGCGGCATCCCAAGCGACTGGTCTACGTCGCCATGTCGAACAAGGTTTTCTACTGGCGGGCGCACATTCAGAAGTTCGTCCTCGACTCAGGAATGGTCCCGGTCAGCCCGTTCATGCTCTTCGACTACTACCTCATGCATACGGTTTCCAAGGATGTCGTGCGCGAGGCGATGAACAACCTGCTCGCGCACTGCGATGAGGTCTGGGTGTTCGGTCGGATCTCGCTCGGCGTCAAGGTGCAGGTCGGAATCGCCAAGCGAATGAACAAGGCGGTGCGCTATTTCGACATCGCAGATCTCCCGGTCGCAGTGATGCCGATCAGCGAAGAGACAGCGCAGGAAGAACTGAAGGACTAGGGGGAGTTCCCCTTGGCGCCGGATTCCCCCAGTGTGCACTAAGCAGGGTATTGCGGGCCATCGATAGCCTCTTTCGGGCACAGTCGGGTGGCGCGCGAAGCGCGCCGGATGGGGAGCCGGGCTAGGGAGCGACTACCCTCCGGTACCAGGCTTCGGGGTGCGCCAGCTCGCCGAGGTGGGGCATATGCGCCTCGCTCGTCCACACCTCGTTCAGCACTTTTGTGCCGTGCTGGTCGAAGATCGCCCGGCAGAAAGCCTCCCCGTTGCGATATTGCTGCAGCTTCAGGTCGAGTCCGGTGAGCTTCCAGATCAAAACCTCGAGCGGACTCTTGCCTGAGCTCCGCTTGCGGTAAGCCTCTTCCAGCCGGTCGAATCCCACCAGGAGCTTGCCGCCGAGCTCGTTCATGACCAGGTTGCTGTAGCCCTCGACCACCGACATCGTGCCCTGGACCTGCCGCATCACCTTCCACTGAGCGGGCAGCACGCCCGCGAAGGCTGCGATGCGGGCGACAGGTTTCGCGCTCTTGGTCACCGACTCGATGAGCACGCGCATCGAGCTCTCCATGTAGGGCCGCAGCCACGGATGCGCCGCGAACTGCCACGCGTGCGTCATCTCGTGAAGGATCAACCAGCGCCGGAGGTCCTCGCCGGGAAGGTCGGCGCGCCGCGCCCATTCCTCGACGTTGGTCTCGACCAGGTACAGGCCCTCGCCGCCGACCGGCTCCGCTCCAAGGAGCTGCGGGTCGTATTGGCCGAGGACACGGCGGCCGATGAACGCGAGCATGAATGCCACGTAGCTGTCGACTCCGGCGCGCCCGACCTCGACAAGCAATGAGTTGGGCACGCGACCGGCTTCCAGGACCGGGTCGACGACCCGCCGCAGGATGCCAAGGTTCAGGTCGAGCCACCCGACGCGATCGAGAGCGTCGAACTTCGGAAGGGACGCACCCTTCGGAAGGCCGCCGACAAACTTGAGCATCGGCTTCTCGAGCTCGGCGGCCATCAGGCGGTAGCTCCCAGCAGCGGCAGCGAGCTCAGCGTGGCCGAGCGACGGGGTATCGAGGCGAGCGCGCGCAGAGCGCCGCACCTGGTCCCAGTCGACCAGCACCGAGCTCCCGCCTCTCGGGCGGACTGCCTCTGCGACAGCCGCAGTGGCCAACCCGAGCAGCGCTCCATAGATCGCCGCCCTCCCGACAGACCGCCTCATAGCCCCACATTAGAGAAACGCGGGGCCCCGGGGGAATTGGCGGAACGCCTTAGTAGATGTAGGGCCAGCTCCGATTGCGCTTGAAGACGACCTTGCACCCTTCGCAGCGGAACACGATCTGGAGGTGACGCCGCCCGATCGCCGCCGCGTCGCGCCCGCACACGGGGCAAGATGCTGTCTCCATTTGAAAAGGTGCCGGCAGGGGTTCGACCTTGATCTCTAAGCGTCTTCTCTTCTTTGACATTTACCTTCCATCAACCCGGAACTGGGGTTATTCAGACGTCGAGCTGCGACACGTCCAGGTTCTTCAAGCCATCCGGTGCTTCGACACCCGCGTTGTGAAGGCGCTTGAGCAGCGCCAGGATGTACCGAACGCCGGCGAGGTTGACGTGATGCTCGCGGGAGAGCGTCTGGATGGCTTGCAGCTTCATCACGTCTCGACGCGAGTAGCGCCGGCGATTGGTAACCGTCCGTTTGGGATTGATCATGCTCAGGTGCTCGTACATCATCAAAGTGCGCGGGTGCACCTCGAGGATCTCGGAAGCCACGCTTAGCGTGAATATGGGCTTGTCGAGATCGATGCCACCGCCATGCAGTGACGTGGCAGTGGCGGCGATAGGTTCGCGCTGCCTGAGCTTCATATGTTTCTTGGCGGGTCGCAGTATATGGTTTAAGCGAGTCTGGGCCTAACTTTGGGTGACAGAGGCGGTTGCAGATTCGGTGTCATTCTGGATCCGATAAGCCAGTCCGGCAAAGTGTTTTTGTTAAGTGTTGGCTGTGAAATGACCGCCTCCCAGCGCTGAATATAGTTACGCCCGTGTCTGGATTGCTCGGCCTTCTGCTCGTCAGCCTTTCCGTCGGGCTCAGCAATTTTGCCGGCGCGATCGGGATCGGCCTGAGCGGAATCAATGCCCGGACGAGGATCCGAGTCGGCCTTGCCTTTGGGTTCTTCGAAGCCCTGATGCCGCTGATCGGCCTCTTGCTGGGGCAGGCGGTCGCGGGCTACATCGGAGGGCACGTAGCCGGTTACGTCGCCGGCGGGATCCTGATCCTCACGGGCGCCTACGCGATCTATCAGGGCCGCCAGGTAAAGAACCAGGCGAAGGGGCCAAGACGCCTCCGCACCCACAGCCTCGTCATCACGGCCCTCGCACTGAGCATCGACAACCTGGCGGTGGGTTTCGCCCTCGCCGTGTATCACATCCAGATCGTGCTCGCGGCCGTGACGATGGGGGTGATAAGCGTCTTGATGTCGCTGCTCGGGCTCGAGCTCGGCCACCGGCTCGGGCGGCGTGTCGAAGAATGGAGCGAGGAGCTGGGTGGCGCGATGCTCATCCTGGTCGGCATCGCCATCGCGACGGGCATTTTCGGCTAGCGGCCTAGGATTACGAACGTGACTCAGGTACCAGCGCTCGAGCAGGTGGTGGTCTCTTTTGATGAACACGTCGCGACGGTCACGCTGAACCGTCCGGAGCAGCGCAACCCACTGTCCGCGACCATGCTGCGCGACCTGGCCACAGCGTTTCGTTGGTGCCAAAAAGAGCCCGAGGTGCGCGTTGTCGTGTTGACCGGAGCCGGGGACAGGGTCTTCTGTGCCGGCGCGGACCTCGCCGGCTTCAACGGTGACATGACCCACCTGGAGCGCCATCGCGGCAGAAGTCTCTTTATTGAGCTCTTCACCCTGATGGCCGGCCTCGGGAAGCCGATCGTCGGGCGCATCAACGGGCACGCGCTCGCCGGAGGGATCGGGCTTGCCTGCGCTTGCGACATCCTGATCTCGACCGACACGGCGACCTTCGGCACCCCGGAGATCAACGTGGGGATCTGGCCGATGATGATCCAGGCGATCCTCTCGCGGAATTTGCCGCGAAAAGTCCTTCTCGAGATGGAGATGCTCGGCGACCGCTGGACCGCAACGCAGATGCAGGGGTTCGGAGTGGTCAACCGCGTGGTGCCGCACGACCTGCTCGACAACGCTGTCAAGGAAATCACCGACAAGCTCGCGAAGAAGTCACCGGTTGCCATGCAGCTCGGTCGCGATTCGTTCTACAAGCAGCAGGACATGGAGTTCGCGGCGGCCCTCACTTATCTGCACAGCCAGTTCACGCTGGTCACGCTGACGGAAGACTCGAAGGAAGGCATCAAAGCCTTTTTTGAGAAGCGAGAACCGGACTTCAAAGGACACTAGCGGTTGAGCAATCCGCGCCATCGCGAGCTCCGCGAAAAAGCGCTCAAGGGCGGATCACGGTACCTGCCGAAGCTCCGCGAGCAGCACAAGCTCACGGCGCGCGAACGGCTCGATCTGCTCCTGGACAAGGGATCGTTCATCGAGGACGGGCTCTTCGCCAACGTGCTGGCCGAGGAGCTGCCCGCCGACGGCGTGGTCACCGGTCTCGGCACCATCGACGGCCGGCAGGTCGCTGTGATGGCCAACGACCCGACTGTCAAGGCGGGCAGCTGGGGCGCGCGCACAGTCGAAAAGATCGTGCGGATCCAGGAGACCGCAGCCCGCATCCGGGTGCCTCTCTTCTACCTCGTAGACTCTGCCGGCGCGCGCATCACCGACCAGATCGACATGTTTCCCGGCCGGCGCCACGCGGGTCGCATCTTCTTCAACGAAGTTCAGCTGTCGGGCCAGGTGCCGCAGATCTGTCTACTCTTCGGTCCCTCCGCCGCCGGTGGCGCCTACATACCAGCCTTCTGCGACATCGTCGTGATGGTCGAGGGCAACGCTTCGATGTACCTCGGCTCGCCCCGCATGGTCGAGGTCGTCGTCGGCGAGAAGGTGAGCCT
>DATGVE010000044.1:0-27072 GCA_035300725.1 Candidatus Eiseniibacteriota bacterium | reverse complement strand
CGGCTTCGCCCATCTGACGACGATGGCGAGGACTGCGAACGCTCTCGACGAGCGCTTCGACGAGGCGCCCTTGCTGCAGAAGGCGCGCGCGAACTCGCCGGGCAAGTTCTATCGCATCTGCGAGCACTACCGGCACGCGGCAGACCCCAAGCGTTACGCGGCCGAACAAGCCGAGCAGGTTGAGAACCGCTACCTGAAGCTCAGCACCTGGCAAGACGGCTCGCTCATGATCAGCGGCCAGCTCGACCCGGTCGGCGGCGCCGCGTTCCTCACTGCAGTGAAGCCGTTGGCGCGAAAGATGGGCGCTGACGATGATCGGAGCCAGGAACGGCGAAATGCAGATGCCATGGTCGAGCTCGCCTCGGGAGGCGGGTCGCAAGCCCAGATCCAGGTCACGAGCTCGGTCGAGACGCTGCTTGGGTTGGCGGGTGCGCCAGCGGCCGAGATGGAGTTCTCACTTCCGGTTTCTTCCAAAACCATCGAGCGGCTGGCCTGCGATTCCAGCATTGCTCGCGTCCTTCTCGACTCCGAGTCGTTGGTGATCGACGTCGGGCGCTCCAAGCGAGTCGTTTCGGAGCCCGGACGGCGGGCTCTCAACGCTCGCGACGGCAGCTGCCGCTGGCCGGGATGTGAGCGCCCGGCGTGGCGGAGCGCGGCGCATCACGTGATTCACTGGATCCATGGCGGGACAACCGATCTCGACAACCTGGTTCTTTTGTGTCACCGGCATCACTGGATGGTTCATGAGGGCAACTGGCAGATCGTGCATGGCGATGATGGCCGGATGTTGACCATCCCGCCGACTGTGACGTTCGGATTGCCTCGTGGACCTGACCAGCGTCGGCGCGAGAGCTAGGCCGAGTCCGGAACATCGAAGGAGATGTCGTAGACACCGCCGCTCAATTTGGCGTGGTGAATCCAACCCATCTTCCGCAACAGGCCGAGCATCTGCTGGTTCTCCGGCAGCACGATGAGCGAGAAGCTCTTGATTCCGTGCTCGCGGGCGACCCTCGCCAGGATGGCCAGCAAGGCACCGCCGAGACCCCGGCGCTGGAACTCGTCGACCACTGCCACCGCAACCTCAGCCACGTCGGTGCCGGACACGCGGTCGTAGCGAGCCACGCCGAGGATGCGCTCGGTGCCCGTCGGTCTGTGCGTCGTCGCGACGAGCGCGAAGCGATCGTTGTAATCGACTACAGCGAGCCGGTGAGCGAGCGCGTCGGGCATCCGCTTGAGCGGCGAGAAGAACCTGAAGTAGACAGTACGTTCAGACATCGCCGCAACCGCCTCGTGTAGAAGCGGCTCGTCCTCAGGTTTGATTGGCCTGACGTGAACTTTGGTCCCATCTTTCAGATCCAGGACCAGAGGCTCGAAATCGGACAATGGCACCGCTACAAGGTAGCGGGCCTTTACCATCCGCGATGCATGACCGGCCCAAGCCCAAGGCAGCGATGGCTCAACCTGAGCTTCGCCGCCGGAGCCACCGTGGCGGTGCTGTTCGCCGCCTGGGATCTCTACAAGTGGGTCGAGGCATACATGTCCGACCACTTCCACAACGACTTCACTTTTTATTTCGCAGCGGCACGGATCGGCATCAGCCGCGGCTGGCCGTCGATCTACGACCTTTCCTTGCAGCAGTCTGAGCTCGACGCGATCAGGTCGGGCATCACGATCGCCGAGCTCGCCCGGTATATCAGCCCCCCGCCCGTCGCGTGGCTGGCGCTGCCGCTTGTGCCGCTGCCTTACGAGGTGGGCTACTGGGTGTGGAGCGCCCTGTTGCTGATCGCGCTCATATGGACGTGGCACCTGTCCGCGCCCGGTGGACCATGGCGCCTGGTCCACCTGGCGGCAGCGCTCGCATGGCTCCCGGTCATCTATGGACTGCAGCTCGGGCAGCCTGCCTTGTTCGTGGCCCTGGGTGTGGCCGGATGCTATGCCCTCCTGCAAGGGGGGCGGCCATTTTGGGCCGGGCTGGCGCTGGGCGTTCTGGCGCTCAAGCCTCAGCTTGCGTTTCTCGTGCCGGTTGCGCTCCTGCTGAGCGGAAGAACGCGGGCTTTCTGGGGCAGCGTGATCGCGCTCGGCATTCTGGGCGGCGCCTCAGCTCTCGCGCTCGGTCCGAGCGGCATCGCCGATTACGAAGCGCGATTGAACTTCGCCGCGAGCGTGCCCGTGAATCGGGAGCTGACGCTCGCTCCATTGATCGGAAGTCTTGCGGTGACGCGTGCGATTCAGGTTGCGATAGCGCTGTGGGCGCTCTTACTCGCCTTCCGTTTGCGCCGGCGGGGGCATGGATGGGTCTTGATCCCGGCGCTGGTCGGAGGCATGCTCGCCACCCCGTACCTTCATCTGGACGACCTGGTGATGCTCGGCCTGGCCGGGTGGCTCTACCTGCGAACTTCGCCGCCGGCTTGGACCTGGCTGTTTGTGCTCGGCCTCGTCATCGCCGGCGAGGGCATACCGTTCTGGGGACCGCTGCCTCTGATCGCCGGGGAGATCGGCGCGCTGGTGCTTCTGTCAGTCGCGGCGCTGAAAGTTGACGACCGCAATCCCGAGCATGACCGCTCCGAACGCGAGCATGATGCCCGCCTCCAGCGCGATCGTGAGCACATTGCCATTGATGGTCAGGCCCAGGCGGTCGATGACCGGGCCCGGCAGCCCTGAGGCAGAGAGCACGACGCGGCGCAGCGGATCGATACCGTAGGCAGCCGGGTCGAGCCTTGTGAGCACTGTCATCCATCCCGGCAGGTTGTTGAGCGGGAACAGAGCGCCGGACAAAAAGAACATCGGCATCATCAGGAAGTTCATGACGACCTGAAAGCCCTGGAGCGACTTCATAGTCGAGGCGAGCGCAACGCCGAACGCCGAGAGGCCGAACGCGAGCACCGCGGCAAGCGGGATCATCGCAAGCACCGTGGGCACGGTCAAAGTCACGCCGACAAAGGGCGCCAGGACCAGCAGGATGAGGCCCTGGATCATCGCCTGGGTGGTGCCCCCCAGGGCCTTGCCTATCGCCACCGCGTAACGGTCGATCGGGGCCACCAGCACCTCTTTCAGGAAGCCGAACTCCCTGTCCCAGACGATGGACATCGCGCCGAAGATCGCGGTGAACAGGATGGCCATGCCGATGATGCCGGGGTACATGAACTGGATATAGGAAAGGCCTCCTTTCGTCCCGAACGCGCTCGCGCCGCCGAGCGATGAGCTCAATCCGGACCCGAAGACCACCAGGAACAGGAGCGGCTGAGCGAGGGACGCCACCAGGCGCCAGCGGTCGCGCCAGTAACGAAGGATGTCGCGGTACCAGATGATGTAGATCGCGCGAAGGGTCGCCATTCGCGTGTCTGCCGGAGCCGGAAGCGCGGAAGCACGAGGTGCGGTGGCGACCTTGACGCTCACCGCCTCCGCCCCATGAAGCGACTCGCGATGGCCCGATTCTGATCTGCGGCGCTCGCCTCCTCGTCGCGGATGGCCCGACCGGTCAACTTCAGAAACACGTCGTCGAGACTTGGGCGGCGCATGGAAACGGTGTCCACCGGCGCCTTCAGCTCCCGGACCAGGCGTGGCACGAAAGCCTTGCCGTCCGGGACTTCCATACGGAGGGTCCCATCGTCGCGCGCCGGCGTGACGCCGAGGGTCTCCTTGATCTCGCGCGCCGCAGCCTCCGGCTGGCTCGACGTGATGGTGACGACGTCGCCGCCAACCATCGACTTCAGCTCGTCGGGGGTGCCCAGGGCAACGATCTTGCCCTTGTCGATTACAGCAATGCGGTCGCAGAACTCCGCCTCGTCCATGTAATGCGTCGTCATGAAAATCGTGACTCCCTTGCTGTCTCGAAGCTCATTGACATGCGTCCAGATGGTCTGCCTGGTCTGTGGATCGAGCCCCAACGTCGGCTCGTCGAGGAAGAGGATCTGAGGCTGGTGCAGCATGCCGCGAGCGATCTCCAACCGTCGCTTCATCCCGCCGGAGTAGGTTTTCACCTGCGAGTTCGCGCGGTCGGTGAGCTGCAGGAGCGCCAGCATCTCGTCGATGCGCCGACGGCGCTCGGAGGAAGGGACGCTGTAGATGAACGCGTGAAACTCCAGGTTTTCCCGGCCGGTGAGCTGGTCGTCCAGCGATGGATCCTGGAAGACGAGGCCGATTCGCTGCCTCACGCGCGCGGGGTCATGCTCGACGTCGATCCCCGCGACTCGAGCCATGCCTGCTGTTGGCCTCAGCAGCGTGCAGAGGATCGAGATGGTGGTCGACTTGCCGGCGCCGTTAGGTCCCAGGAACCCGAAGATCTCGCCGGCGCGAACCTCGAGGTCGATGCCGCGCACCGCTTCCACCTCGCCATACCGCTTGACGAGGCCTGTCGCCTGGATCACAGCGTCACCGCCCACTTCTACCTTGTTCAAATCCAGTTTCATCGATTGAGATTCCGTGCGTTCTTGAGCAACCGGCGAAGCATTCGATGCAGCTGCTTGAGCTCTACTTCCTCGAACCCGTCCAG
Organism: Candidatus Eiseniibacteriota bacterium; assembly: GCA_035300725.1. Classification (GTDB taxonomy): domain Bacteria; phylum Chloroflexota; class Dormibacteria; order Dormibacterales; family Dormibacteraceae; genus Palsa-870. Next base: position 22,580 of record DATGVE010000044.1, on the reverse strand, counting down.
AAGGCCTTTGTTGACCTGTCGAAACGCTGGAAACAACCGCGGCATGAGGTCCTTGCTCTTGGGGCCGAGTTCGACCACTACCGACCTGCGGTCTCCGGCATTCATGCGGCGGATCACCAGGCCCTTGGTTTCGAGACGATCGAGGAGTCGCGTCATGCCGGCGGTGTCGGTGCCCAACCGGTCCGCCATCTGCATGGGGCTCGGCTCCCTCAGCAGGCGAGACAGGAGCAGGAGAGCCGCCTGCTGCGATGTGATCCCCTGGCCGGTGAGCCTGCGGTCGAGCGCGGTGCGCAATTCGCGACCGAGATGAAACACCAACGATGAGATCGCTTCCTCTTCGCGTGGGTCAACCTCGTCCGCCTTGTTCGTGTGACGCGCATCCGCAACCATCGCCACGAATGTACCTGTCTAGACAGTAACTGTCAAGGCAGGTTATCGAACAGGTCAGCTCCCGTGGCGTCCCGCCCCTTCGGAAAAGCGCCGGGCACCTTGCTGAGCATCACCTGACTCGAGCACTTCAAGGCCGCCTCGATGCTCCGCCTCTGCCGCATCCTCGAGGCTGAGCGACCACTGGTTCAGAACGCTTCGCCGGTCCGCTCGCAGCGCGCCGGACGGGAACGCCGCGATCTCGTGGGCCAGCTTCTGCGCTTCGTCGACCGCGCGGCCGGGCTCCACGAGACGCGTCACGAGGCCGATCCGCAGCGCTTCTTCAGCGGCGACAGGGCGGCCCGTAAGGATCATGTCCAGAGCCCTGCCCTGGCCGATCAAGCGGGGAAGCCGGACAGTGCCGAGGTCGATCAGCGGAACGCCGAAGCGACGGTTGAAGACGCCGAGCGTCGCGTCTCGTGCGGCGACCCGAAGGTCGCACCACAACGCGAGCTCGAGCCCACCCGCGACGGCGTAGCCTTCGATTGCAGCGATCACAGGCTTGCTCAAGGCCATGCGCGTCGGCCCCATCGGACCTTCACCGGCTTCAGGCAAGCGGTTGGGCGCGCCGGCGGCAAGCGCTTTCAGGTCGAAGCCGGCGCAGAAGTTTCCGCCGGCTCCCGTGAGGACCGCGACCGCAAGGCCGCTGTCCTCCTCAAATTGCCGAAAAGCATCGGCGAGAGCGGCCGCGGTTTCGGCGTCCACGGCGTTGCGCACTTCGGGCCGTGCGATGGTGACGGTCAAGACACCGTCCTCGCTCGAGCGCTCGACCTTCACGTGAAAGGGTTGCGCCCCTTCTCGCTACTCCGCGTCCATATATGGATAGCGGTGATCGGTCGGCGGAACGTAGGTCTCTTTGATCGTCCGTGGGCTGGTCCAGCGTATGAGATTGAGGATCGAGCCTGCCTTGTCGTTGGTGCCCGAGGCCCGCCCACCGCCGAACGGCTGCAGCCCAACCACGGCGCCTGTCGGTTTGTCGTTGATGTAGAAGTTGCCCGCGGCGTTGACAAGAGTTTCAGAGGCCTTGCGAATCACCTGCCGGTCGCGAGCGAAGATCGCTCCCGTCAGTCCGTACGGGCTTGTACGGTCGACGAGATCGAGCGTGTCCTCGAACTTTCCGTCGGCATAGGGATAGACGGTAAGGATGGGACCGAACAGCTCCTCTTTCAGAAGCCGGAAGTCCGGGTCGGTGGTCTCGATGACGGTAGGGCGCACGAACCATCCCACCTTGTCGTCGCCTTTGCCTCCAGCGACGACCTTCGCCACCTCGGACTTGCGCGCGAACTCGATCGCGGTCATGTGCTTCGAGTACGCGTTGCCATCGATCACGGCGCCCATGAAGTTGCGGAAGTCCGCGACGTCGCCTTGCGGGATGGCCTCGACCTCGTCCGCTATCTCGGATCGCATCCTTTTCCACATCGATTGCGGGATGTACGCGCGTGAGGCGGCCGAGCATTTCTGACCCTGGTACTCGAAGGCGCCGCGGATGAGCGCGGTGCGAAGCGCATCCGAGTCGGCCGACTCATGCGCCACCACAAAATCCTTGCCTCCGGTCTCGCCGACCAGCCGCGGGTAGGTGCGGTAGTGGTCAACGTTCTGGCCCACCGTCCGCCACATACCCTGAAACACCTCGGTCGACCCTGTGAAATGGATGCCCGCCAGGTCCTTGTGGGCAAGGACCTGCTCCGAGATCTTTGCCGCGCTGCCGCTGACCATGTTGATGACGCCGGGCGGCAGGCCTGCCTCGTTGAGGATCTCCATCAGGAAATGACTCACCAGCAGCGCCTGCGTCGCGGGCTTGAAGACCACCGTGTTGCCCATCAGAGCTGCGGCGGTGGGCAGGTTGGCGCCGATGGACGCGAAGTTGAACGGGCTGACCGCGAAGACGAATCCCTCGAGCGGCCTGTACTCGAGCCGGTTCCACGCGGTGCCGTCGTTGAAGGGCTGCTGGCTGAGGAGCTGGTCGCCGAAAAATGCGTTGTACCTCCAGAAGTCGACGGACTCGCATGCGGCGTCGATCTCCGCCTGGTGGACTGTCTTTGACTGCCCCAGCATCGCCGCTGCGTTGACGGTGTCCCGCCACGGGCCCGCCAGGAGCGACGCCGCCCGCAGGAGCACCGCCGCACGCTCGTGGTAGGAAGTCGCGGCCCACGCGTGGCGCGCCTTGAGCGCCGCGTGGATAGCGTCGTCGAAGTCCTTGGGTCCCCCAACCGCGTACTCGGCGATGCTGAGCTCCTTCCGATGCGGCGCTCGGATGTCAGCCCTCGAAGCGCCCCACCGCCGCTCGCCTCCGATCTGCATCGGGACCTCGGTTCGCGCGTCCGTGAGCTCGGCCAGACGGGCCTTCAAAGTCTTGCGGTGGGGATCGCCGGCCGCGTACTGGCGCACCGGCTCGTTGACAGGGGTGGGAACTCGAAAGTGTCCGTCGGCGGTCATTTTGTGACCCCATCGTAACCCGCTCTCGTATTCATTTGAGGCGCCCTGCTGAGGGCCCTATGCGCTCGGCTCGAGACTGTTGGGAGGCGCTGCTTGGTCGGACTGATCCCCTCGCGATCCATATCCGCGCCGGAACGGATCCGGCGAACAGTCGCGCTCCTGGCGCGACGCGGTTACGCAATTGGCCCGCAACGCCTCGCCGACCTGTGCCTTGGCGGCTCGATCTCCCCTGACGAGGTGAGGTGGACAGCGGCCGCGAGTCCGGACCTCAACCTGGTCAACGACGTCGTCGTCGATCGCACCTCGCTGAACCGGGTGGGTGAGATCCGGTCTCGCGCAGCCGGCCACGGCGCGAATGCCGCCACCTACGTCCAGATGACAAGACGGTTCGTTCGCACCCTTGTCGAAGTAGCGCCCTTCATTCGCGGCGTCTCCATCGCGGGATCGCTCGCCACCGGGGGCTTTCGAGAAGCGGACGACGTCGACCTCAATCTCATCGTCGACGACGGTCACCGTCATCTCGCGTACGTCGCCGTGAACACGCTCGGGTTGGCGCATGCGCTCGCCCATCGCAACAAGCCGGTCGACGACCTCACGCGGCGCCCGCTCGCGCCACGCCTGATGACCGCCAACCTGATCCTCGAACGCTCGCAGTGTTTTCCACTCGTGCGGCAAGACGAAGACATGGCGTTCGAGCTGCTGATGGCCGAGCCACTGTTCGGCATCGAGGCGATCGACGAGCTCATCGCCGCCAATCCCGCCCTGCTGGAGCATTTCCCGCAGCTTGCGGTAAAGCAGGCCCCGCTTCTTCTGGATTCGCCTGTCCGCAGGCTACCGGCGGCCCTGTTTCCCACGTTTCTCGACGGAGCCGCGCGGATGCTCGGCGAAGCCGCGTGGCGCTACATGCAGTGGACGCGACGCGATAGTCCCGACGCACTTGCGCGCGTGGCGTACGTACGAGCCACGATGCGGCCTTATACGCTGTTTGACGGACCCGGCTGAAACCGATGGGAGTGATCGCCATCGGCATCATCACTCTGACCAGCCTGGCCCTCTTCGGGTTTGGCGCGAACGTCCTCTACCTCACCTGGCGAGCGACCCGCCTCCGGCCGCACCTGATTTCGCCGCTCCGACGCGGCGACGAGCCAATGGTCTGCGTCCAGGTGCCGATCTACAACGAGCGCTACGTCGCCGAGCGCGTCCTGGACGCGGTGTGTGAGCTGGACTGGCCGAGCGAGCGATTGGAGGTCCAGATCCTTGACGACTCGGATGACGACACCGTCTCGATCGTCGCCCGCCGCGCGGCCCACTGGCGCCGTCGCGGAATCGATGTCGTACATGTGAGACGCAATTCGCGACCTGGCTTCAAGGCGGGCGCGCTGGCGCACGGCATGACGCTGACGGACTCACCGTTCATGGCGATCTTCGATGCCGACTTCATTCCACCGCGCGACTTTCTCCGCCGCTCGTTGGGAGCGTTCGACGATCCGGCCGTCGGCTTTGCCCAGGCTCGATGGGGACATCTCGACGAGGGCTACTCATGGATCACGCGACTACAGGCGTTTGCGCTCGACTTTCACTTCCTCATCGAGCAGCCAGTCCGCTCAGCCTTGGGCTACTTCACCAACTTCACCGGCACCGCCGGAGTGTGGCGGAGGGCGGCAATCGACGATTCTGGCGGCTGGAGCGCAGGCACGCTGACGGAGGACCTGGACCTCAGCTATCGAGCGCAGCTTCGCGGCTGGCGTGCCGCGTACCTGGAGGACCTGGTCGTGCCCGAGGAGCTGCCGGTTTCCTTTGACGCATTTCGCCGGCAACAGTCTCGATGGGCTACCGGCAGCTTCCAGACCGCCTTCCGCCTGCTCATTCCACTGCTGCGTAGCCGCGTCAGACCGGCGGTCAAGGTCCAGGCCACCATGCACCTGCTGGCCTTCGGCGCAGGGCCCGTGCTGCTCGTCCAGCTCGGGTGCTACCCGTTGCTGCTGCTGAGCGTCGATCACCCCACGCTGCCGTGGCAGCTCTCGGACGCCGGCGTCCTGTTCGTGGCGATGGGCATCGTGCCCTGGATCGGATACATCGTCGCCCAGACCAGGCGCGGACGGACCTGGTGGTCGGCCGTGCCCTCCCTGGCCTGTCAGCTGGTCGGCGCCGGCCTGTCCTTCACTGTGTTCCTTGCGCTGCTGCGGGCGACTCGCCGCGGCGGCGAATTCGTGCGGACGCCCAAGCACCAGATAGTGGAGCGCGGACAGGAGTGGCGTGACCAGGCATACGTGCGAGTGGGCGACCCGAGAGCGTTCGGAGAGGCGATTTTCGGAATCGGGGCGTTCACTTTCGTGCCCCTCGCGGTCGCGAAAGGACAGTGGCTGGTGGCGATCTACTCCTGCCTCTTCGCCCTCGGGTTTCTGACCGTGGCCGGATTGAGCTGGAGCGACGTCCTCCAGGTGTGGACCCTGCGAAGGCTCGGCCGGCACGCGCTGACGCGACTCCAGGCGGCCGGGCCTGCGCTTGCACTGCTCGCGCTGTGCTGTGTGCTGTTGCTTTTCGCCGCGCAGATGCCTGAGCCGTTCGAAGACGGGTATGGGCACTGGCTCATCGCGGCGAACTTCGCTTCGACCGGACAGCTGCACGATCCGCTGTTCGGGATGGAGAACACGTGGCTCCCCGGCTATCACGTGCTTGCGGCGGCGGTGCTCCACACCTTCGGCCTATGGCAGCTCGGCGCATTGAAATCGCTAGGAGCGCTGCTTGGCGCGGCCACTCTTGCGTGCGTCTATGCACTCGCGCCCAACACACGCCAGGCACGATTCGCGGTCGCACTGCTGGCGCTCAACCCCGTCTTTCTGTTCACCTCTGGGTCCGCTGTTGCCGAGCCGCTCCTGACCGCGCTGCTCACGGCAGCAGCGCTGGCTGCTGTGCGGGGCCGAATGAAGGTCGCAGCACTTCTGGCCGCACTCGCCTGCGTGACCGCCACCAAAGCCTGGATCTGGGTCGTGGCAGTGGCGGGCTTTACGGCAGTCGACCTCTTGCGGCGGCGAGGTGCACCGAGAATGCCGGCGATCGCGTGGGCCGTTCCGGCGATTGCGATTCTCGTCTTCCTTCAGCTCGGCTTTGCGCCGGCCAGCCACTCGGTCGCGCGCGGCACGCTCGAGGTCGCCTCGGCCACGGCCCGCGGGAGCCTCCCGGTGGGAGCACCGGCTCGTGTGGCGGATCTCGCCCGAAACTTCGGCCTGGCAGCCCTGCCGCTGTTTGCGCTCGGCTCGATCGGTCTGGTCTCGGCGCTCAGGACCCAAGCCTCGGTGGTGGAGAGGGCGATGCTGCGCTTCCTTTACGCGCCCGCCATGGTCTACCTCGCCACCGTGTTTGCGCTGGTGGCGATCGGCGCCTACACCGGCAGCCATCGCTATCTGTACCCGGCTCTGCCGGCGCTCGCCCTTCTCGCCGCCGCTGCTCTCGATCGCCGGCTGCCGGTGGCGCGGATAGCCGCGGTCGTTGCAGGCGGATTGCTGACCATCGGCTTCGTTCCGGTCTTCGCTGGATTCGCGGCGAACAATTCAGGCCTGATCGCGGCCGGTAAGGCGACAAGCGGCAGCCCCGGCGTGCTGATCACCGATTCTCCTGTCGCGGCCTTCTACAGCCACAAGCTGCCGTCCGACCTCGCCGGCTCACAGTACCTCCCGGTCGACCGCACTCAAGCCATCGCGTGGCTGCGGGCGAACCGAGTCACGGTACTCGTCCTCGAAGACATCAGCTACTACCGCGCGACAGTCGCCTTCCCCGACCTGGCCGCCGGCAAGGCGAGCCGCCCATTCATCGCACTGGGCGACCAGTCGAAGTACCAGCTCCCGCGCGGCAAAAAGGTGTTTGCCTACAGCCTGGCCGACGCACGCACCGCGCAGTCGATCTACCCGGGCTTAAGCGCGGTCATCTCCCCCATGCCTGCGCAGGGCAAGACGGCGGTCCTCTCCAAAGGCCTGGCCCTCAGGTCTTTGGGCGTCGACATCACCGGAGAGGGCATGGGGTTCGGGCTGCCGATGGTGCATTACCCGGACGGATGGGTGTACTCGCGCACCAGCAGCACTATCGAACTCTCGACAGAGGACAACACGATCTGGAAACGGACCTTCAATCTAGACGAGATCGGTGTCGACGAGGCGCATGGCTACCAGCCAATCGAATCGCGTGGCGAGATCGAGGTCACCTACACCCTGAACCCTTCCGGTGTGTTGGTCGAGATGCGTGTGATCGACCTCGCGCCGGGCTACATGGAGATGGGCGTCCTCAACGAGCAAGCGGCGGCGTTCGACGACTTTGCCTATCAGGGGCACAAGTTCATCGGTCCGGCCTTCGGACGATGGATGCCAGTCGACGGTAGCTGGGCGCGACTGCGCTCGGCAAATCATGGTGTCGAGTGGTCGGTGCCATCTCTTCCCGGGGCGCGGCTGAGCGGCGGCCGCGAGCTGTTTCCACCCGACTTTGATTGGGCGGGCCTGGACTACATGTTCGAGGTGCCACCGGCCACTCTCACGTATCAGATCACCGTGCAGGCTGCGCGATGAAACCGGAGGTATAAATGAATCGAGCGGACGTGGTTCTCGTCTACCCGCAGCGAGCCCCGGCGAAGGGACGTCACTGGATCATGCCCTCGCTTGGGCTCATGTACCTGAGCGCTTCCCTGCGCCAGGCCGGCTATACGGTGCGGCACATCGACCACACGTTCATGGAACGGCACGAGGTCCTGGCCGAAATCGAACGGTTACGCCCGTCGGTGATCGGCATCTACTGCATGATCACGATGCAGGACGAGGCTCTATCACTCGCGGAGCAGGTGCGCGGCAAAGCGCTGACGGTTGTCGGCGGTCCTTATCCGTCAGGCGAGCCCGAGACATTCGTCGACCAGTTCGATCTCGTCGCGGTTGGCGAGGGCGAAGAGACGATCGTCAGGATCATGGAACACCTCGACGACCGGCGCTTCGAGGAAATCCCCGGCCTGGTCTTCAAACGCGGTGGAGAGATCGTGCGAGGCGCGACGCGCATCCGCACCAAGGAGATGTCGCATCTGCCGCTGCCGTATCGGGGCGACGTCCCCAACGAAGACTACATCCACTACTGGCGCAAGCACTGGAAGGATGCGACGACCCCGTTGATGTCGACGCGAGGGTGTCCCTTCCGCTGCGACTTCTGCCACAAGTCGGTGTTCGGCGACCTGTTCAGCGCCCGGCCGGTGGAGTCGGTCGTCGCGGAAATGCGCGAGATCGCCGAGCTCGGCTACGACCACATCTGGATGTCAGACGACCTGTTCACCCTCAACTACAAGCGCACGTTCGAGCTGGCGCGGGCGATCGAGGCGGCGCATCTTCCACTTACCTGGGAGTGTCTCAGCAGGGTCACGCACGTCGACCAGCAGCTCTTTGAGCAGATGCAGCGCGCGGGCTGCAAGAGGATCTTCTTCGGCATCGAGTCCGGCGACGAGAATGTCCTGAAAGAGATGAAGAAAGGCATCACGCCGGACCAGGCGCGAGCGGCGGTCGAAGCGTGTGTGGCCTCGGGCATCAAGGCGGCGGGGTTCTTCATGGTGGGATACCTGGGGGAGACCACCGACTCGTTGATCCGCAGCATCAACTTCTCGAGCAGCCTGCCTCTCGACTACGTGAGCTACACGATTGCGTACCCTCTGCCCGGCACCGGCTTTTATGAGCGCGTACGTGAGCGCCGGCAGCACGGCGAGTGGCACAAGGTCCGCCACAACCGACTTCTGTTCAACACCAACTTCTCCGAATACAAGCTGCGCACAGCGATCTTGAAGGGTGCCATCCAGCACCGTCTCAACCGAATGCACCTGCGACCTGCCGCAAGAGCTTTTGAGCTCGCCACCAACCCACTCCTGCGGGCGATGCGATGAGCGGCGTCTGGGTGGTCTTTCCGTTCGTCGGGCCGATAAGGCTCAGCACGGTGCTTGCGTTCATCGCCACCGTGGCGATCCTCACCTGGTTTCGACGCTCTCTTCTCGTCGGGCTTGTTGCCGGGATGGGATGGGTAAGCGCGTTTGAGATCGTGTACCAGGCAGCCGGCACTTTCTACGGCCGGCACGACGCGATGCACCTCTTCTATCTGACTTTCAGCATGTCAGGGTGGGTCGTCGCCGCTTACGTGGCCGGCATTCGGCCTCATCCGTGGTTGCTCGTCGGCTGGGCCCTGCTCTTTCTCGGCTGGATCGCGTTCGGGTTCCGCTCCAACCTGTATGACCACCCCGGCCAGTTTTCGATAGCCCAAGAGGCCTTCAACGTGGCGACCAAGGATGGGCTGGCGGCCATCTTTGTCATCGGCGGCCTGGCACCCTTCCGTTCCAAAGCACAGACCACGGCGCCTGCACCACTGACGATCGTTCCGAGGGCCGAGGGAGATTCGGTTCGGACTTGATCGCCTTTGACGCCGTGGCCGCCGGCTATGACCGCCGCGAAGCGGACAACCCGATCATGCAGTTGATGCGCGGGCGCTCACTGGCGATGCTGGAGAGCACGTTCCCCACGGGCTCGACACTGCTCGACGTCGGCTGCGGCACTGGAACCGAAGCCCTCTGGCTCGAGCAGCGAGGACGGACTGTGTTCGCGGTGGATTCCAGCGCGCGGATGTTGGAGATCGTGTCCCGTCGGGCGGCAGCCGCCGGCATGCGGGTCTCGACACGGTTGCTGCGCGCGGGAGATCTTCTCAAGTTGGTGGAAGAGCGCGGTGAAGCGTCGTTCGACGGAGCCTACTCGTCGTTCGGCGCGCTCAACACCGAGACTTCGCTCGAGGCCCCGGTGGTGGCGCTGTCCCGCTTGGTGCGGCCGGGCGGGAGGATCGTGCTGAGCGTGATGAATCGATGGTGTGTTGCGGAGATGGCTTTGCTTATCGCCGGCCGGCGGGCCAAGCAGGCGTTCCGGCGAACACGATCGTCCCTAAGCGTTGGTGACGGCGCGAACACACTCGAAGTCAGGTATCCGTCCTCGCGCGAGCTGCGCCGGGCCCTTCGTCGACGGTTCCGAGTCATCACGGTGCAAGCGCTCCCACTGCTGCTCCTTCCATATGCATGGCCGGCGTTATCCGCTCATCCGCACCTGTACAAGGCGGTGAGCCGGCTGGATCGCGTCTTAGCGCCTCGACGGCCTTTCGCCTGGCTCGGGGATCATCTCCTGGTGGTCGCGGAACGAACTCGATTAACCTAGACGCCGTGAGCGTCGACGCCGAGGGTTACGGTTTTCCCGAGCACCAGGTCACCCTCGCGCGCTTGGTCGACGACATTCGGGTTCTCTCCCCGGCCGGCGTCGAGCGAGTGGCGATGGGATGGGATCGCCACGTCGGCCAAAAAGGGCTGCAAGCTTTCCGTGACGCAGAGAGGGCGGCCATCCACACGATCGAGCAGGCCGACCGAGGACCCGCCTGGGACGAGGTGCGCAGGAACCTGTTCGGCATGACCGAGTCGGGTGACGCGCTGATCTCCTGGAAGGCCGAGCACGGGGAGATCGGCCACAAAGCCGAACAGGCCGCGTTTGGCGCCGCCCTCGGCATCGTCGCAAGCGGACTGATCGGCAAGGAGCAGCAGGCCACCCTGATGCGGCCTCTGGCGGAAGCCCTGCCCTGGCTGCTGCCGGACGAGTTCCAGCCCGAAAAGAACTAGGACGCGGCCGGGACCAGCTCGCTGAGGTCGACGCTCGTGTTCGCGAGCGCAGACTCGCTGACAGGCCGGCGGCTTTCGATCAGCTTGCCGCCCACCTCGTTTGTCTTGGAGTCGTTCATCGAGAGCACCGCGTCGATCAGACCGTTGTGTAGATAGAAGACCGAGAACTTGAGTCCGTCGCGATCGCCACGCCAGATGGCACGGTCGTCGCCCGAGGCGTGGCCGCGGTACTCGAGGTTCACGTCGTACTGGTCGGACCAGAAGTAGGGCAGCTTCGTGTACGGCACATCTCCGCCGGCGATGCATGCCGCAATCCCGCGCCCCTGGTTCTTCGCCACCTCCCAGTGCTCAACCCGAATTGCGCGCCCCAGGACGGGATGATGGTGGAACGCGATGTCGCCGCCGCAGTACACCCCCTCGCCGGCACTGAGCGATTCGTCCACGCGCACGCCGCCCCCCTCGAGGGGCAGACCGAGGGCCTTGGGCAGGTCGAGGTTGGGCTCGATACCAATCGCCTGGAGGACGAGGTCCGCATCTTCCCGCCGGCCATCGGAAAGCGTGACTCCCACGACCTTGCCGGCGTCAGCGTGCCACTCCTTCACTGTGGTGCCGGTCCGCACGTCGACGCCCTTGGAGCGATGGATCTTCGCGTAGATCTCGCCCACCTCCCGGCCGAGAGCCCTGGCCAACGGCACGGGCGCAGCCTCGATCATCAGCACCTCCTTGCCCATCTGTCTGGCAGACGCCGCAACCTCAGCGCCGATGAATCCCGCGCCGATCAGCAGGAGTCGAGAGGTTCCCTGCAATGCCTCGCGAATCGCCTGACTGTCGCGAAGCGAGCGCAGAGTCAGCACGTTGTCAACTCGTGGGACATCTGGGATGTGGCGCGGCGTTCCCCCAAGGCCGAGGACGAGAGTGTCGAATGCGATCTCTTCGCCGCCCTCGAGCGCCAGCTTGCGCATAGATAGCGAACCACCGATCACGCGCCGGTTCAGCTGAAGATCGATTCGCTGCGCTGCGTAATCGGCTTCGTCGTGAAGAAAAATCTTGGGCAGCTCGACCTCGCCGCGCAGAAACTCCTTGGAGAGATAAGGACGGTCATATGGACGATCCTGGTCGGCACTGAGGATCATCACCTCGCCATCGAAACCGCGCTTGCGGAGCGCGAACGCCGCCGCGTCGCCCGTTCCGCCTCCACCGACGACGACGACTCGCTTCGCAGTCATGCGAATTCAGACGATCCGCGCGACCGGGTGCATCCAGTGGTGTTGATCCGGCGCGACTCCGCGCTGGATGTCGACCAACGACCGGCGCAACCGCATAGAGACCTCTCCAGGCTTGCCGTCGCCGATCGTCCATGAGCCCTTTGCCGACTTCACGGCGCCCACGGGCGTGATCACCGCGGCGGTGCCGCACGCGAACACCTCGGTCAAGGAGCCGTCGGCGCAGCCGGCACGCCACTCTTCAGTGCTGATCTTTCCCTCTTCAGCCTGGAAGCCGTGATCGGCCGCCAGCTTGAGCAGCGCGTCGCGGGTGACTCCGGCAAGAAGGGTGCCGGTAAGGGCTGGGGTCAGCAGGCGGACTTTGTGCCCGCTTCCGAAGACGAAGCAGAGGTTCATCCCGCCCATCTCCTCGACCCAACGGTGTTCTTGCGAGTCGAGCCAGACCACCTGGTCGCATCCCTGCTGAGCGGCCTGGGCCTGCGCGAGCAAACCGCCCGCATAGTTACCGCCAGTCTTCGCTTCGCCAGTTCCGCCTGGCGCCGCCCGGCTGAAGTCTTCGGACAGCCAGACGGTGACCGGCTTGACCCCGCTCGGAAAGTAAGAACCTGACGGGGAGGCGATCAGGAGGAATGTGACCTTCGAGGAAGGGCGCACGCCCAGCCCGACCTCGCTCGCGTACATGAGGGGCCGCAGGTACAGGCTGTGCTCCGGAGCTGAGGGCACCCAATCTGCGTCGAGGCTCAACAGCCGCTCGATGGCTTCGATGAACACCGATTCCGGCAGCTCGGGCAGAGCGAGCCGGCGTGCGGATCGCCGGAAGCGCGCGGCGTGCGCGTCAACCCGAAAGATGGCAATCCCGCCGTCTTGCTGACGGAATGCCTTGAGGCCTTCGAAGACGGCCTGCGCATAGTGAAGGACGGAGACAGCAGGGTCCAGCTGGACAGGCCCGTAGGGAACCAGCTCGGCGTCGTGCCAGCCCTGCTCGCGACTCCAGCTGATCCGAACCATGTGCTCGGTGAAGATCCGCCCGAATCCGGGATCCGCAAGCAGCTTGGCCCTGGTCTCGGGATTCGCCCGGTGAACTGCCGGCGTGACGGTGAACTCGAGGGTGGAGGTTTCAGTGCTCACGATGTATGAAGCCTAAGCCGCCCGCGGTCCTTCCTGCTGGCGGGTTAGAGCCGTAGTAGCTCTGGCGCAGGACATCTACTCACCGGTGTAGAACACGCCGCCGTTGACTCTGATTCCCCGGTTTCCCGGTGTAGAAGTTAGCCCGCGCGAATGGGGACTCGGACTCTCAGCGCCACCAATTCCGGCCGCGGCCGAGCAGCATCAGAACCCCAAGCAAGATCAGCAGGGTGGGCCACAGCACGTCCCCTCTGACCCAACTCAACAGGCCGAGGTTTTGGAGCAGGTAGTAGGCACCTATCAACACCAGAGCTCCGCCCCAGAACCACGGCCACACACCGCCGCCCCACGCCCACGGGCCGTACCAGCCGCCACCCCAGTGATCGCGCATGTAGTCACGCTGCTGGTGCCGCCATTCCCGCCACTCGTCGCGTGTAGCTCCAGGACCTGGCGGCTTGGGCGCCTCACGAGGCGGAGGCGGCACGTTGCTGGGGGGCTCGGTGGCCATTCGAAGCGATGCTACGCCTGACCCTCGCTGCGGGGAAGTTCGGTCACCCTTCGCTGGAGGCGGCCCAAATATTGATACCGCTTTCGGTCGCGTAGCGATCGATCTCGGTCAGCTCGCCCGGTGAGAACTCGATGTTGTTGATGGCGGCCAGGTTCTGTTCCAGCTGCGCGACGCTGCTCGCCCCGATGAGCGCCGAGGTCACCACCAGGCTGCGCAGCGTCCACGCGATCGCCATCTGGGCAAGCGACTGGCCACGCTGCTCCGCGATCTTGTTGAGGGCGCGGACTTTGGCCAGGTTTTCGTCAGTCAACATGTCCGCCGACATCGAGCCCGGATGGCTCGCTCGCGAGCCGGCGGCAACGCCACCCACATACCTGTCTGTGAGGAGTCCCTGGGCCAGAGGGGAGAACGCGATGCAGCCGATCCCTTCCTTGTCCAGCACCTTCAGCAACTCCTGCTCGACCCAGCGATTGAGCATCGAGTACGACGGCTGGTGGATGAGCACCGGTGTCCCCAGCGCGTGGAGAATGGCGACTGCCTCGCGCGTGCGCCGAGCCGAGTAGGACGAGATTCCGACGTAGAGCGCCTTGCCCTGTCGAACCGCGGAGTCGAGCGCTCCCATCGTCTCCTCCAGTGGAGTCTCAGGGTCGAAGCGGTGCGAATAGAAGATGTCGACATACTCGAGTCCCATCCTCTTCAGGCTCTGGTCGAGGCTGGCCAGGACGTACTTGCGCGAGCCCCACTCGCCATAAGGGCCCGGCCACATGTAGTAACCCGCCTTTGTCGAGATGACGAGCTCGTCACGGTGGCCGGCCAGGTCGGTCGCGAGGATGCGGCCGAAGTTTTCCTCCGCCGAGCCCGCCGGCGGGCCGTAGTTGTTGGCCAGGTCGAAATGCGTGATCCCCAGGTCGAACGCCCGCCGGACGATTGCGCTCTGGCGCTCGGGTGGCGTGTCGGCGCCGAAGTTCTGCCACAGGCCTAAAGAGATCGCGGGCAGCATCAGGCCGCTGCGCCCGACGCGGCGGTATTGCATGTTCGCGTAGCGGTCGCTCATCTATTCTTCCCGCCCTCCTCGTTAGTTGTCACTCTTGAATGATGTTGCGCCTGTCATCAGCGCCACCGCGTCGGACATCGTGTGCGACTGCGGCGTGATGGTCGCCACGCGGCGTCCCAGCCGCATGATGTGGATCCGGTCGGCGATCTCGAAGACCTGTGGCATGTTGTGGCTGATCAAAACCACCGGAACCCCATGCTCACGCACCTCTCGGATGAGGTCGAGCACCTGCCCCGACTCCTTGACGCCGAGCGCGGCCGTCGGCTCATCCATGATCACGACCCGGCTGGCGAACGCGGCCGCGCGCGCAACTGCCACGCCCTGGCGTTGGCCGCCGGACAGTGTCTCGACAGCCTGTGTCAGCGAACCTATCCTGATCTTCAGATTGGCGATGTGCGTGCCGGCCTCCCGGAGCATTCGCGGCCGGTCGGCCATCCGCAGCACGATGCCGAGGATTCCACGGCGGCGGAGCTCTCGACCCAGGAAGACGTTTTCGGCGATGTCGAGGGCCGGCGCCAGTGCGAGGTCCTGGTACACGGTCTCGATGCCGTGACGGCGGGCATCGAGAGGTGCGCGAAAGTGCATCTGTGTTCCGTTGAGGAGGATCTGGCCCCCGTCCGGAGCGATCGCCCCGGAGAGCGCCTTGATGAGCGTCGACTTGCCCGCGCCGTTGTCTCCGATGAGGGCAAGAATCTCGCGCGGGCGAAGATCGAAGTCGGCGCCGTCCAGCGCCGTCACGTTGCCGTACCGCTTGACGAGCCCGCGAGCCTCGAGTACCGCGACGCCGGCTTCGACAGCGCTCATTCCCGCCTCCGGCGCGAGAGCTGATCGACCGCGACCGCAATGATGACGAGAACTCCGGTGATCAGGAACTGGTAGATCGCTGCGACGCCCATTAGCTGTAACCCGTTGCGAAAGACGCCCACGATGAGGGTGCCGATCACCGTGCCGACCACTCCGCCCCTCCCACCGAACAGGCTGGTGCCGCCGACTACGACTGCAGTGATGCTGTCGAGGTTGTCGCTCTGGCCGGCCTGCGGGTCGCCGACACCGGTCCTCCCTATGAGAACCAGCGCGGCGATGCCGTAAAGAAGGCCCGCGCTGGTGTAAACGGAAATCAGGACGCGTCGCGTTCGCACGCCGGCCAGCCGCGCCGCAACGGGGTTGTTGCCGGTGGCATAGATGTGCCGGCCCCCGATCGTCTTTGTGAGGACGAACCAGGTCACCAGCGCCAAGCTCAAGGCCAGTACCGAGCCGTAGGTGACCGAGGTGGCGCTGACCTGGAACGTATTACCGAAGAACGTCAGCGAGGCGGGCAGGTTGGCGATCGTCTCCTCGTTGGAGACGATGTGAGTGAGCGCGAAGGCGATGTTGAGCGTGCCCAGCGTGACGATGAACGGTGGGAGCCTCAGGCCGGTGACAAGGAGTCCATTGAGAACGCCGAATGCCGTGCACACGGTTAGTCCCAGCGCGATCGCCGCAAACGGATTGAGTCCGTGGGTGACCGCGAGCCGGGTCATGATGATGGTGCCGAACGCCATCACGGCGCCGCAGGACAGGTCGATCCCGGCGGTGAGGATGACCATGGTCTGGCCGATCGCGATGATCCCGACGACAGCAACCTGCTGGACGATCAGGGACAGGTTGTCACTCGTCAGGAACCGGTCAGTCCTCGAGCTGAAGAAAATTGACGAGAGGATGAGGGCGAGCAGGGGGCCCAGCGTCGACATCGCCCTTGCCCGCGTCAGGACAGAGGAGGCGCCCTCCTCAGTGCGGGTTCGGTTGATCCGCGCCATCAGTGCGTGGAGCACCGTCTTCTATCGTCGCGGTTTCAAGCGCAGGTGGGGAGGCCGTGCGTAAGCGAGCCTCCCACCCCCCGGTTTCGCCGGGGGACCTCCCCGCCTGGCGGGGAGGCGAATTCCCCTGCGATCAAAGCTGTGCGGCTAGCCCCAGCAGTTGGCCAGGCCGTACTTGGTGTCCTGTGACGTAACGCCGGAGATGGGTTTGTCGCTGATCAACGTCACGCCTGTGTCGGTGTATCCGGAGACCCTCTTTCCCGTGGTGGCGAAGTCAACGCCTGCATCGACGCCGAGGCTTGCCATCTTCAGCGGATACTGCTGCGAGGTGGCCGCGATCCGGCCGTCGACCACTCCTCCGACGCCCGCACACCCGCCGTCGACCGAGACGATGAGCACCTGGTTCTGCTTGCCGCGGTTCTTCAGCGCGGTGTAGGCGCCGAACGCCGACGGCTCGTTGATGGTGTAGAGCACGTTGATACCGGGATCCTTGGTCAGGCAGTTCTCCATGGCCGTCTGGCTGTCAGGCTGGTTGCCGCCGCCGTTTCCGACGCACACGACCTGCGGATCGCCGTCAGGGATTCCGTAGCCCGCAAGGAAGCCGTTGTGCCGCAGCTTGCCGACTGTGCTTCCAGGCGACTCGTCCAGCATCGCGATCTTGACCGTCTTGCCGGCCATTGCCGCCTTGGCATATTGGCCGATCAGCTTGCCCGCAACAGAGTTGTCCGTGGCAAACAGCGCGTCCGCCGCATCCTGTGGATCGGTCGGGGTGTCAAGCGCGATGACGAGGACGCCCTGCGTGCGGGCCTTCTTGATCGCTGCGGTGACGCCGGCCGAAACCGGCGTGATCAGGATCGCCTTCGCGCCGATGCTGACCATGTTCTCGAGCGCCGTGATCTGGCCGGCGGCGTCGTCACTCGCCTTGCCGGCGCCGGTAACAAGCACAGCGCCCTTCGCGCGAGCTTCACTCTGGGCGCCCTCTCGCATCTTGACGAAGAATGGGTTGGCGTCGGTCTTGGTGATCAGCCCGATAATGACCGGCTTCGGCGACGCCGTAGCGGTCGTACCCCCGCCGCAGCCAATCACCGCCAGCATCGCCGTGGCGCCTGCCGCCAGCGCGGACAGCCGCCAGCCCGCCCGAGGCTTCCTCAGCGTGCGCCTCCCTTCTGCGGCATGCCCGATAGCTTCCATCCCCATGTCCCACCTCCGTAACAAATGCCGTGAGCCCGAACGACTGGAAACGTTTCCAAAGCTAACATATCGTTTGCGAAGGCGCAATATGTATTCGCGACGGCTTAGCAATCGAGGGAGAGGTGCGAACGTTCACAAACCCCGGCAAGGGCAGCGATGACCTGCGCCAGAGACCGACCATGCGTGACGTGGCGGCCCTGGCCCGGGTAAGCGTGACGACCGTTTCCCGGGTCATCAACCGGGAGCCAGGAGTCTCAGCCCAGCGCGCCACCCGCGTGAGAGCCGCCATCGAGCAGCTCAACTACCAGCACAACCTGACGGCAAGCAGCCTCCGGCGCGCGGACGGTCGAAGCGCCACGATCGGCGTCGTCCTCGAGTACATCGCCGACCCGTTCGATGCGCTGCTCCACCGCGCCATCGAGGAGTACGCCTTGACTCGCGGCGTCCTCGTCCTCGCCGGGAGCCTGGAGGAAGACGAGGCCCGCGAACGGGAGCTGATCGCGGCGCTGGCGGCGAGGAGGGTGGACGGTCTTGTGATCATGCCCGCCGGCCACGACCAGAGCTACCTGCTGAACGAGCGCAGGTCGGGCACGCCGATGGTGTTTGTCGACCGCCCGCCAGCCTTTTTCGACGCTGACGATGTCCTTACCGACAACGTGGATGGCGTGCGGCGTGGTGTCGGCCACCTGGTAGCGCACGGCCACCGGCGGGTCGGTTATATCGGCGACCTGCAAACCATCACCACGGCGACGCTTCGCCACCAGGGATACAGGGATGAGCTTGCCGCCCAGGGCATTGCCGTCGATGACCGCCTGGTCCGGGTCGACGTGCGTGGAAGTGAGCGAGCTGAAACAGCGACGGTCGAGCTGCTTTCGACCGAGGCGCCGCCCACGGCGCTTTTCGCCGGCCAGGGCCTGCTGACGACCGGTGCTTATCGCGCGCTTCGCCGCCTCGGCCTTCACCACAAGGTGGCGCTGGTCGGGTTCGACGAGATCCCGCTGGCGGATTTGCTCGAGCCCGGCATTACGGTGATGGCGCAGGACCCCACAACGATGGGCCGTGCGGCTGCCGAGCTGCTGTTCCGCCGCATGGATGGCGACCGCTCTCCATCGGTGCACCAGGTGATTCCTACGAGCCTCATCACACGAGGCTCGGGCGAGATCCGTCCGTGATCGTCGTCTGTGGCGAAGCGCTGATCGACAGGAAGTGGGTCAGCGCACCGTGCGTCGAGGTGGTCGGCCCGATTGGCGCGGGCGATGCTTTCGGTGCGGCCTTGCTCGCGTGGCTTCATGATCACGGGGCTTTGAAAGCGGATCTCGCCCACGGCGCTGCCGATCTCGAATCGGCGCTAGGGTTCGCGGGAGCCGAGCATCCGCGGCGTGCCGCGCTCATGCACTAGGCGGTGCTCCTGGGGATCGACCTCGGCACTTCGTCGGTGAAGGTCGCGGTTGTAGGCGAGGACGGATCAGTGAAGCAGGTCGCTTCCGCGGGCTATGCGATGAGCTCGCCACGACTCGGGTGGGCGGAGACGGATCCCGCCGCGTGGTGGCTGGCAACGCAAAACGCGGTGAAGAGCCTTTCCGCCGCGCATCTACGCGCGATCGACACCATCGGCGTTGCCGGCCAGATGCATGGTGTGGTGCTCACCGCCCAGGACGGCCAGGCGGTCCGGCCCGCCATTCTGTGGCCTGACGCTAGGTCTACCGACGAAGTTGATCGCTACCGCCGGCTGCAGCCGAACCTCCTGCACCGCCTGGCCAATCCACCCGCAACCGGGATGGCTGGGCCCACCTTGTTGTGGCTGAAAACCCACGAATCGAGCATCTTCCAGAACGCCACCTGGGCCCTGCAGCCGAAAGACTGGCTGCGCATGCAGCTGACCGGCGAAGTTTGCGGCGAACCGACTGACGCATCCGCAACCCTCCTGTATGACTTTGTCGATGACGGTTGGGCGAAGCAGGTGCTGCACGAGCTCGGTATTCGCGCGGACCTTCTTCCTGAGCTGGTCGCCAGCCACGAAGTGTCGGGTCGCCTCACCAGTGCGGCCGCCGAGAAGCTGGGAATCAAGTCCGGCATACCCGTGGCCGCTGGTGCGTCAGACACTGCCGCGTCGCTCGTCGGGCATGGAGTGCTCGCCCCGGGGCCAGTCTTGCTGACCATCGGGACAGGTGCACAGATGACAACAGTAAGAAGGGAGTTCCGGCCTGACCCAACAGGTTGCACGCACGTATTTCGGACCGTCGAGTACGGGAAGTGGTACTCGATGGCGGCGATCCTCAACGCGGGGTTGGCGTTGGATTGGGTGCAAAAGCTCTTCGGGGTGGATTGGAACGCGCTCTACGGAAGCGCAGACCAGGTGCCGGCGGGGTCGGGCGGAGTGAGCTTCTTTCCTTATCTTGTGTCCGAGAGGACCCCTCGGCCCCAATCCGGTACTCGAGCGCGCTGGTCGGGCATCGAGCTGCATCACCGACGTGAGCATCTGCTGAAGGCCGCGCTCGAGGGCGTTGCGTTTGCTTTGCGCGAGGCGATGGAAGCACTCGAAGCGACCGGGATACCGATTGCCGATCTGCAGCTGGCGGGTGGTGGAGCCGCAGACAAGTCGTGGCGCCAGATGCTTGCGGACGTGTTGGGCAAGCGGCTGCTGGCAGCCGGATCGCCCGCGAGCGCTGCGCGTGGCGCCGCCCTACTCGGTGGATTGGCGGCTGGGAAGTTCAAGAGTTTCGATGACACGGCGGCCTTGACGTTGCAAATCACAGTCGCGGCGGAGCCTGGCCCGGAAGCGAACGAATACTCCCGCCTCTACGAGCGGTGGATCGAGACGCACAACTAGGTCCGGCTCCGTCTCCTCCTACAGATGAGGGGAATGATCGCTCTCGCTGCTGACGATGCCGCGGCTACCTCGTCAGTACTGCGCCCAAATCTTCCGCAAGGGCGTTCCCAAATCGCTACCTAATTCGGCAAACGCCTCGTCTGGAAGATCCATCACAGTCGCGTTCATCGCCTCTAGAACGAATTGAGGGTCCGTCTCGGTATCGAGCGCAAGTAGTCGTCGGACATTGGCTTGAGTGTATTGCCGCGACAGCGTTCGGGCCTCAGAATTCCGAAGCGTGAAACTGCAGAAACTCGCAGGGTACGGATCTACCGCGGCGTTTGTCAGCGCCGGTTCGCAGTTGGTCTTCCTCTTCCTCCTGCTTTTCGGCTATCCGGTCATCAACGCAGTTCCGGCCCTCAATTTCCCGGTCTTCCTGGTCTGGTTCTTGGCCCTCTGGCTCTGGCTTGCCGCCTTCGCGGTTCTGGTCCTCGACCTCGAATGGCTCGAGCACCCTGCCACCAGCACGCGTTGGTTCCAGCTGGCCCATTGGGCGACCCTTGCAGCAGTCTTCCTTCCCGTGCTCTTCGGGATCGCGATCGTCACGAATAACGGAACCCTCGGCACTATCGTCGTGAGCCTGCTTGCCCTGTGCGTTGGGCTGAGCCTTCTGATTCACAACATCGACGCGCTGCGCGCCGGCCTGGTGCGCGGCACCCTCCCTTGGATCGGCATCGTCGATGGTGTTGCTTTCCTGCTGGTCGCCATCGGGATCTACGCCGGTATCGGCATCCTCGCGCTTTGGATCGGCCTGGTCTTCTACATCGCCTGGGCGATCTGGATGGGCGTCAGGCTGCGCAGGACCAAAGCCGCAGCCGCGGCGGGCCTAGCTCCGTCATAGCGGGCGATTGGTTTCAGCGAGTCGGGTGCTTGCGGCCGCCTGACAGCAGCGCACCGTAGAGATCGAAGGTGCGCGCGGCAATCGCCTGCCAACCGAACTCGCGCGATGCGCGCTCACGCCCTGCCCTACCCATCCTCGTGGCAAGAGCGGCGTCGTTCATCACTTCCTCGATTCGCGCGGCCAGCCCCGTCGTGAAAGCTGGAATGTCATCAGGGTTGTACTCCACCAGATACCCCGTCTCGCCCTCGACGACGATTTCCGGGATTCCGCCGACACGGGACGCCACCACGGCCGTCTCGCAGGCCATCGCTTCGAGGATCACGAGTCCGAACGGCTCGTAGACAGATGGGCACACAAACACTGTCGCGCTCGAGTGGAGCTGGATCAACTCCTCGCGTGGAATGAACTCGCCTATCCAGATCAGGTTCCCTCGCTCGGAACGGACCCGTTCCGCCAGGGCCGCCACCTCAGTGCCGATCTCAGGCGTGTCGGGACTGCTGGCGACAATCACCAACTGATGGCGTGGATCGATTTCAAGCGCTGCGGTCAGGAGCAATGGCAAACCCTTCTGCCGCGTAATTCGGCCGTTGAAGAACGCATAGGGTTTGTCGGGGTCGATGCCGAAGCGCGCGAGTGTCTCAACCGATGGTTGCGGCCGGTAGATCTCCGGATCGATTCCGTTGTGAATTACGTGAATGCGGTCCGGATCGACGGTCGGATAGCAGCTCATCACGTCCTGGCGCACCCCGTGGGAGACCGCGATCACGGCGTCGGCGGCTTCAGCTGAGGTTCGCTCGCAGAACGTCGAGAGCGCATAGCCACCACCCAGCTGCTCAGCCTTCCACGGCCTGAGCGGCTCGAGGCTGTGAATGGTCATCACATGAGGTATCGACCACATGAGCTTCGCGAGATGACCGCCGAAGTTCGCGTACCACGTGTGGCTGTGCGCCAGGTCGGCGCCCTTGACGCCCGCCGCCATGGCCAGATTGATCGACATCGCCTGCAGCGCGGCCGCCTCCGGCTTCGGTTCTGACAGCGCGGCCCACGGGTTGTACGCGGTTACGCCAGGCTCGTCCCGCGGCGCGCCCCAGCAGTGGACCGAGACATCCGCCAGGCGGCGCAGCTCGCGGGCGAGATATTCCACGTGCGTGCCCGCGCCCCCGTATACCTCGGGTGGATACTCGCGAGTGAGGAGGGCGACCCTAATACTGTTCCTCAACTCTGCCTAAGCGCGAGCTTAAAGCAGCGCCAGTTCGCTCTCCGCGTCGAAGTAGTGCAGGGTTCGCGTGTCCAGGCCGAGGCGGACATTGTTGCCCGGCTGGACGGCCATCCGCGGATCGACGCGGGCGGTGACCTGGTCCCCGCCGACCTGTCCGTAGAGGAACTGGTCCGAGCCGAGACGTTCGACCACGTCGACCTTCATGTCCATCGACGTGCCGCCGTCGACGACGCGGTCG
>DATGVE010000043.1:0-9726 GCA_035300725.1 Candidatus Eiseniibacteriota bacterium | reverse complement strand
CTGTTGAAGTAGAGCCAATCCGTCGCGGCAATCGAAAAGCGATTCCGTCGTCCCGGCCACCTTCCGGAAATGATGACGCTGTCTGAGTGCTAGGAGTCGCGGCGGTTGCGCGTCGGACCTCCTGGGCCGTCCTAGGGCCTCGATTTTTCGGTGACTCATGATGCCCGCGCTTTGCGAAGGGCGCCAGCGGCGATTGCGCGTCGCCAGGGATGATTCTGGGCCGGCTCCCGCCGGCCTTTGGGCGCCGCCTGGGGTTGCTTGGGATTGATGATTGGCGCTGGCCCTTCAGAACTCACTGACTTGCCACGCGCTCGGTAAGGCCGGCTTGGCTCGGTGAGGACCTTTGTGGCGAGGAAAAGCCCGTCCAGATAGACAGCCAGGGAACCGTCGAAGCGCTCCTGGACCTCGACCCGGGCATGGGCATACGACGCGCGACCCCTGGCCGGCGGGATATCGACGACGTGCTGGCCAATCCGCACCGTGTTGTCGTTGAGGACGGTGCGTCGGTACTTGAAGCAGAAGAGCTCGTTCAGCTTCCGACCCTTGGGCCACTCGACCCATGCCGTCTCTGGTTGTTGAGCGTTGACCACAAAGCGCCGGTTGTGACGGGGCAGGAAATGTCGGAGCACCTGGTTGGCCTGCTCGCAATTCGCGGCCCCAGCCAAACGGAGCTCGCTGGCCAGCCGGTCCTGGAAGGTCCCCCATAAGCGTTCGATGCGTCCTTTGGCCTGCGGTGAAAGGGCATGGATGAGTTCAACTCCGAGCTCGTTCAGCAGACGACCGAACTGAGTCGGGTCGCGTTGAGCGGCCAGCTGCTCTTCCAGCGAGAGCCGGCGCAGATGTACCTCCTTGCCTTGAAAGAAGATGGAGTGGCGGTCGGCGTAGGCGGCCAACGGAATGCCGAACTTGGACACGGTCTCGCGCATGACGATGAAGTAGCCCTGGGCATCCTCCTGCTCTCGAAAGCAAGCCGAGGGGACTTTGCCTGTCGCGTCATCGATGCAACCAACCAGGCTCAGGTAGGGTCCTCGACCCTCGAGCCAGTCGTGGCGACTGGCATCCAGTTGCAGCAGCATGCCTTCCCGGGGATAGCGGTCACGGCGCCGGCGATGTTTGGGAGGCCGTCGGCGACGTGGTGACAAGATGCCTGCGGCAAGAAGAATCCTGCGCACAGTTGGACGGGAAAGCTTGATGCCGTGGTTCTCAGCCAGCATCTCGGTCAAGTGCTGGTGATTGAAGCCGGTGTACTTGTCGCGAGCCAGTTCGACGACACGTGCCGCGACGGCCGCGTCGACCGCGTTGTAGGCCGCTCGGCCTCGATTGCCGTGAACCAGGCCGGCCACTCCTTCTTCGCGGTACGCCTTACGTAGGCGCTGTAGTTGCCGCTTGGAGAGTCCCAGCAGCTCGCCTGCCTGAGCGTTGACCAGCGCTCCAGACTCGAGGTGGTTGAGGACGGTCACGCGACGTTGCTCAGCTCTGTTCAAGACGATCCTGCCATCCATGGGGTGACAGAATCGCTTTTCGCTTCAGGGGTGACGGATTCGCTTTACTTCCACATTGCCTTTACGCGAGACTTGACAACTCGACCAAGGCCGACGACATTGTCGGTGCGCGGTTCGGTCGGTTGTAACTGGAGAAGGGATGGCGAGGCGCCGCACAGGGTCCGGCTCAAAGCCCGGCCCTCGGAAAGACAACGAGCCCCTCTGGCTGGAATGGCTGGAGCAAAGGCCCGTGGGTGCCATTGGCGCCGGCGTCGTTGTCGCCGGCTGGCTTGTGCTTTTGCTCCTCTATGCCCGCCATGTCTGGTCCCTCGAGGTCACGTTCTTCGTTGCGGTGGCTTTGCTGACGTTCGTCCTAAGCTGCCTTTCCGCGTACGCCGCCCTCGTGCAGGCTCGGGGGGCCAAGCCAAATGAGGTGCTCCGGCTGCCAGAGTCCTGGAAGGACTTCGAGAACTACTTTCGCTGGCTGACGCCGGTCGCGTTCATATTCGGCCTCATCTTCGCTCACTACTTCTGGCACTAGACGATGTCTCCAAAGGCGACCGCAAAGGACGACGAGCCGCTTCCACAATCGTGGGTCGTCTGGGCTCTCGGAGCAGTCGCGGTCGGTTTCGTCGCGTTGCTCGTCATCGCTGGATTGGCCCTCTTGCAGTCCCATCATCCGGTTTGCAACACGAATTTCCCAGCGCGTCGAGGGGACTATCCGACCTATGTGTACGTGTTCGCCGCGATCGCAATGTTCGCCCTCGGGTCGCTGACTTCGTCGGCGGGGATTCGACGCAACCGTCGATCGCAGAAAATGCTTGGTGAGGGGCCGTGGACGAACCCGACGGCGGTCGTCAACGTCAATCTGGCAGTCGCCATCTTCCTCTTCCTTGTCACCATCCTCATGCTGATCGAGGCCTGGACGCTCGGCCACGGCGTGTGGCCGATCACGTATTACGTCAGGTGCTCCATGAACGCCGGGGCGTTCATCACCCTGGTCGGGGTGGCGAGCTACGCCTTCCTCATTGGCCGCTGGATGTGGGTCTTCAAAGAGTGATGTATCCGAATTTGCAGGTGTGGCTCGTCGCACTGGTGGGTCTAGGACTGATCTTGGCGCTAGTCGTTGCCGACGTGTTCTTCCTCCGAACCTTTTGGCAGCCCATCGGACGCTGGGTCGAGGCGTGGGCGCGCCGATTCCCCGTCCTGGCTTTTCTGCTGGCTGCAGTGCTCGGCCTGTTGATCGGGCACTTCTACTGGTCGACGCCGGCGCCATGTCCCGTCGGAGCGCAGGGCCAGGTCCTTCAGGCGGGGACGGACCGTGACTGCGTTCCACCACGGGCCACCCCGCCGACCGACACGTAAGGCGAGCTCATCCGGGGCTGCGGACAGAGAGCTGCGCCGGGCGCTCGAGGTAGCTACCCAGCCGGCGGCCTGCTTCTTCGACGGCTGAAATCTCAGCGGGCGCGAATCGGTCCAGCGCACTGATCTCCACGTGCACACCGTTTCGCTTCGGTGTTCGGCGCCAGCCGCCGCGAATAGTGCCCCCGATGGTGACGACGTTGGACAGCACGAAGAACGGATCGTGCGTGCGACCGGCTTGCAAGATCTCCGTGCGGTCGCGGTAGGCCACGGTGTACTCGTCATAGTTGGGCAGCAGGTGCGCCACTCGGGCACTGTCCGCAGCCCGGCCTGCATCCGCGTCGAACCAGTAATCCTTGCCTTCGATGGACTGGAGTCTGAGCGCTTTGCCTGCAACCGCAATCCCCTTGCGAGCGTCGCCCAGCGTCAGGCCGGACCACCAGACGAAGTCCTGCAGCTGCGCCGGTCCGTGACTCTTGAAGTAGCGAAGTGTGAGCTCGGCCACCGCCTCCGCGGGGTTGAGGCGGCGAGCTGTCGGCGCACGCTCTTCGAGAAGCGCATATGTCTGCAGCTTTCCACGCCGAGCGCCGCTCGTGATCAGCCCGTCGAGCTCGGCTTGAAAGAGGAGGTGGGGGAGGCGCTGGCCATCGGGTGAGATGCGCGCCTTGCGCAGCACATCGCCGAGCTCAGGTCGGGTCAGGTGCCGGCCGCCCGCCAGCGCCTTGGCGAATGCCGCTTTGGCGCGAGCGACCGTCTTGGCGTCCAGCTCCAGCTCGCGATGCCGGCCCGCCATGCCTCGAGTAATCCTCGGGCCGGTCAGCTCGAGCAGCCAGCGGATGTCCTCCGGGAGGACGAAATGCCAGGTTGGCCGCAGGACGTGAGTACGGAGGATGGCGCCTTCGTCAAAGAGGCGATCGAGCATGGCCTCGGTGACCCCACGGCCGCGCTGCCCCAGCGCCCACTTGCCGCCGGCGTAATCCTGCGCTTGGACCGCTGTCAGCGCGCGCACCGTGTCGAGGGGCGAGGCAAAGGGCTTTCCGGTGAGGTGCTGGGCGTGGAGGCGCCGCGCGGCGATGCTGGTCACAGTGGGGTCTGAACGTTACCCAAAGCCGAGACCCGTAGGCTTAAGGGTCATGACGATCCGGCTGGGCACACGTGGGTCGAGGCTGGCGCTGGTGCAGAGCGAGCTGATCGCCGCGCGGCTGCGCGAGCAGGGGCACGAGGTGGCGCTCGTCCCGATCGTCACCGAAGGCGATGTCCGGCCGGTCGACATGTCGCCGGGAGAGGGCGTCTTCGTCGCCGCCATCGCTCGCGCCCTTCTGGCCGGCGAAGTTGACGTCGCGGTCCACAGCGCCAAGGACGTTCCGCTAGAGGAAGAGCCCGATCTGATGATCGCCGCCTACCCGGAGCGCGCGGATCCGCGCGACGTGTTGATCACGAGAGATGGTGGTGGTTCGCTGGCCTCACTGCCCCACGGAGCGATAGTGGGCACCGACAGCCCCAGGCGAACCGGGTTTCTGCTGGCTGCGAGACCGGACCTGAAGGTCGTCCCGCTGCATGGCAACGTGGAGACACGCTTGAAGCGACTCGACGAGGGAGCCGCTGACGCAATAGTGCTGGCGGCGGCGGGGATCGACCGGCTGGGGAGAGGGCGCCGGATC
The DNA here is from genome assembly GCA_035300725.1 of Candidatus Eiseniibacteriota bacterium. GTDB lineage: Bacteria > Chloroflexota > Dormibacteria > Dormibacterales > Dormibacteraceae > Palsa-870. Next base: position 5,222 of record DATGVE010000043.1, on the reverse strand, counting down.
GACGAGTGGCTGGAGCCTGACGTCATCGCGCCCGCTCCGGGACAGGGCGCTCTAGCCGTACAGGTGCGCCGTTCGGATGCGAGGCTGGTCGAGCTCATTTCGGCGATTGACGACCGCGACATCAGGTTGGCGGTCGAAGCGGAGCGCCACGTCTTGTCCGTGACCGGCGGGACATGTCGGGCGCCGGTTGGCGCGCTGGCTTCGGTGAGTGGAGATTCGTTCCACATCCTGGCCGCAGGCGTCAACAGCGACGGCAGTGACAAGCTCGTCCAGCGGGCGGAAGGGGTGCGCTCCGACGCCTCGAGCTTGGCGGCGAGATTGGGCAAGCGGCTTGCCGCGGAGGTGGCGCTTCGGTGATCGCCGTCCTCGTCACGCGACCGGAAGGACCGTCCGACACCCTGGTCCACACGCTGCGCCAGCGAGGCTACCGCGTGCACGCGGTGCCGACGATGCAAACCGAACCCGTGGACTTCAACCCGCAGCTGCTGGCGGACTGCGACTGGATTGTGGTGACCAGTGTGCGCGGCGTGCAGTCGATGACGGAGCTGCCGACCGGGCCGAGATTCGCGGCCGTCGGGCCGGAGACGGCAAGGGCGCTCCGAGCTCGCGGCGTCGATCCGGCGCACGTTCCGGCTCAGTCGGATGGCGCAGACCTCGGCGAAACGCTTCCCGACGTCGACGGCAAGCGGATCGCTCTGGTCAGAGCGTCGGCCGCCGCAACCGATCTGCCCGATCGCTTGCGCCGGCGAGGAGCGATCGTCAGAGAGGTCACCGCGTATCGCACTGTGGAAGCACCGGCTGCATCGGCCGAGCCGCTGCGTGCCGCGTTGATGGACCCAGACCTGAGCGCCGTGGTCTTCGCCTCGGGATCAGCGGTACGAGGATTCCTCGAGCTCGGCGGAAACGTCGCGTTGGATGCCGTCACGATCGGTCCCCACACCAGCGCCACCGCTCGGGAGCACGGCTTCCGGGTGATCGCGGAGGCCGAGACCCAAAGCGTCACGGGGCTGGTCAGCGCTATCGTCCGAGTGTTACCGCTGGAGGTCCAGAACAATGCGTGAACTACTCCGAACCCGAAACGTAGATCAGCCTGGCGTCGAACGACCGCGACGCCTCCGCGCCAACCCCGCACTTCGCGCCCTGGTGCGAGAGACCTGGCTGCATCCTTCTCAGCTCGTGGCGCCGCTGTTCGTGGTCTCCGGCCGGCGGCGGCGCGAGGAAATCGCGTCGCTCAATGGCCACGCTCGCCTGAGCCCCGACCTCGCGCTGGCGGAGGCCGGCCGGCTGGCCAAGCTCGGCGTGGGCGGGGTTCTCCTCTTCGGCATTCCCGAAACAAAGGACGCGCGTGGCGAGATGGCGGCGGATGAGAACGGACCGGTGCCTGAGACGCTGCGCCTGCTCAAGGCCGAGAAGGTCCCGCTCGCCCTGGCGGCGGACGTTTGCCTGTGCGAGTACACCACCCACGGGCACTGCGGAGTGCTCGACGGGGATCGCATCGACAACGATGCGAGCCTTCCGTTGCTGGCCGAGGCCGCGATCGCCTACGCCCAATCGGGTGCTGACATCGTGGCTCCGAGCGCGATGATGGACGGCCAGGTCGCTGCGCTTCGCTCCGGCCTTGACGCCGCAGGCTCTAACGGGACGGCCATCTTTGCTTACGCCACCAAGCACGCCTCTTCGCTCTACGGACCGTTCAGGGAGGCCGCGGGTTCGACGCCGAGCTTCGGCGATCGCAAGTCTTATCAGATGGATCCCGCCAATGGACGCGAGGCGATGCGCGAGCTCGAGCTCGACGCGCGCGAGGGTGCCGACGTGTTGATGGTCAAGCCGGCGATCACGTCGCTCGACCTGCTCGCGCGGGCACGCGATCGATTCGACCTGCCGCTGGCCGCCTACCAGGTGAGCGGCGAGGCGGCGATGATCGAAGCCGCGGCCGAGCGCGGGTGGATCGACCGGCGCGGCGCCGTCCTCGAGTCGTTGACCGCGATCAGCCGCTCCGGAGCGGACGTCATCATCACGTACTTCGCCGGCGATGTTGCGGCGTGGCTGAAGGAATCGACCTGAGCGAGCGGAGGTTCGTTCACGCGCTGGCCCTCGGGCTGGATCCAGCCTGGCGCCGGCTTCCGGTCGAGGAACGCTTCGAGTCAGCCGAGGACCTCGTCGCGGCAGTTCGGTTGGAGTCCGAGGTGACGACACACTGCTATTCGATGGTCGGGCTGCAGCCCGGCGCGGATCTGTTGTTGTGGAGCCTTGGGCCCACCTTGGACTCGATCGAGGAACGATCCGCCATGGCCTTGCGGTCGGGCATGGGGAAGTGGATGCGCGTGCAGGAGAGCTTTCTCGGTGTCATCCAGCCGTCGCAGTACGTCAAGAAGCCGACACCGCAGGAACAGTCGCTGTTCAGCGGCGAGCGTTCGCGCTACCTCGTCGTGTACCCGTTCACCAAGTCCGCGGAGTGGTACCAGCTTCCTGCCGAGGAGCGGCAGCGAATCATGAACGGGCACATGAAGATCGGGCACGGGTATCCGGAGGTGCGCCAGCTGCTGGCTTACAGCTTCGGGCTCGACGACATGGACTTCCTCGTTGCCTACGAGACCGACGATCTTCCGAAGTTTGGCGAGCTGGTCCGCGCCCTACGCGCAACAGAAAGCCGGCTGTCGACGGTGCGTGACACGCCCATCTTGACGGGGATCCACCGGCCGATCGAGGAGATCACGGAGCTGCTCGGCGCGACGGCCGACTCGAGGTGAGCCGCTTTCTGCAGGCCGCGAGGCACCAGCCGGTCGACGTCACGCCGGTGTGGCTCATGCGCCAGGCGGGACGGTCGCTCCCTGAATACCGCAAGCTTCGCGAACGCTGGAGCCTCGTCGACATAGTCGCCCAGCCCGAGCTCTGCGCGGAAGTGACCCTGCAGCCGGTCCGGCGGCTGGGCGTCGACGCGGCGGTGATGTTCGCCGACATCATGCTTCCGCTCCGCGGCATGGGCGTCGAGTTCGACCTGGTCGAGAACGTCGGGCCGGTGATCGCGCGGCCGATCGCGTCCGCCGCCGACGTCGATCGCCTGGTCGTTCCGCCGGGCGACGCGGCCGCGCCGCAGGTCATTGCCGCGGTGCGCCAGGTCGTGGCCCAGTCCCCGGTTCCGGTGATCGGGTTTTCCGGCGCGCCGTTCACGCTGGCGAGCTACCTGATCGAAGGAAGGCCGAGCCGTGACTTCGCCAGGGTCAAGGCCTTCATGTACTCCGAACCGGCTGCCTTCGACAAGCTGCTTGCGAAGCTGTCGGCGACGATGGCCGGCTACCTGCTCGCGCAGGTCGGCGCGGGCGCGAGCGCGGTACAGCTTTTCGATTCCTGGGTCGGCGCCCTCGCTGTGGAGGACTACGAGACTCGCGTCCTGCCGCACACCCGCTCGATCTTCGCCGCGCTCAAATCAGCCGATGTTCCGCGCATCCACTTCGGGACCGACACGGCGGGATTGCTCGAGTCGATCGCCTCGGCGGGTCCGGACATCGTGTCAGTCGACTGGCGCGTGCCGCTGGATGCGGCGTGGGAGAGGGTGGGCCACGACCGCGGCATCCAGGGCAACCTGGACCCCGCGGTGCTGTTGGGCCCACCGGAGCTCGTGCGTGAGCGCGCCCGCGACGTGCTCCGGCGTGCCGGCGAAAGGCCGGGTCACATCTTCAACCTCGGGCACGGAGTGCTGCCGTCGACTCCGCTCGAAAATCTTCAGCTCCTCATCGAAACCGTGCACGAGTCTGAGGTCGTCCGTGTCGCCTGAACCGCTGACCGGCGTTCTCTGCATGGCATACGGCAGCCCCTCGAGCGAGGACGACATCGAGGCGTACTACACGCACATCCGGGGCGGGCGCAAACCTTCGGCTGAAGCGCTGGACGAGCTGAAGTCTCGCTACCGGGCGATCGGAGGCTCGCCCCTAACGGCGATCACGCGCGCGCAGGCGAAAGCGCTCGGCGATCGGCTCGGGCTGCCTTCCTTTGTCGGCATGAAGCACGCGTCGCCTTTTATCGCCGAGGGCGCCGCCGAGGCGGAGCGAGCGGGCGTCCAGCGGCTGGTCGGCATTCCGCTCGCGCCGCACTTCGCGGAGATGAGCCTTGGCGCGTACCAGCACTCACTCGAAACGGCGTGGCATGGCGAGCTGGTCTTCGTCCGCGGATTCCACGACCATCCGGCCTTCATCGGCGCCGTCCAGAAGCTGATTGCCGAAAGTCTCGGCGAGTCGTGGCCCGAACGGCTCTTCTTCACCGCCCACAGCCTTCCGGCGCGAATCGTGGCTGAGGGCGATGGCTATCACGACCGGCTGCTCGAGAGCTGCCGCCTCGTCGAGGCCGGCATGAAGCTGCCGGAGTGGGAGTTTGCTTTTCAGTCCGCGAGCACGACGGGCGAGCCGTGGCTCGGACCGGACCTTCTCGCGGCGATCGACCAGTCACGCGCCCAGGACGTGCTCATTTGCCCTATCGGGTTTGTCGCCGACCACCTCGAGATCCTCTACGACCTCGACGTGGAGGCCCAGGCCTTCTCGCGCGAGAGCGGGATCAAGATCCGGCGGACGGCGTCGTTCAACACGAGGCCTGAGTTCATCGAGGCGATGGCGGAGGTCGTGTCGGATGCGATTGGGAGGCGGGTCCGGGCTTAGGGGCCGGAAGAGGACGGGGAGTCGGGGCGGGCCTGGGTGGTTGGACGACGGGCCCGGCGAAAAGGGACTTGGAAAAGGGAGGCGGGGGCGGGTCTGGGTGGCAGGGTGACGAGGACGGGAAAAGGGAGTTGGGGCGGGCCTGGGTGGCAGGGTGACGGGTCAGGCGAAAAAGGACTTGGAAAGGGAGGCGGGGCGGGTCTGGGTGAAGCCGGTGGGGGTCGGCAGAAATTGTGGGTTTTGAGATCAAATTTACCCTGTAAACTCTTGACCTCCAAACAGATGTTTGGTACGCTGTTCTCATGTTGGGGGAGGGGGGAACACCCCTCGAGGAACTGGTCGGAGCGATTCGCAAGTATCAGGCTCGCGAGGTCGATCGGCGCGATGACGACCTCAAGCTATTGCGTTCAGCGATGGATGGGCTGGAGAGCGAATTTTCGGCGATGGCGCGGCGTGCGCAGCAAAGTGGCGAGCACCTACTAAGCGGAACTGCGACCGCTGCGACCTGGATCAGCCGGACCTGCAACATGTCGGTCACTGCCGCTGCCGATCGATTGCGGGTTGGCGAGCAGCTGG
>DATGVE010000042.1:0-4572 GCA_035300725.1 Candidatus Eiseniibacteriota bacterium | reverse complement strand
GCCGATGTGCCCGGTGTCGAAGCACTCCATCTCGGGCCTGACTCCCGCGTCCTTCATGGTCTGAAGGAAGAACTGGATGTCCATGAACGGGTTGGCAAAGACATGGTCGTGATAGAAGGTTTTCTTCTTTTCCGAGTAGATCGCGTAATTCATGGAGCCCATGTTCAGCGCGGCCATCTCGGGCCGCAGGTCGCGGATGTGGGCCACTCGCTCATTCGCCGGAATGTCCACTGCACCGGTCGAGAAGTTGACGATTACATCCGTCCGCGCGCGGACCTCGTTGAAGATGTCGGCGAACGTCTCGACCCTCCAGTCCGGCCCGCCCTCAGGGGTGCGCGCATGGATGTGGACGATCGCCGCGCCGGCGTCCGCCGCGCGTTTCGCTTCCTCACCGATCTCCTTCGGCGTGTACGGGATAGCGGGACACTGGGCCCGCGTCGCCAGCACTCCGGTGAGAGCGGCGGTGACGATAACTTTCAAACCGGTATGTTTCCGTGCTTCCGCCACGGGCGGTCGACGGTCTTCTCGCTCGCCTGCTCGAGGCCTCGAATGATGACGCGCCGGGTCTCGGCCGGATCGATGACGTCGTCGATCATCGCCCAGCCCGCCGCGAGGTACGGATTGATCTGCGCGCGGATCGCCTCGATCATCTGCGCGCGGGTGGCCTCGGGGTCGGATGAGGCTTCGATCTGCTTGTTGAAGATGATGTTGACCGCGCCCTCTGGGCCCATGACGGAGATCTCGGCCAGCGGCCAGGCGACGAGCACGTCGGGCCCGTAGCCCTTGCCGCACATGACGAAATAACCCGCACCGTATGCCTTGCGCATGATGACGGTGATCTTCGGCACCGTCGCCTCCGCCGTTGCGTACAGCATCTTCGCGCCGTGGCGGATGATCCCGTCCTTCTCGACCTGAGACCCGACGATGAATCCCGGTACATCCATCAGGTAGACCAGCGGCACGTTGAACGCGTCGCACATGCGGATGAAGCGCGCTGCCTTGTCTGCGGCGTCCGAGTCGAGTACGCCGCCCTTTTGCATCGGCTGGTTCGCGACCACCCCTACCGGATGGCCGCCCGCGCGCGCTAACCCGATGACGAGGTTCTTGGCCCACGTGGGCTTGATCTCCAGCCAGCTCTCGCGGTCGAACACCGCCTTGATGACACGCCTGACGTCGTAAGCGGCGCGCGGGCTGACCGGCACGATCTTCTCGAGGCCTTCGACCAGGCGCTCCGCCGGGTCGTCCGTTTCGCGGTAGGGTGCGGGCTCGGTGTTGCTCGAGGGTAGGTAGGAGAGGAATTTGCGCACGAGCTCGATGCACTCCCGGTCATCGGCGACCTCGTTGTCGCCCACGCCGGATTCGTAGCAGTGGACCTGCGAGCCGCCCATGTCATGGTCCGTCACGTCCTCGCCCGTCGCCGCCTTCACTAGCCGGGCGCCGCCAAGAGACATGGACGATGTGTCCTTGACCATCGGCACGAAATCCGCGAGCCCAGGGATGTAAGCGGTGCCGGCCGAGCACGGACCGAGCATCGCAGCGACCTGCGGGACCACGCCCGACATCACGACCTGGTCGGCGAACAGGAAACCCGAGCCGGCAAAGGTCGATCCGGCGGCCTCCTGGATGCGTGCCCCGGCGGAGTCGAGCAGCCACACGATCGGCTTGCGGTAGCGAAGGGCAAGCTCGCGCACCCTGGCCGCCTTGAACTGCTCCCCCACCGCGCCCATCGAGCCCGCCATCACCGTGAAGTCGTAGGCGATGACCCACACCTGGCGGCCTTCGACAAGCCCGTGCCCTGTGACCACGCCGTCGGCAGGCGTCCCGTTGGCGTCGATCTCTCCCCCGCGAACCGACTGCTGGCTGGCGAGGAGGCCGAACTCGACGAACGTGTCCGCATCGAAGAGCAGGTCGAGGCGCTCGCGGACGGTCAGCTTGCCGCGCTGGTGCTGCTTTGCGATCTTCTCCTGGCCGCCCATCGCCAGGTTCTTCGCACGCCTGGCTTTGAGATCGGAGACCCGGGCCGAGTAGTCGTCGCCCACCGGGGGAATTCTATTTACCCACGAGTAGGTCGGGCCGCTTTCCCCAGCGATCGAGAAAGCGGTAGAAGTTGCGCTTCGACAGGCGCTCGCGTTCTGTGGGTTCGGTCGCCTCCCACAGGCGGTGCTCGTGTTTCTCGATCGGAAGCCCCGATACGGCCACGGCCCGGCCGCCGCGGTCCCTGAGCCGGAAGCTGAACTCGATGTCCGCGATCCGGTAGTAGCGAAACTTGGGATCGAAGCCTTCCAGAGCCTGCGCGTCGGCGCGCCGGAACGCCATGCAGTAGCCCTCGATCGCGTCGACCTCAGGTCCTGGGCTTTCGGCAAACTCCTTAAGCGTGCCGATGCCGCGAAGGCCGAACGGGCCTGCGACGACCACAGACGGGTCGGCCAGCGCTCCCACGAGCGGCGAGATGGCATCGCCCGTGAGCTCGACGCCTGGATCGAAAAGGATCACCAGCTCACCCGCGGCAGCCTCGATGCCGGCATTGACGGCGCCCGCGAATCCAAGCGGTGGCTCGAGTGTGATCGAACGCAGCCGCTCGGCGGCACGGCTGTGCAGCCAGCCGGCGATCCGCTCGTCGCCGGAGTTGTCGACGATGAGCGCCTCGAAGTCGACCTTGCAGTGTGTGAACACCGAAAGGAGCCACCGCTCCGCGTCGGGCTTCCAGCCGTGAACGACGGTAAGCAACGTGACCGCGCGTGGGGCCGCTGCGGGAACCGTGCTGGGTGGCGCCTTCAGGGCCTGGAGCTCGCTCCCGTTGTGGCTGTCAACGACATCCCACCCGCCCTCGCGTAAGCGCTCGCGGATGGCGTCTGCTTCGGCAAAGTTCTTCTCGCGCCGGCGGGCTCGGCGTTCGGCAGCTAAGCGCTCCGCCTCGTCCCTATTCATTGAGATTGATGATTGAGGTCCCGTTGGATCCAACGGGACGGAATCCCCGCTTCGCAAACGCCCCGTTGGCGCCAAAGGGGCGGAATTCGGGCGCCGTCTCTAGCCCTTTTTGGCTTTGACGGCGGCGGTGAGCGCCGGAACGATCTTCAGCGCGTCGCCCACGACGCCGAGGTCCGCCATCTTCATGATCGGGGCCTCGGCGTCCTTGTTGATGGCGATGATCACCTTGGAAGCCTTCATGCCGACCGTGTGCTGCATCGCGCCGGAGATTCCCACCGCGATGTAGACGCCCGGGCGCACCGACTTGCCGGTCTGCCCGACCTGCATCGAATACGGCACCCAGCCGGCGTCGACCACCGCGCGGCTCGCCCCTACCGCGCCACCCAGCGCGTTGGCGAGGTCCTCGAGCAGCGGAAAGTTATCGGGGCCGCCCATGCCACGTCCGCCGCTGATTACTATCTTCGCGTCTTCGAGCTTCACCTTCTCGGAAGCTTCGACGACACGCTCTGTGACGTGCGCGCGTTTCGAACCGGCATCGATCGAGACGGCAAGCTCCTTGACCTCCGCGCTGCCGCCCGCCTCTGAGGGTTCGAAGGACTTCGGCCGGATGAGGATGATCGCGGGCTTCTTGTTGGCTTTCATCGCGGCGAGCTTGGCGCCTCCGAAGTAGGGCACTTTCGCGACGAAGCCACCATCCTTCGCGGACACGTCGCCCGCGTTGGAGATGAGGCCGACGCCCAGCCGAGCCGCGAACCGACCCGCGACCTCGCGCGAGTCGGGCGTGAACCCGAACAGGATGAGGTCGGGCGCGCCCTGCTTGTGCAGGGACTCGAGAGCGGCGGTCGCCGGCTCAGCGACGAAATCGTCGAACGCAGCGTCCTCGTTGACGTGGACGACCTTCGCCCCGTGCTTGCCGAGCGTCGCAGCGGCAGCCTTGGCGCCGCCACCGAGCGCGATGGCCTCGACGTCACCGAGCGTTCGGGCTTTGGCCATCAGCTCGAGCGAGGTCGGCGCCAGCTTGCCCTGGTGGAGCTCCGCGTAGACCCAGACTTTTGGCAATTAGACGACCTTGGCTTCGGCGAGGACGGCCATGATCTTGTCGAGTGCCGTGCCGTCGAACTCGATGACCGCGCCGGCCTTGCGTGTCTCGGCGTCCGCGAATCCCTGGATCGTCTCGGCCGGTTCACCGACTTCGATCCCGAGGTCGCCGAGACCGATCTGCTTGATCTCCTTCGAGCGCGCCGCCATGATGCCTTTCAGCGACGCGTAGCGCGGTTCCGCGATGCCCGCGGTCACTGTGATCAGGACCGGCATCGCTGCTTCGACGACCTGATATCCATCGGCGGTCTGCCGGTGGATCTTGATGTTCGAGCCATCGACCTCGACCTTCTTCGCGAAGGTGAGCTGCGGAACGCCCAGCAGCTCGGCGAGCATGGGCGGCACCATTCCGGTGCTTCCGTCGTACGACTCGGTGCTGCAGATGACGAGGTCAGCGATCTCGGATTTGATCGCGGCCGCGAGCGCGCGGGCTGTGAGCAGAGCGTCGGCGCCGGCAAGTTGGGGATCGGTGATCAGGACGCCGCGGTCGGCTCCCATCGAAAGGCCCTTGCGGATGGCGTCCTTCGCACGCTCGGGGCCCATCGA
>DATGVE010000041.1:0-62863 GCA_035300725.1 Candidatus Eiseniibacteriota bacterium | reverse complement strand
CCCTCGGGCAAGTTGGTGTAAGCGGCGAATGCGATCTCCTGGATCGTCTTGGCGCGGTCGGGTGAACCCTTGACGTAGAACTTCCCACGCTCCCAGGTGAGATCCTCCTCGGCGGCCTCGAGCAGATGGGCGGCCAGCTTGCGGGCCTTGTCGCGCAGCTTGCGGCTGACCATCGCGGTCGCGGCACCCGCCACCGGGGTGCTGCGTGACGCGTAGGTGCCCAGGCCATACGGCGCCGTATCCGTGTCGCCCTCCTCCACGGCGACGTCGGCGGCGGGGATGCCCAGCTCTTCGGCGACGATTTGCGCAAATGTCGTCTCGTGGCCCTGGCCCTGCGACTTCGTGCCCATCCGAAGCATCGCCTTCCCGGTCGGGTGCACGCGCAGCTCCGCGCTGTCGAACATGCGCAGGCCGATGATGTCGAAATCCGCGCCGTGGCCCGCGCCCACGACCTCAGTGAAGCTGGCGATGCCGATGCCCGTCACCTCGCCCTTCTTCCTGCGCGCCTCGACGTCCTTCTTCAGATCGTCATACCCGAGCTGCTTGAGGGCAACGTCCATGGCCTTCGGATAGTCGCCGCTGTCGTACACCCACCCGGTCGCCGACGTGTACGGGAACTGCTCGGGCTGGATGAAGTTCCACTTCCGGAACTCGGCCTGGTCCATCCCGAGCTCAAATGCGGCGTTGCTGACAAGACGCTCGATCAGGTAGCTCGCCTCGGTGACCCGGAAGGAGCACCTGTAGGCGACCCCGCCTGGGGCCTTGTTCGTGTAATAGCCGTCCGCGGTGACGTGGGCGGTCGGGATGTCGTACGAGCCGGTGACGATGTGGAACAACCCGGCCTTGAACTTCGACGGCTGCGCATCGGAGAAGAAGGCGCCGTTGTCGCTGTCCAGGTGCACGCGGAGAGCGAGCATCTTGCCGTTCTTGTCCACCGCCAGATCGCCGGTCATGTGGAAGTCGCGGGCAAAGCCGGTCGAGATGAGGTTCTCGCTGCGATCCTCCACCCACTTCACAGGCCGGCCGATCAGGAGGCTGGCCGCCGTCGCGACCACGTAGCCCGGATACACCGGCACCTTGTTGCCGAAGCCGCCGCCGATGTCGGGGGAGATAATGCGAATCTGCTGCTCGGGCAGGCCCGTGACCAGGGCGAACACGGTCCGGATCGCATGCGGAGCCTGGCTCGTCATGTAGATCGTGGCCTTGCCGGTCACTCCGTTGACGTCGGCGATGCATCCACAGGTTTCGAGCGGGGCGGGATGGCATCGCGGATAGAAGGTGTGCAGCCTCACCACCTTGTGCGCCTTGGCGAAGGCCGCCTGGGTGGTGGCCTGATCGCCTGATTCCCAGTGGTAGATGTGGTTGTCTTTCTGACCTTCCTTCTCATCCCGGATGAGGGCGGCGCCTGGCGCTTTTGCCCCGTCGGGGTTCGTGACCGCGGGAAGGATGTCGTACTCGATCTCGATCGCGTCCCGCGCGTCCTCAGCCTGGTACTTCGTCTCGGCGATCACCGCCGCGACCTCCTGGCCCTGGAAGCGGACTTTGTCGGTCGCGAGCACAGCCTGCGTGTCGCCGCTGAGCGTCGGCATCCAGGCCAGCTTGTGCTGCGCCATCAGCTCGCCGGTGACGACCGCGATCACTCCCGGCTTGGCCGACGCGGCCTTCGTGTCGACCGACTTGATTCGCGCGTGCGCGTGAGGGCTGCGCAGGATCGCCATGTGCAGCATGTTGGGAAGGACGAAGTCGTCGAGGTAGTTGCCCTTGCCGCGCAGGAAGCGCGCGTCCTCTTTGCGCTTGATCGATTCGCCGATGCCCCCGTGCATGTGCATCGTGGAGCTCATTCCCCACCCCCCGCCATCGCCGCCTGTTTTGCGGGCGCTTTCGCGGCCTGCGATTGCAGCTCGGCCGCGTGCTTGACCGCCTTGACGATGTTCATGTAGCCGGTGCAGCGGCAGATGTTGCCGCTGATTGCCCAGCGGATCTCGTCATCCGTTGGATTCGGGTTGCGCTTGAGCAGGGCCTCAGAGACCAGCATCATGCCCGGCGTGCAGAAACCGCACTGCAGGCCGTGCTCCTCGTGGAAGCCGATCTGGATCGGTGCGAGGGTCGCGCCCTGCGCCAGGCCTTCGACCGTCTTGATGTCGCGGCCCTCGACCTGCACCGCGAGCAGCGTGCAGGACTTCACCGGCTCTCCATCCAGCAGCACGGTGCACGCGCCGCAGCTGGTGGTGTCGCACCCGACGTGCGTGCCCGTGAGAGTGAGATTGGTGCGCAGGAAGTCGACGAGCAGCACGCGCGGCTCCACGTCGCCGCTCCGTTCTGCCCCGTTGACACGCATCGTCACCTTCACGCCTTCACCTCCTGGGCTCGAGCGAGGGCTGCTTTGAGGCCGCGCTGCACGAAGACCCGAACCACGTCCTTCTTGTATGCGGCAGTCCCGCGGATGTCGTCCTTCGGCTCCGCGAACGCCGCCGCGCGCCGCGCCGCCTCTGCGATCACGTCGTCAGTCAACTCGCGGCCGGCTAGCCCAGCCTCGGCTTGCTTCGCTTTGAGATTGGTCGCACCGACCGAGGTCATGCCGATCCCGGCCTTCTTGACCTTGCGGCCGTCGAGCTCGATCTGCACCGAAACCGCGACGGTGGCGAAGTCGCCAACTTTGCGCTCGAGCTTGTGATACGACCCGCCGGAGGGCCCGGTCGGCAGCGGGATCCGGATCGCGGTGGCCACTTCGTCCGGCCGCAGGGTGGTGGTGAACGGGCCCTGGAAAAAGCCGTCGATAGGGATCACACGCTCCCCAGACTTGGACTGGGCCACCAGTTCCGCGTTGAGCGCCAGCATGATCGAGCCCCAGTCGCCGGACGGGTCTGCGTGGCAGACCGACCCGACCACGGTTCCGCGGTTCCTGACCAGTGGGTCGGCGATCCAGTGGACCGCCTCGACCATCAGCGGGAGGTGCTTCGCCAGCTCCGAGCTTCGCTCCACATCGACGTGACGAACCAGAGCGCCGATCCGGATGTGGCCGTCCTCGCGCTTGATTTCGGCCATCCCAGGCAGGCGGCCGATGTCGAGGATGAGCTGCGGTTGGGAGAATCGAAGCTTGAGGAGGGGGATGAGACTCTGGCCGCCGGCCATGACCTTGGCGTCATCGCCGCGCTCGGCCAGTACCCCTAACGCCTCCTCGAGGGTGGACGGAGAGCGATAGTCGAAAGCGGCAGGAAACATTCACACACCTCCGCCTGCTAACAAACCAGAGCCACGCGCGCCGGTCATCACCCAGAGGGGCGAATCTGCATCACCCGATCGGGTGACGCACCAGTGGTGTGTCTGGGAATCAGCTCGATAAGGCGCGGCTCCGGCGGCCGGTGCCAAGGAGACGACGAGCACGTGAGGGAGCGCATCGCGTAGATGCGTGACCGAACGCGCGGAGGAGGCGACGCCGGCATCAGCGCAGCCCGGCCGACTGGGCCGATGCATTGGCGAGCGCTTTCCCGGACGCACCACTAAATCCAGCCGGACTTCCCGGCCAGGATCGCGGCCTCGACACGGTTGCGCACACCGAGCTTGCGAAAGATCTCCTGGACGTGGGTCTTCACGGTGTTCTCGCTCAGATGCACCTCGGCTGCAATCTCGCGGTTGGAGTGGCCGCGGCTGATCAGGCGGAGGATGGCGACCTGAGATGAGTTCAGCGCCGCCCGTCCCGACTCCTGCTGCGGGGTCCGCACCCGCTCGATGATCTGGCCGGCGACCTGAGGCGCCAGCACGGCTTCGCCCCGATGGACGGCCCGGATGCTCTCCTTCAAGCTGAAGCTCTCTACGTTCTTGACGACGTACCCGCGAGCCCCGGCCTGCAGGCACTCCTGGACGAGGTCGGCGTCGGTGTAGGTCGTGAGGATCACGACCGCAACACCTGGATGCGAGACGCCGAGCCTGCGGCACACCTCGACGCCGCTTACATCGGGCAGGCGGGCGTCGAGGAGAACCACGTCCGGTCGGCTGGATTGCACGAGCTCAACCACAGCCGCTCCGGAGCCGGTCTGGCCTACCACCTCGAAGTCGGGCTCGGGCTGGAGCATCGCCATGAGGCCCTCCCGGACCATCTCGTGATCGTCCACGATCAGGACTCGTATACGCCCGTTTTGTCCTCCCGCCATCACGGCCTGAACCGGTCACAGGAATTACCGTTGTTTGGCGCCAAAACGATCGAATTAGCGCGCCTGTGTTTCACGCCTGCGCCGGCACGCTGGCCCGAATCGCCAGCCCGCTCTCCTCGCCGTTACGTACTTCGAAGGCTCCGCCAAGAGCTTCCACCTGGCGGCGGCTTCGTTTCAGCCCGAAATGGGTGGTGCTTTCCTGGTAGGTCTTGAGGATCTGCTCAGATGCTCCGACGCCGTCGTCTTGAATGACGAGGTCGACATGATCGTCGGAGTAGCGCAGGCTCACCAACACGCGCTTTGCCTTGGCGTGCCGCGCCACGTTCGCGAGAGCTTCGCGAGCCAGGACGAAGAGGGTGTGCGCCGATTCCGCGCTGAGGCCGACGGGTTTGCCGCTGACGACCAGGTCGGCCTCGACCGAGTCCGCCTCACCCGTCTCGCGGACCAGGCGCCTGAGCTGGGAAGGCAGGCCGCCGTTTTCTGCCCGGGGAAGCGAGAGGGCGAAGATGGCCTCCCGGACCGCTTCCGACGTGTGGATCGCAAGCTGCCGCACTTCGCCAAGGCCGTTGGCAATCGGGGCTGTTACCGGCTCGCGCTCCAGGATCGCGTTGACCTTGAGACCCAGAGTGAAGATGCCCTGCTCGATCCGGTCGTGGAGCTCGGCGGCGATCCGCTCGCGCTCCTGGCGGAGCACCTGATCGCGCTCCGCCTGGCTAAGGTCGCGGTGCAGCTGCTCCAGCTCGTCGATCATCCGGCGCTGGTCCTCATATAGGCGCGCGTTTTCGATCGCCACGGCGACCTGGTTGGCGAAGGTGAAGAGCAGCCGCTCCTCGTCGGTCGTATATCCGCTCGGCTTGTTCGCCACGCCGATCATGCCGATCACGCGCTCTCCGACCTGGAGCGGCACGCCCAGGAACGTGCGGACCGGAGGATGACCGCGAGGCTGGCCGACCCGGTCCGGGTCGTGGAGGACGTCGTTGGAGATCTTGGAGCGCTGATTGGTGATCACCACTCCGAAGACGCTGGGCCGCACCGGGATCAGCCGGAAGTTTTCGTAGAAATTAGGATCCGAGGGCTCGAATCCTTTGATCGCCGCCACGTCCATCTGCTCACTGCCGTTGAGCATGCCGATGAAGCCAAATGCCGATTGCGTCAGGTCGAGGCAGAAGGCCAGAGCGCGGTCGAAGACCTGCTGCATCTCGTGCAGGCGGGCGATCTCGATGGAGATCGAGTAGAGCGACTCCAGCTGCTGGCGAAAGGCGGTAGCCGGCGACTCCTGCATCTTCTTGTCATGCTAGTCCGGAGTTAGGATTTTCGAAATGGCAACTGAAACGGTGAAGGCCTTGAGCGCAGCGGAGATCTCGGAGCTCTGCGTGCGCCACACCCTGTACGACTGGACGGCCCAGGCCGGCCTCAACCCCCTGGCCGTCACGAACGCGAAGGGTGTGTACTTTCACACCGCCGACGGCCGCAGGTTCCTTGACTTCAACAGCCAGCTGATGTGCGTCAACGCGGGCCACGGCGACCGGCGGATCATCGACGCGATCAAGCAGCAGGCCGAGCGGCTTTCGTATATCGGCCCGTTCATGGCTCACGAACCGCGGGCCCGCCTGGGCGCGAAGCTGGCCGAGCTCCTGCCGGGAGACATCGACAAGTTTCTGTTCACGCTGGGCGGTGCCGACTCCAACGAGAACGCGATCAAGATCGCGCGCACGGTCACCGGCCGGCCCAAGATCCTGGCCCGCTACCGCTCGTATCACGGCGCGACCGGGGCCGCGATGCAGGCCACCGGGGATCCACGCCGTTGGCCCAACGAGTACTCGACCGGCGTCGTTCACGTGCTCGATCCGTATCACGGCATCCAGCGCGGCTTCGACTCCGCGGAGGTCGCGCTCGCGCAGCTGGAGGAGACAATTCAGCTCGAGGGCCCGCAGACGATCGCCGCCTTCATACTCGAGCCGATCACCGGCACCAATGGAATCCTGATCCCACCGGACGGCTACCTCCAGGGCGTGCGCGAGCTGTGCGACAGGTTCGGCATCCTGATGATCTGCGACGAAGTCATGACGGGCTTCGGCAGGACCGGCAAATGGTTCGCCGTCGACCACTGGGGGGTCGTGCCCGACCTGATCACGATGGCCAAGGGACTGACGAGCAGCTACGTGCCGCTGGGCGCGGTCGGCATGCGGCCGAAAGTCGCGGCGTACTACGACGACCACGTCTTTTACGGAGGCCTGACCTACAACAGCCACCCGCTCGGGTGCGCCGCCGCGCTGGGCGCGATCCAGGCGTATGAAGAGGACGACATGGTCGGCAACGCGAAGCGCATGGGCGCTGTCTTGGAGAGGCATCACAAGAAGCTGCGGGAGCGACACCCGTGCGTCGGCGCCACGCGTTCGATTGGACTGTTCGGAATCCTCGAGCTCGTGCGCGATCAGCGCACGATGGAGCCACTCGCGCCGTTCAACGGCAATTCGCCGGAGATGAAGGCGATCGCGGCAGCGCTGCAGGACGCAGGGCTTTTCACGTTCGTCCGCTGGAACACGATCATGACCAACCCGCCTCTGTGCATCACCGAGGCGGAGCTGGACGAGGGTTTCGAGATCCTCGACTCGGCCCTGGAGATCGGAGACCGCGCAGTCAAAGGCTGATTCCGCACCTTTTGATCAAGCGGGGCGGAATTTCACAACTTCAAACGCCCCGTATGCGCCAACGGGGCGGAATCGGGCCGGGAACTAGCCCGCCACCACCACACGCAGCTGCGCCGGGCTGATGTTGGCGCCGGTGCAGATGAGCGCCACGCTCCTGCCCTCAAGCCGAGCTTTCACCGCGGGCGATAAGGCTGCGGCGAGTGGCGCCGCCCCGGCCGGCTCGACAAGGGTGCGAGTCTTCTCGATCATCACCGCGGTGGCGGCAAGCAGATCGTCATCTGTCACTAGCACGAAGTCGTCGAGCATGTCGCGAAGGATTCGCTGCGGCAGGTCAAATGCCGTGCGTGTGGCAAGGCCCTCGGCAATCGTCGTGTTCGGGCGTTCCACAGCCACCCGGGCGCGCCAGGAATCGTGTGCAACCGGAGCGGCGCTCGACTGAACAGCGATGACCTCGATGTCGGAGCGGATCGACTTGGCCGCGATGCAGGCAGCCGCCGCACCGCTCCCGCCGCCGACCGGGACAAGGATTACGTCGATGTCGGGCCGCTCCTCGAGGATTTCAAGGGTGTGCGTGGCCACTCCCGCGATGAGGTCGGGTTCGTTGCCCGAATGGATATAGCGGTAACCATGCTCGGCGGCCAGCTTCTCGCAGTGGAGCCGCGCGTCGTCGAAGTCGTGCCCGACGAGAACAACTTCAGCGCCGAAGTCACGCATCGCCTCGACTTTGACCGGGTTGGCGCCTTCCGGAGCGCAGATGATCGCGCTTACGCCGAAGAGCCGCGCGGCGAACGCCACGGACTGGCCGTGGTTGCCGGTAGAAGCGCCGATAACGCCTCGCGCCCGGGTCGCGGAATCGAGCTGTGACATCAGGTTGACCCCGCCGCGCACTTTGAAGGCCCCGGTCGGAAGCAGGTTTTCGTGCTTGATCCAGACCCGCGTACCGACCAGCCTGTCGATTGCGGGGTAGTTGCGCAGAGGGCTCGGATCGAGGTGAGGCCGGATCCTGCGTCGAGCCGCAAGAATGTCGGCCAGGGCCGGCGGGGCGGCCGTCAAGCGAATGTCAGCTCGGTCGTGATCTCGATCGCCTTCTCGATGCTCTTCGCCACAGGGCAGCGCGACGCGTGGAACGAGTGCGAGCGCTCCGCCGCCTCGCGCTTGTCCTCGGGACAGCCGGTCAGCGTGTAGCGGACGCGAATCCTCTTGATGACCAGCACCTTGTCCTCGAGATAGACGTCACCTTCGGCTTCCGACTTCAGCTTTCCTTCGCTCGCGTCGATCCCGCGCGCCTCCAGCGCGCCACCAAAGGTCCCGGTGAGTCAACCGGCGGCCGCGGCCACCACATAGTCGAGCGTCGTGGCGTGGTCCGGATACTGCCCGGGCGCGGTGCCGTAGTGCTCGCGAACCTCGTCGTGGGTGCCGAAGTAAACAGGTTCGGACTCGGCCGGGAGCCACGCGCGACGGATGGGTCCGCGGTCGCGAACGATGGACACCCTGGAGACATATTTGGGCTGGTTTTCACTCATGACGCCACTATTAGAGTGATCCGAATGGACGAGCCGCGTCGTTTTGAGTTCGTCGGTGGGTCATCGGCGAAGTTCTGGGAGATCAGCCAAAGCGGCGCCGAGGTCAGAGTTCGATTCGGACGCCTGGGCACCAACGGCCAGACCCAGAACAAAGACCTCGGGTCCGACGACGCCGCCGAACTACATGTCGACAAGCTCATCAAGGAGAAGCTGGCCAAGGGCTACGTGGAGACCACCGGCGCGGAGCCGGCGGCCGGCCGCCTCGACTTCAGCAAAGGGATCACCCGCCCGCCAAAGCTCCCGCCGTACGAGGTTCCGCGACTGCCCGACGACGGCCCCGCCATCGTTGGCGGCCTCCTCCTCCCTGCCGGGCGGCGACTCGAGGGCGACCCCGAGATGGCTCCTCCCGGAATCGAGATGATCTCGTCGCCGGTCGTCTGGCTCACCGAAGCACCCGTGCCGGACGCGGGCGCCATGCTCTATCGATTACGCGAGCCGGCCGCCCAGATGGACCTGGTCCCGATGCTGTTCGTCGGCATGGAAACCGAGCCGTTACGGCCCTGGGAGAGCAAGGAGTTCAGCCCGACCGACCCGAGGCGCACGGATCATTTCGACGCCGGTCAGGTGCTCGCGGACATGTGGAGGAGCTCGCTGAGCGAAGAGGACGAGGAGAGCCTGGTCCCGGTGAAGCCGTTTGGAATTGAGTTTCCGGGCATGGCCGCCTCACCCACGCTGAAGCCACCATCTGGATTTGGCCGGCTCTTCGCCAAAGCGACCGATCCGGCGGACGATCGCCCTGCGCTAGCGTCGCTGACGTCGCGCCGCATCGGCCTCATCGCGGCCAAGCGCCCCGCCGACGCGATCACCGCCCTCGGATGGATGGGTGGGGTGAACATGCATGACGATCCGACGCTCATCTCCGCGGTGCTGCGTTCCTGGGAGGACCGCTGGGCGGCGCGCGTCGTCGAAATCGGCTTTGACACTCTGACGCTCACGGTGGGAAATCCCCCACGCGACCGCGAATCTGCCCTCGCCGCGGCCGTCGAGCATTTCGCTGTGTGCCCCGACAACATCTGGCAGGGATCCGGCACGCTCGAGGCCTATGCGAAGGATCTGCGGGACAGCCGGATCTGGATGTTCTGGTGGGACTAGCGTGCCACCACCGCCCCCAGTGGATCACTTCGGAGGGTTTCCGCTTGGGTATGAGTTTTGCGCTGCCCGGGTTGCCGTGCCCCTCCGAATGCACATGGCCGAGGCCGAGCAGGCCGATCGGCCTGCGGTTCGCGGGCACGCCCAGAGAGTCGAGCATCTCGCGCTCGTTGGCAAAGATGCCGGTGACGAGCGCGCCCAGTCCCTCATCCTCCGCGGTGAGGAGCATCAGCATCACGGACATGGCAGCGTCCAGGTCCCAGTAGGGAACGGGCCAGCTCTCGGCGGTCTGCTTGCCGGCCGCGGCCTTGTCCGGGAGGGAGTAGCGGTCGAGGTACGCCTGGACGTCCGGGATGGGGAGGATCACCACTGTCGGTCCCTCTCGGAGCTGCGGTTTCACATGGTCAGGCGGGAGGATCACCTTCCACAACCGTTCCAGCTGATCGCGTCCGCGAAGGACGACGAGGTCGAGGCCTTGGGAGAAGCCTGCCGAGGGTGCCCTGCGGCCCGCCCAGAGAATGCGGTGAGGATGTCGTCGGGCACCGGGTCGGGGGCGTAGCGGCGCACCATGCGGCGCGTCCTGATGACGTCTTTCAGCTCCACCAGTAACTCGCGACCAGTCTTGCACGCGTCGCCGCGGAGGTCTAGTCGCGGGCCGCCTCGATCGCTTCTTTGGTCTCCATCGCTATGAAGATGAGGAGCGCGAGCGCTCCGAGATACTCCGCCCACCACCAGCCGAAGAGCAGATTGAGTCCCGCACCGGCCAGCGTCGCGGCGGCCATGTAGGCGCAGGTGATCGTCTCGGCGATGTCGGCTCGCAGGGCGGCGCTACCGATCGTCAGGTTGGCCTGTCGCTTGCGCCAGGCAAGGATCGGCATCACCACCACAGCGGTGGCGGACACCACCACGCCCAGCACGGATCCTTCGGGACGCAGCCCAACAACGAGCCCGCCCAGGCCGAAGAACAATAGATAGACGCAGAGGAGTACGAGCAGCACCGCCGAGATCCTGGTCGCGCGACGTTCCACGCTCTCGAGACGTGGCGCGCTCAAGCCTCGCACTTCGGAAGAGAGCCGCCACAGAAGCGTCACGCCGCTCAAGAGCTCGATGATGCTGTCGAATCCAAATCCGGTCAGCAGCACGCTGCGGGCGGCAATACCCGCCCCGATCGCGAGCGCAGCCTCGGCAACCATCCACACGACGGTGAAAACTTCGAGACGAACCCCGGTCCGCAGCGCGGCGGTGGCGTTCGCGCCCGCGCTCAATTGCTCTCCCTCTCTGCACGCACGGTCGGCATGATAGTGGCGATGACGCTGACCGAACTCGAGGCGATCATTCGCAAGGCATGGTCAAAGGACACCTCCGACGATCCTGACGAGTGGACGGAATCGGACTCGGCACGAGGCCAGTGCGGAGCAACCGCGATGGTGGTTCACCAGCTGTTTGGCGGAGTCTTGCTCGTGTCTGACGTTTTCCGCGAAGGCACACGCGTGGAGACCCACTATTGGAATCGCTTGCCCTCCGGACTTGAAATTGACTTGACTCGTGAACAGTTCCGTGCGGGCGAGACGTTTGGCGAGCCGAAAGTGATCGATCCCGCAACGGCTCGAGAGCCGAAGCCGGAATCACTGCGTCGAGTGCGTTTGCTTCACTTCCTTGTTGCGGAAGCCTTTGTCAAACCGAACTAAGCCGACAGCGGGACCGTGACTCGAGTCCAGTGAAGACCGGCGTCGCTCGTTGTCGCCAGGCCATAGCCGCCAAAACCGCGGACCTGCGCCCACGCGTGCTTAGTGTCTATCGCCCGTGGCATGAACTCCCAGTCCGGGAGCTGAGTTGAAGCCTTGGTCCATGTCCGGCCGGAGTCGGAAGATCGATAGAGCGTGCCGGCGTCGACATACCACCAGTGGATGTCGTCTTGATACGCAACCACTGGTTGGCGCGCCGACGCGCCCCGGAAGGGCGCGTCGGGGAGGAATCGCCACGTCGCGCCACCGTCGAACGACGCGGATTCGAAAAAAGCGTTTGCGGGACATGTACAAAACGTCGATGCAATGACGCCTTCACCCGGAAGCAGCCTCAGGAATGTGCTCCAGGATCCGATCGTCTTCATCGTGACATCGCCATCGGGGAACGGGATCTCGCGTCGCTGCCAGCTCAGGCCGCCATCTATAGATCGATACACGTGCGGCGACTCGGGCCCACCTGATGCAATCCACGCCTCCGAAGTCCGTCGAAACGCGAAGAAATTCGCGTCGGCCGGAATGTCAGAAAGCGCCCGCCAGGTGTCGCCTGAGTCATCCGTCGAGTACACGAGAGCATGCTGGCGGGCGTCGATGACCATCAACCAGCCATGCCGGTCATCTCTGAAATTCATATAAGAGGGTCGCGTGTCTGGAAGGCTCAACGACTTCCAGTTGGCTCCGCCGTCAGACGTGCGAATCAGTTGATCGCCCACAGCGACCAAGCCACGTTTGTCACTGAAGAAACGAATCAACAAGGGAGCAGATGGACTTCGGCCGCCTGTATGGCGCCTCTGCCAATGCTTCCCGCCATCGATCGTCCGTGAGACCTCGAAGCCCGAAGTCTGATCGGGAAAGCCCAAAGCCCACCCAACTGTGGGCGAAGGAAAGTCGTAGAGGACGAAACCGGTTGTGGCCTCACCTGGCTTGACGGTGGGTGCAGCGGCCGGGAAGGGCGCCGGTGCCGACGGGCGAAGGTAAACGACGGCGGCCACGACGATGACGATCGCCGCCGCGGCGGCCCACGCCACCGCTCGCCATCTGCGCCGGGAGAGCCCCCCTGGCTCGAGAGCGTCCATCGTCTGGATAACCTAACCCTGGCGCCCCTCATCCGGTTCCGCGAATCGACAGCTGCGCAACGCGCGGAACCCACTCACGCGTGCGAGGTGGCAGAGCTCCCAACGGCGTAGGCCAAGACACGCTCCGCAGCCACGACATCGCCCACGACCAGCGTCGCCGGAGGCTCGATCGCAGCTTCGTCCGCCATGCGGGCGATGCGGTCGAGAGGCCCGGTGACAGAGCGCTGATCCGGCAGCGTGGCGTTGCTGATGAGGGCGGCCGCGCGCGATCCGCCCACCGCTCGAGCGAGAACCGCCGCGACTTCGGCGAGGTCGGCGCGCGCCATCAGCACCACCAGCGTGTCAGCGGCTCGCGCCAGATCCGACAGGCGGTCGAGGCCGCCCGATCCACGGGCAGTGGTGATGGCCACGGATGATGCGACTCCGCGCTTGGTGACCGAAATCCCCGCCGCAGCAGGCGCCGCCAGCGCGGCGCTGATGCCGGGCACGACCAACACATCGATCCCCGCTTGCTGAAGCTCGAAGAGCTCCTCTCCGCCGCGACCGAACACGAACGGATCGCCACCCTTGAGCCGCACCACCGAATTGCCGGCGCGCGCGAGCTCGATCAATCGAGTGGTGATGTTCGCCTGGCGGGCGCTTTCCTGGCCTCCGCGCTTTCCTACATCTTCGAGACGCGTATCCGGACCGCACAACGCCAGCGTCGCGGGCGCGATCAGGGCGTCATGGAGGACGTAGTCCGCAGAGGCGATCAGCTCCCGAGCCTTGAATGTCATCAGCTCGGGATCGCCCGGCCCCGCACCCACCAGCGCCACCCGCCCTTCGCGGTTTCCACGCGCCGCAGCGATTCCCTCGGCCAGGCGGTTCGCCTCCCCGACCCGACCGCGGCCGAGCAGAGTTCGCACGTCCGAGCTGAGCAGCTGCCGGTAGACACGCGTCTGCCTGGAAAGCGGCACGCGTGCTTCGCGGAGCCGGCGCCGCAAACTGCCGACGAGGCTGACGAAGGGGCCCCACTCAGGGCCAAGCAACCGTTCGATGCGAGCGCGCAGGGCCGAGGCGAGAAATGGGCTCTCGCCGGAGGTCGAGATGGCGACCAGCAGGGGGTCGCGCCGCACTATCGCCGGGGCGATGAACCGGCACTGGGCCGGGCGGTCGACGACGTTGATGAGGATGCCGGCGGCCTCCGACTCTTCCCAGCTCTGCCGGTTGATCTCGCTGTCCTCGCTTGCATCGACCACGAGTCGCGCGCCCGCGAGGGCACCCGGCCTGTATTCGCGTGACGGGATCACCCGCACAGTCGCGCCGGCTTCGCGCAGGGCTGCGGCCTTCTCGACCGCGAACTTGCCCTCACCCAGAACGATGCACGGTTGGCCCGCAAGGTCGAGGAAGACGGGGTAGTACCTCACGCCGTGGCTTCTTCCTTCGTCGCGTCGAGCAGCACACGGGCCACCTCAGGGCGCGTGAACTCGGGCGGCAGGTCGGCGCCTTCGGCCAGGAGCTTGCGCACCGCGGTCCCGCTCAGCGTGCGATGCAGGTCGGCCGGGTGCGGACAGGTCCGGGATGAAGCCATGCCGCCGCACGCGGAGCAGTAGAAGGTGTGCTCGAAGCGAAGGATCTCGATCCCAAGCTCGCCAGGTGAGTACTCGTCGAAGATTCGATGCGCCGCGTAAGTGTCGTAGTAATTGCCGACGCCGGCGTGGTCGCGGCCGACGATGAAGTGCGTGCAGCCGTAGTTGCGCCGGACGATGGCGTGAAACACCGCCTCTTTGGGACCCGCGTAGCGCATCCATGCGGGGTTGGTCGCGAGCAGAACTCGCGACGGCGGGTAGTAGCCGCGAAGCAGCTCCTCGTAACAGGCCATGCGCACCGATGCTGGGATGTCGTCGCTTTTCGTCTCGCCCACCAGCGGATGCAGCAGCAGCCCGTCAACACTCTCGAGCGCCACCTTCTGCAGGTATTCGTGTGCACGGTGGACCGGGTTGCGCGTCTGGAAGCCGACCATGGTCTTCCATCCCCGTTCGGCCTTGAGCGCCCGCACCTGCAGCGGCGTGAGGTCGTACTCCGGAAATCCGGATGACGGACGCGCCAGCGCGGTCACCTTGCCGCCTAGAGCGCACCGCCCGGAATCCTTTAGTACGCGCACCCCAGGGTGCGCGTCGTCGTCGGTCCCGTAGACATTGCGTGCCTCGACCTCGGGCGAAGTTTCGAAGACCGAGCCGACATCGAAGATGCCAACAGGGTGGTCGCCGATGTATAGACCGATTCGTTCTGCTTTGGGTGCGTGTTCTGCGCGCAGGAGGATGGGGATCGTTAACGGATGTCCGTTCGCGAGCCGGCCGTCGTTGATCACGGACTTGTAGTCGGCCGGACCCATGAACGAGTCCAGCGGCGAAAGTGCGCCACTCGCGAGCATGAAGAGGTCCGACAGCTCGCGCTGGCCGACCTCGAGGCGAGGGAGCGTGCGAGCCTCAGCACGAAGAGCGTCGAGCTCCTCGCCTTCCGGCAGACTCTCGCGCACCGGCCGGTCGAGGTGGCCGAGGCGTTCAAGCGCATCGAGGACCTTCGAAAGCGACTGCCGCAGCGTCTCGCGCGACGTGTCACACACGACCTCCGGGTGGAGCGGCTCCTCGTATGGATCACTGACGCCCGTGAAGTTCGCGATCTCGCCCGCGATCGCCTTTTTGTACAGGCCCTTGACGTCGCGCTCGACGAGTGTGTCGAGCGGGCAGCGGGCGAACACCTCGACGAAACCGGGTGTCTCGGCGCGGATCTCGTCACGCACCTCGCGATAAGGTGAGATCGCCGCCGTGATGGCGACGCCGCCGCTTCGGGCCACGAGCCGCGCCACGTAGCCGATGCGGCGGATGTTGGTGTCGCGGTCCTCTTTCGAGAACCCCAATCCCTTCGACAGGTGCGTCCGGACCTCGTCGCCGTCGAGCAGCTCCACATGACGGCCGCGCAGCTCGAGCTCCGCCTTCAGCGCGTTGGCGATCGTCGACTTGCCCGCGCCTGAAAGGCCCGTGAACCACACGACGAATCCTTTGCTCATGCTTCCACTCCCACAAGACCCCATCGCCGCCTGATCTCGCGGTCGAGGACCCCGAATCCGAGGTCAACGATCACGCCGATGGTGAAGATCACGATCATCACCGCCAGGAGCTGCTGCGTATCCGGGGCGTTCTGGGCCAGCCGCAGCTGCTGTCCCAGTGACGGCTGCTGTCCGACGGAGGCGAGGATGAGCTCACCGGCCATGAGGCTGCGCCACGCGAAAGCCCAGCCCTGCTTCAGTCCGCCCACGAACGACGGAAGCGCGGCGGGCAGGATCACGTGACGGTACAGGCCGAGGCCGCGGGCACCCATCACGCGGCCGACCCGGACGAGCAGCGGCTGCACGTGGTCGACTCCGCTCAACAGCCCGTTCGCGATGGCCGGAGCGGCGCCGAGCAGGACCACGAAGATGATCGCCGGCTCGCTGCGCTGAAAGAGAAGGATGGCCAGCGGGAACCACGAAATCGAAGGCATGGACTGCAGGCCCAGCAGGGCCGATCCAAGCGCTCGACGCAGAATCGTCACTCGGGCGACGAGCAGGCCCACGGCGCTGCCGGCGAGAACTGCGATCCCGTAGCCGATCAGCGCCCGTTCGAGGGTGATCGCCACGCCGACGTAGAAGTCGACGCTGGTCAGGTCGTTGAACAGCCGCTGAAAAACGGGCAGCGGTCCGGGGAGCACGCTGGCCGGCCGCCATCCGGACCACGCGACCACCTGCCACACAGCCACCGCCACGACAAGCGCCGCCAGCTGCGGCCAGAGGCTGGACCAGATGCGGAGCTGGGGCGCGCGGGTGGGCCGCTCCGACAGGTCCGCCAGCTGGCGAGTCTCGAGCTCTACCGCCAATTCAGCTGCCATGCAGTCGCATCTCTTCCTTGAGACGGTCAGTGATGCGGCCGGCGATCACGGCGAGATCCGGTGAGTCGAGGCTGCGCGGCCGTGGCAGGTCGACAACCACCTCATGCCCAACCCGCCCTGGCCGGCTCGTAAAGACCAGCACGCGATCGCCGAGGCGCACCGCCTCGCGGGCGTTGTGGGTGACGAAAAGGATGGTCAGCCCGTTCTGGCTCCAGAGCCGCTCGAGCTCCTCGTGCAGTAGGTCGCGCGTGATGGCGTCGAGTGCCGCGAACGGCTCGTCCATGAGCAGCACGTCGGCGTCCTGGGCGAGGGCGCGCGCGAGCGCCACGCGCTGCTTCATGCCACCCGACAGCTCGTGCGGCCTGCGCCGTTCCCAACCGTCGAGATGGACTCGGCGCAGCAGCTCGTTGGCGATCCTGGATCGCTCCGGGTTGCGCACTCCGCGAAGCTCGAGCGCCAGCTCGACGTTGCCGGCGGCCGTGAGCCATGGCAGCAGCGCCGCCTCCTGGAAGATGAGCGCGACCTTGCCGTGAGCGTGCGCCCGGCCGCGCGTCGGCTGCTCGAGGCCGGCGAGAAGGTTGAGCAGCGTGCTCTTGCCGGAGCCCGAGGCGCCGACGACGCACACGAACTCCCCGCGCTTGACCTCGAGGCTCACACCCTGCAATGCGATCAGGAGACGATCGCCGTGTGGGTAGGCCATCGTCAGCGCCTCGACGCTCAGCGAGTGCTTTTCCGAGAGCTCGAGAACCTTGCTCATGAAACGCCCACCTTTTCCGCTTTCCAGTGGAGTCCGCACTCCTTGACCTCGTTTGCCGATTCCCACCACCACCGGCCCGCCCTCTCGTCCTCACCCGGCGTGGTCGCGCGCGTGCACGGATCGCACCCGATCGACGTGTATCCGTAGTCGTAGAGCGAGTGATATGGAAGGTCGTTCTCGTGGATGTAGGCCCAGACCTGCTCTTTCGACCAGCCCGCAAGAGGCGCGATCTTCGTCAGACCCTCGTGCTCGCGGTCCGGCGCCACGACCGGTGTTTCCGCCCGCGTCGATGCCTGTTGCCTGCGCACACCGGTGACCCACGCGTCATATCCACGCAGCGCTCGCGCGAGAGGCCGTGATTTGCGGACGTCGCAGCAGAGTCGCCGGTTCTCCGCCGATTTGTAGAACAGGTTCACTCCGTGGCGACCGACCATCTCTTGCAGGTCCGCCGCATCGGGGGATATGACCTGGAGTTCGATCGCGTATCTGTCGCGGATGCGGTCGATCATCTCGTGCGTCGCCTGCGGCAGACGGCCGGTGTCGAGCGTGAGCACCGTCACGTCATCGCGAATGCGAGACGCCATGTCGATCAGCACCGACGACTCCGCCTGCAGGCTGGCCACGATGACCACGCGCGGAAAGGACTCGTACGTCCAGCGCAGCACTTCTTCGGGCGACTTCACGCCGGTTCCTTTACGCGCAACGCTTCGAAGCCGACTCGATCGGTCCAGTTGCCGAAGCCCTCGCCTGGTCGTCGCTCCGACCGGTACGTCACGAACAGCGGGCGGAGCAGGTCGGGGATCTCGGCGATCGGGACGTTGGCGGCGAACACGCGGTTGAGGCGAGTCCCGTCGAAATCACCCCCCAGCATCACGTCGTACTTGCCCAGCGTCGTGCCGACGAACCCGACATCGCCCAGGTACGGCCGCGAGCATCCGTTGGGGCAGCCGCTCATGCGGAAGCTGATGCGCTCATCCGCGAGCCCGACCTCGTCGAGGAGCGTCGCGAGCTTGCGAATGAGGCCGGGCAGCGCCCGCTCGGCTTCGGCCACCGCCAGCCCACACGTGGGGATCGCAGGGCACGCCATGGCGTTGCGGATCGCTTGGGGGATGGCTTCCACAGGAGCGATGCCGTGCTCGGCCATCAGCTCTTCGATGCGAGGGCGGTCGGCCGGGTCGATCCCCGCGAGGATCACGTTCTGCTGCGCGGTCAAGCGGACCTCCGGACGCAGCTCGTCGACGATCTTGCGCAGCCCGGTGCGGGAGCGGACTCCGTCGACGTCGGCGATCCTGCCGTTCTCGATGTAGATGCCCACGTACAGGCGGCCGTCGCCCTGCTGGTGCCAGCCGAGGTGGTCGTCAACCGGCTTCCAGGAGAGCGGCTCGGGTGGCTGAAGCTTGAAAGTCACACGGCTCTGCACCTCATCGCGGAACCAGTCGAGGCCGCGGTCGGCGATCGTGTACTTGAGCCGCGCGTGGCGCCGGTTGGCCCGGTCGCCGTAGTCGCGCTGCACGGCGACCACCTCACGCGCGACGTCGACGATCTGGTCCGGCTCGACAAAGGCCAGCGGCTGGGCCACGGCGACGAACGTCTCCGGCTTGTTGTGAGTGCGGCCAAGGCCACCTCCGACCAGCACGTTGAAGCCGCGCAAGGTTCCGTCCTGCGATTTCATCGCCACGATCGCGAGGTCGTGCGCGTAGACGTCGACGCAGTTGTCGCCCTCTAGCGCCACTGTCGTCTTAAACTTGCGTGGCAGGTACTGCTCTTTGTAGAGCGGTTCGACCTCGGGCTCCGAGGTCTCGACGACCTCGCCGTCGAGCCAGATCTCGTGGTACGCGCGCGTCTTCGGCGTGAGCTCGGTCACCATGGCGCCGATCGAACGGTCCACCTCATCGTGGAACTGATCGGCGATTGGCTCCGGGCAGCACATGATGTTGCGCTCGACGTCGCCGCAGCCGCCGAGCGTGGTCAGCAGCGATTCGTTGATCGCTGCGATCGATTTCTTGATGTCGCCCTTGAGCACGCCGTGCAGCTGGAAGTCCTGGCGCGTTGTGACGCGCAGCGTTCCGTTGGCCCATTTGCGGCTGATGTCGTCGTGGGCGATGTACGCATCCGGTGACACGACCCCGCCCGGGATGCGCGTCCGGATCATCAGCTGGTGGTGCTTGGTCAGTCCCTTGGCACGCGCCTCCTTGCGGCGGTCGCGGTCGTCCTGCTGATAGATGCCGTGGAACTTGAGCAGGGTCTCCGAGTCATCGCCAAATGCAGGTGTGTCTTCGAGGAGCTCCTCCTTGATGAGCCCTCGCAGGTGGTTGCTGGTGGCTTTGACCGTCTCGTTCTTCGACAAGCTGTCGAGGGACGGGATAGACGTGGGATCCGACAAATGAATACGCCTCCGTAGTTAGATTTGATGCCGACACGAACGCGCCAGAAGGCGCGGAGGGGCTAAGAGCCCCGTCAGAAGGGTCGGCTAGCTACAGAAGCAGCTGGCGCAGAGGACGTAGTCGATCGCTCGGCGTCGAGTGAGATACATGCCACGAGCGATCGAGGTACGCATAGAAGACAAGGGTAGTCGATCAACGCTTAGGCTGTCTATCGCTGCCCCACAAACCGGGGGGTACGGTCCTTGGTAGGCGGCTCCAACCATCCTCTGCTCCGGGTCGTCGGATAATCCGTTTATGGCCGATCAGGACCTGCCGCCCGAACGACTGGCCGCCGTATTCGCGAGCTTTGTGCGCCAGATCGTTTCGGGGGCTTCCCGGGAGAGCCCGCTTCTGGACAAGATCGTCGAACACCTCGGGACCGACCCGGCCCAGCTGCCTGTAACCCTCGAGCAATTCGACACGTTCGAACAGCCCAACCTACAGGTCGCCATCGACGCGTATCTCAGACAGGATGGGAATTCGGCCGAGCTGGTCGGCGTGAGCATGGAAAACAAGCGCTTCATGTCGCCAGGGTTGTCCGAGCTCGTGACGCGGAGCGACACCTTTCTCGGCAGCTTGAAGGAAGGCCCCGTCGACTACACCAACTACCACCTGGCAAACGACGAGGTCCTGGCTTGCGTCCAGTTCGGGCTCTACCTGGTCAAAGCCGGAGACGCACGCCTTGCTGTGCTTGTCACCGGCGCGAGCGATATGGGTGACCCCCGGCGCCAAAAACTACGCCTCGAAGTCATGTCCGCCCGAGCCTCTGACGCCTCCGTTTTCATCGACGAAATTCGGCGGTTGAGCGATCGCCTGAACGTGTACCGCGGCCACGCGATCTCGCTGACGCCCGGGTCGATCCACATCGGACCCGGTCCTCAGACCCTGGTCCAGTTCCAGGCCGTGCCTCGCGTGGGGCGGGAAGACGTCGTGCTTCCCGCCGGCCTGCTGGAGCGAATCGAACGCCAGACGGTCACCTTCTCCGAGCACGCCGAGGAGCTGCTCCGCTCGGGCCGCTCCCTGAAACGAGGGATGCTCCTGTTCGGTCTTCCAGGTACCGGCAAGACATTGACTGTGATGTACCTGATGGGTCGCATGCCCGACAGGACCGTGATTCTGACGACTGGAAGAGGACTCGGTCTCATCCAGACCGTTGCGACCATGGCCCGCCGGCTGGCGCCGTCGATGGTGGTGCTCGAGGATGTCGATCTCGTCGCCGAAGAGCGCACGACACCCGGCTTCGGTGCGGCTCCGGTTCTCTTCGAGTTGCTGAACGAGATGGACGGTCTACGCGACGACCAGGATGTGATCTTCGTCCTGACGACGAACCGGCCGGACATATTGGAGCCCGCGCTCGCCGCTCGTCCAGGGCGGGTTGACCTTGCCGTTGAGCTGCCGCTGCCCGACGCGGAGGGCAGGCGTCACCTGCTCGAGCTTTACTCTCGCGGACTGGTGTTCGCGGGAGTGGATCTGGACCGCCTGGTGGATCAGATCGAAGGCGCCACCCCCGCCTACATCAAAGAGCTTCTCCGGAAGGCCACCCTGCGAGCGCTCGAAGCAGGCGCCGGCAAAAACCTGCGTCAGGCGGATATCGATGGCGCGCTGGACGAGCTCGCCCAGGGCGGCCGGCTCGCCGAACGGATTCTTGGCTTCCGGCCCGAACAATCCGGGCCGCCTCCGGGAATGCCGCCCAGGCCGGCCGTCTCGGTTCCACAGGGCGTCGCCACCGGCTTTCCTGCGCAGGTCGTCATTCGACGAGACAAGGACTCGACTCGCTGAAACAAAGTCCCACACCGGAGCTTGTCGTGCGCGACGCCAAGGCGTGGCGGGCGTGGCTGGCGAAGCATCACGCGGACTCGTCCGGGGTGCTCGTGGTGCTGGCGAAGAAGGGCACGACCAAGCCGACGACCCTGACTCACGGCCAGGCGCTGGAGGACGCGCTCTGCTACGGCTGGATCGACGGCCAGGCGAGTCCCCGCGACGAGCTGACCTGGCGCGTTCGCTTCACTCCCCGGCGGCGAGCCAGCATGTGGTCGAAGCGCAACACCGTCATCGTCGCAAAGCTGGTGGACGCGGGCCAGATGCATGCGGCTGGCATTGCCGAGGTGGAAAGGGCTAAAGCGGAGGGACGGTGGGACGTCGCCTATGCGGGTTCTGCCGAAATCGAGGTTCCGCCCGATCTTGCCGCGGCGCTGGCTGCGAGGCCGAAAGCACAGAAGATGTTCGACACCCTCAACAAGCTGAACCGCTACGCGGTCCTCTATCGGGTGACCACCGCAAAGCGGCCGGAGACGCGAGCGCAGCGGATCGAAAAGTTCGTCGCCATGCTCGCCCACGGCGAGACCATCTACCCGCAGAAGCCGCGCGCTTAGAGGCGAATACGCACGTGCGGCGTCAGGCGTGCCGACTCTGGGCGGCTAGGGCCGCATGCGCATCTGGCGCACGACCTTCCATGGACTCCTTGTTAAAACGGCAACCTCATTTGTAATTACGCACCGTAGGCGCCAACGGGCTGGAATCCGCGCCATTCATGCGCACCGTTGGCGCCAACGGGGCGGAAATCGGAAGTCCTAAACGGCTTCCGAGGCAGCCGCGAGCGTCGCATCGATGGCCTCGTCGCGGTGCGCCGCGCAAATGAACCACGCTTCGAACTGCGATGGCGGGAGCAGCACGCCGGCATCGCGCATGCGATTGAAGAACCGCCCGAACGCATCGCGGTCGCATTCCTTCGCCTCGTGAAAGTTGGCGGGTGGCGAATCGCGGAAGAACAGCGTGAGCAGTGAACCGACGCAAGCCACGCTCACCCCCTTACGCCGCAGCCCGACCTCGAGACGCTTCGCTCGTGCGTCAATCTCCATGTAGATGTCGGGAGTCAGCTGGAGGAGGGTGGCTTCACCAGCTGCCATCACCACTGGATGCCCGGACAGTGTCCCCGCCTGATAAACCGGACCGGCAGGCGCCACCAGGTCAAGGAGGTCCGCGCGCCCACCGTACGCGCCGACCGGCAGTCCGCCACCGATGATCTTGCCGAGCACTGTCATGTCGGGCCGTACGCCATACAGCTCTTGCGCACCGCCTGGCCCAACACGGAAACCGGTGATGACCTCGTCGAAGATGAGGAGGGCGCCCGCCGATTCGGTCAGGCGGCGCAATCCGTCCAGGAAGCCGGGCGCAGGCGCGACGACGCCCATGTTCGCGGCGACCGGCTCGACGATCACTGCGGCGACCTGCTTGGCGTGCGCATCGAAAAGTGCCGCGACTGAGTCCAGGTCGTTGTATGTGGCGACGAGCGTCTGCGCCGCGACCGGCGCACTGACACCGGCACTGCCTGGGAGAGAAAGGGTCGCGACACCCGAGCCGGCTTCGACGAGCAGCGAATCCGCGTGACCGTGATAGCCCCCGTCGAACTTGATGACAAGATCGCGCCCGGTCGCGGCGCGAGCCACGCGAAGCGCGCTCATCGCCGCCTCCGTGCCGCTGTTGACGAACCTGAGCCGCTCGATCGACGGCATCCGCGCGCGAATCAGTTCGCCGAGCCTGACCTCGGCAGGGGTGGTGGCGCCGAATGGCCCGCCCGCTTCGACTGCCGCAAGGATCGCCTCAACGACGGCGGGGTTCGCGTGGCCGAGGATGAGCGGACCGAAGGCGCCGACATAGTCGATGTAGCGCTTGCCTTCCGCGTCCCAGACGAAGCAGCCCTCGCCGCGGACCATGATCGGAGGCTCGCCGCCGACCGCTCGGTACGCGCGGACCGGACTGTTGACGCCGCCGGGAAAGAGCCTGGCCGCTCGCTCCCGCCATTTGGCAGAAGTGGCGCTAGTCAATCAGCTGCGGCCGTCGAGCCACTGGACGTACTCGCGCGTCTTCACCGCGACAACGCGATCGGCCTCGTCGATGTAGCCGCTCGGAACAGGCTCCGGTTTCACGTAGAGATCGTCGATGCCAAGGTAGCCGCCGTTGAGTCGGGCTCTGACCGCGGCAGACACGGCAGGTGGCGCCGAGATGTCCGCGATCGGCGGCAGCGCACTGCTGACCGGCTGGAACTCATGCCAGGTGCCGGCGAGAGCGATCGCTACAGCTGACGACTTCGGCGCCAGCTCCGCACCGCCGGCGAGGTCGGTTCCACGGCCGCCGTAGACGTGCGCCAGCCGGTCCGCCCGCGCCGCGTCGCGACTTGCGATGGTGACTTCGGCGCCGGCGAGCCGGGCGGAGTGCGCAAGTGCGGAGCCCATCCGGCCCGCGCCCACGACCAGCACTGTTCTGTCCGCCAGATTCGATCTCTCCTGCAGCCAGGCAACTGCACTCTGCGCGAGGTTGCCGCTCGCGGCGGTGCGGCCTGCGCGGGCCCGGCGGCCGGCGGCGATCGCGGTTTCGAAAAGCCTTTGCAGCCTGCCGTCAAGAGACCGGGCCGCGCGCGCATCGGACAATGCCTCGCGAACCTGGTGCAGGACCTCGTCCTCGCCGACGATCGCGCTCTCGAGACCCGCGGCGACGCGGATAAGGTGCCGCACCGCACAGTCGCCGGTCTCGAGGCGCAGACCCTCCTCGAGGTCGGGCAGAGCGCCGAATCCGTAAAGCTCGACACGGTGGCAGGTGCTGAGCAAGATCCAGTCCGGATGGCTCGGGACTTTGGCTTCCAACGAGCGAGCGAAGCGGTCGCGTTCGCCGGCGCCCGCGGTGCCGGCTTGCACGGCCATGACCCAGGGTTGGTGATCGGACATTGGGCCTAGCCTACGTGTTCCTCACAAGCGCCACCGCGGTCCTGTCGAGCTTGACTCGCCTCGCTGACCCCATGCACACCTCGCCGCCGGCGAGCTGGTACCGGAAGACGTAGCTGCCGGGGATTGGTTGCGGATCGCGGCATTGGTGGCTGCCTACCGTGGCTTGCCGCTTGGGACAGTCGATGCGTCAATCGTGGCCGCGGCAGAACGCCTCGGCGTCGGCACGATCGCCACTCTTGATCGCAGGCATTTCACGGTAGTGCGGCCGGACCACCAGAATGCCTTCGAACTGGTGCCCTGACTTGACCAGAGCCACATGACCTCCGGTGAAACTGACGACCGCGCGGAATAGGCGGTGGCGCCACTCGCGTTTGGGGTTTAGGTGAGGCGCCTCCACTACGCCTGGATCGTGGCCGCCGTGACGTGGATCACGCTACTGGCCGCGGCCGGATTCCGATCTACGCCTGGGGTCCTGATCGTCCCCCTCGAGCAGGAGTTCCACTGGTCGCGCGCGACCATTTCGGTGGCAGTCTCGATCAACCTGCTCCTCTTCGGGCTCTTCGCTCCTTTCGCCGGCGGCTTGATGGAGCGCTTTGGGGTGAAGCGGGTGGTGGTCGTGGCGCTTCTGACAGTGTCCGCGGGATCCGGCCTCACCGTTTTCATGCACCAGGCGTGGCAGCTCGATCTCCTCTGGGGAGTGGTGGTCGGTGTCGGCACAGGTTCGATGGCCACCGTGCTCGCCGCCATCGTGGCGAACCGCTGGTTCGTCAAGCGACGCGGCCTTGTCCTCGGGGCACTGACCGCCGCCGGCGCCACCGGCCAGCTGATCTTTCTGCCTGCACTCGCCTGGCTCGCGGTGAACATGGGGTGGCGAACTGCGGCACTGGTGGTTGCGGGCGCTGCTCTGCTCGGCATACCGCTGGTCGTGTTGTTCATGCGCGACCGCCCGGCTGACGTAGGTCAGCGCGCATACGGCGCCACCGAAGCCGACGAGCCGGCGCCACCCCTGCAGAACCCCGTGAAGGCCGCCCTCGGCGGCCTCGCGATGGGAGTGCGCAACCGCAACTGGTGGTTTCTCGCGGGCAGCTTTTTCATCTGCGGAGCGAGCACCAACGGGCTGATCGGGACGCACCTGATTCCAGCCTCCATCGACCACGGGATGCCGGAGGTGACGGCGGCCAGCCTGCTCGCGTTCATCGGCATCTTCGATGTGGCCGGGACGATGATCTCGGGGTGGCTGACCGATCGCCTGGACTCGCGCTGGCTGCTCTTCTGGTATTACGGCCTTCGCGGGCTCTCGCTGCTGTTCTTGCCGTACGCCTTTGGGATGCAGTACTTCGGTTTGTTCTTATTCATCGTTTTCTACGGCCTGGACTGGGTGGCGACGGTCCCGCCGACGGTCGCCCTCACCGCGGATACGTTTGGAAGGCGCAACCTGGGAGTGGTTTACGGCTGGGTCTTCGCGTCGCACCAGCTCGGAGCATCCGCGGCCGCGTTCGGAGCGGGCGCGGTCCGAACTTATTTCGGGAACTACCAGCTCGCGTTCATGACCTCCGGCCTGCTGTGTTTGCTCGCCGCAGGTCTCGTGATCCGGATCCGGCGCGCCCGCGGCCCGGAGGCGGTCGTGTTGGCGCCGGTGCCCGCACCTTCGTACTGAGGCGCCTCGTACTGGCCGGAGCGGCCGGGGCGGTGCTCGCGTTTCTCCCGGTGTCGGTCTCCGCTCACGCGCAGCTGATCGGCTCCAATCCGGCGCCCGGCGCCATCCTTGACACGATCCCGGCTTCGGTCGAGCTCGACTTCTCGGAATCAGTCACGTCCGCAGGACGCGGCATCAGCGTGTATGGGCCGTACGGCCGGCTCGTGAACAGTGCACCCGCTCATGCTCAGGGCACCAGGCTTTCGGTGCCGCTGGGCGTCGGGACCGATGGCACCTACACAGTGATCTGGACCGTGATCGCCGCCGACACTCACCCGTCGCGCGGCATGCTCACATTCAGCGTCGGACACCCAAGCCCGGTGCGAGCGCCCGGCCTTGGCGGAAGGGACGTCGGCCTTGTCTCGCCGCTCGGTTTTGCGCTGCAGGCACTCGGCCGGTTCTTCCATTTCGCGGGCTTCGCGCTCGGCTTCGGCGCCGCGACATACGCGTTGTTCGTGGCGCGCGACTCGCGCCCGCTGCGCCTCGCCGGCGCCGGCGCTGCGCTGCTCTTGGTCGCAGAACCACTGGCCCTGCTGGCACAGACCGCGAGCCTTGACCCTGCACAGACCTTCGATGGCGACGCGCTGACCGGTGTGCTGGCCTCCCCGTTCGGCCGCGTGCTCGGACTTCGAGTGGCAGCGGCCCTTTTGCTCTGGGCCGTGCTGGGCGCGCTCCGCCAGGCACCCTGGCTGCGCTGGTCAATCCCGGGGCTGGGCCTCGCCCTGGCAGTGGTCGATGCGACCGCCGCGCACGCCATACCCGCCCTCCCGCAGCCGTTGGGTCTCGCGTTGAACGCAGTCCACGTCGCCGCTATGGGTCTTTGGGTGGGCGGCGTGGCCGCATTCGCAACCACTCCGGCGGGCGGTTTTCGGCGGGTCGCAGGGTGGTCGGCCGGTCTGCTGATGGCGAGCGGAGCAGCGCTGGCCTTACTCCACTTCGCCAGTCCACTGCAGACGATGACCACTGCTTACGGCGCCACGCTGATGGTCAAACTGCCTCTGGCGGCGGCAGCGCTCTGGCTGGCCTGGCGAGCCCGCCGGCGCGGAGAGCTGGTCGCGCTGATGGCGGTGCTTGCCGCCGCAGCGGCCCTCGTCTCCCTACCCCCTCCGCGCTAGGGTAGATTCGCCTGGCATGCCCATTTGGGCCCGAATGGGGCTTTCAAGTGGCCGCGGATCCCCCATTTTGGCCCGAATGGGGCTATAGCAAGGTAGGGTCAGCCGCCCGCGGTGCCCACAGCCGCGGCTGTCGATTGAATGGCGGCCGCGTACGCGGCGTGGTACTCGGCGTAGCCCGCCCAATCCGGATCGAATGCGATCAAGCAGTCGTTGGCGTACAGCTCGAAGATCTGCGCGTGCACGGCGAGCGCTGTGGTGAGCAGCGGCGGCAGCGGGCCCGTCAGCATGCTCAACGACGATCCAGGCCCCGTCCCGGGTATCCCTGGCTTGACCGGGCCGCCGGCCGGATTTGATGCCGCCAGCGTCTGTACCTCGAGCGGAACCTGACCCGCGTAGCGGTTGAACAGCGAGCACCAGTCGGCGTCCCGGCAAGGCTGATGCTGAGCCACCGAAGTGACATCCCCTGAGGCCAGGCCCTGCATCCCGAACCCGATCCCGAGCTGGGCTGACTTTTCCGCCACCGCGGCGCCGAGGTCTGCTTTGCCGTTGAAGTTGTTGAGGCCGACCATCAGCTGCTTGGTCGAGCGCAGCGCGCCCATGTAATCGAGCATTCGCTGGTTGTAGGGCATCCATTCGGTCTGGTAGCCCTTCGCGTCCCACATCTGCTTGCACGGGCCCGCGTCGGCGCCGCCGTCAACCAGGTCCTCACCGCCATGCCCGAGGCCGAACCGGATGTAGCCGATGTACTTGTCGCCGGCGAAGTGGCTCACCGTCTGCTTGATGAACTCTTTCCAGTTCGTCTCATAACCCGGCTGCCAGAACACGGGAGTGGGCTGCGAATTGGCGCACGTGACCATCTGGACCTGACTCTGGACCCACGACGGAGTGGCGCCCTGCTTTGTCGACGCCCCTTCGGCGGCGCCAATGACGATCAAGTTCACCGTCTTGCCGAGCCGCTCCCACTGAGCGATCTCTGCTTCCACGCTGCTCCAGTCGTAGCGCGCCGTGGCGGCGGGTCCTTTGTCGACCGAGTTCCAGCGGACCCAGAAATTCGCGCCACAAATCGCGGAGTTCGGGATGAGGTACTGATTGATAGCGGCCGCCATCTGAGCGGACCCGGACGGAACCAGTACGAAAACGCCGTGCGGCGCGGCGGGCGCGGCGACTTTGGGTTTGCCGCCGTTGCAAGGCGCGGCCGCTGCCACGGGAGTCGCTTGTGGCGTCGGAGAGGCGGGTGCCGACGGCGCTGCGGTGGTTCCGCAAGCCATCAGGATCGCGGGCAGGGTCAGCGCGATGAGGCGGCCTTTTGCGATCAACGGTGTGAGTATCAGCCCTTGAAGGGCGACGGCTGTCCGGGAGGTAGGTAAGGTGTCGGGTCAACGGGCACCTGGTTGATCCGCAATTCGAAGTGCAGGTGCGCGCCGGTCGAGTTTCCGGTCGATCCCTCGAGCCCGATCGGCTGCCCCTGGATCACGCCCTGTCCGACCTTGACCAGCGCCGTCGAGAGGTGACCGTACAGAGTGTTCAGGCCGCCGGAGTGAGCGACGATGACGTAGTTGCCGTAACCCTGGCTCGAGCTGCCGACAAGCGCCACCACTCCGTCGTCCGCCGCGTAGACCGGCGAGCCAAACGGTGCGACAAGGTCGATGCCAGTGTGGAAATGCGGGAAGCGGCCGTAAGGCGGCTCGAACCAGAACGTGCTCGGCCCGAAGGGCTGAGAGATATGCGACGTCGGCTCCGGCCAGATGAATCGGTACTTGGTCGAATGTCCGGCACTGATCGGGATCTGGCCGACGTTGTTCGACTGGCTCCAGAGCTGCATCTGTGTCCAGACCGCCTGCATGGCCGCGGCGATGATGGCGTCTTGCTGCGCCTGCAGCATGTCGGTAACGGCCTGCGCGAGCTGTGCCGACTGCCGGTTGAGCAGATAAAGCTCGCTTTGCGTCTCAGCGATCTTCTTCTCGAGATCGGCCACTGAGCGCTCCTGCTGCGCCTGCAGCACGCGCAGCTGCTCGAGCTGAGACGCGAGCTGCTCGCGTTGCTTGATCTGCTCCTCGCGCGCGGCTTGCTCCTTCTTGCGCTCGGTTTCAATCTCGACGAGGTCACGTCCAAGGGAGGCCTTGATCTCCGCCGCGCGCGCGCCGGCCACGTTGAGATCGGCGACGCGGGTCAAAAGATCGCTCAAGCTTTGCGCCTCGGCCAGGATGACCAGCATCGAGCCCGGCTGCGTGTAGATTGCTCGGGCTAGCTGCCGGAGCTGCGCACGCTCGGCGGTGATCCGCTGCGCGAGAAACGCCTCGCGGCGCTGGGCGGCCTCGATCTGCGCGTCCAGTTCGGCGATCTTCGCCTCGACCTCGGTGATCTTTATGCGCACGTCCTCCTGCTGGGCGGCGTTCTCCTGGAGCGACTTCTTCACCTCTTCCTGCGCGGCCATCGCGTTGGCCAGGTTGCTCCCGAGCTGCGCGCGGATCTGGTCGATCAAAGCCTTCTGCTGATCGGGTGTGAGGTTGTCCGCGCTCACCGCCGGCGGACCGGCGCCGAGAAGCAGCAGCGCCAGGCCGAGCACCAGGAGAAGTCGTTTCACGATTCGAGGTGCTTCCGCAAGCTCACCAGCGATGAACCGGAGCCCAGGCCAAGCCCAGTCGCGAAAACAATCGCTGCCGCGCAGGCCGCCACCATGACGTTGACCCCTGGCGCGAACTGCGTGAACGACGCTGAGCCCGCGGAGATCGCGGCCATCGTCAAACCGAAAACGATGAGGCCGGCAACCGCGCCTGACAGAGCACCGGTGATCGCGCCTTCGACGACGAACGGCCCGCGCACCATCCAGCGCGGCGCGCCCACCAGCTGCATGATCGTGACCTCATCGCGCCGGGAGTGAATCGCCGCGCGGATGCTGTTGACGGTCACGGTGACCGCGACGAATCCGAGCAGCGCCAGGAATGCGATGCCGGCCACCGCGAAACCGAGCAAGACCGCCTGGATCCGCTGGTAAGCGCCTCTGTCATACGAGGTCGGATACGCGGGGTCGACTCCGATGTCGTCCCTGACCGAGTTGTGGATCGCCGCCACGTCATCGATGTTCTTCACGCGTGCATCGAGGCTGGCGGGGAACGGGTTGCTCTCGCTCGCGTCGGCCAGCTGCGGCAGCCCCGGGAGATGCTGCGCCCGCGCCAGCGCTTCCGCCCTGGTGGTGTATGTAACGGTGGCGATGCGCGGGTCGGCGGCGAGGCGGTCCCACAGCCTGTTGACCTGCGCGTCTGTGGCGTCGTCGCGCATGTATATGTGCAGCAGCGAAGCCTCGCTCGCCTGCACCACCTCGATGTTGTGCAGCGCGAAGCCCATCAGGCCGACAAGCCCCGACAGCAGCAGGAGCAGCGTCATCGAGCTGATCGCAGGCGCCGCGCTGCCGAGATTGCGGAACCAGTTCCGGGCCGCGCCGCCGAGCAGGTAGCGCGACATGTTAGTCGCGACGACCTGAGCCAGCCGGCGGCGAGGGAAGTGTGGTTTCACGAGGACGCCAGCCATGCCATCCTCCCGGTCCGGCCCGCCGGCTGATCGCGCACCAGGCGGCCCTGAACCAGGGTCACGACCCGGCGCTGAAAGCGCTTGACGATCTCGACGTTGTGAGTCGCGATGAGCACCGCCGTGCCGGAGGCAGCGATGTCGGAGAACAGGTCCATCATCTCCCACGACGTGTCCATGTCGAGGTTGCCCGTGGGCTCGTCAGCGATCAGAAGCGGCGGCTGCGCGACAACCGCTCGCGCCAGGGCGATTCGCTGCTGCTGCCCGCCCGACAGTTGATGCGGGAAGGAAGCGCCACGATCGCCGAGACCCACCGCGTCCAACGCGTCCAGCGCGCACTCCGACGCTTCTTCATCGGAGACCCGTATGTCGCTGACCCGAAGCGCAAAGGCAACGTTCTCAATGGCGGTCAGCCGGGGCAGCAGCTTGTAGTCCTGAAAGACCACCGCCACGCGGCGGCGAAGCTCCGGCACCTGTGAGGCCTTGAGGGAGTGCGCGGCGATGCCATCCACCCAAACCTCGCCCATGGTGGGACGGAGCTCGCGGTTGATCAGCTTCAGCAGCGTGGTCTTGCCGGCCCCGCTGGGGCCGACCAGGAACGCCAGTTCCCCCGGCTCGAGGGCCAGGTTGACGTCGTCGAGCGCAATCCGGGTTCCGTACGCTCGAGTCACACCATTCAGCTCGAGGATTGGGGTCACGTAATAACTAACGTATTAACCAGGGAAACCCTGAACTCGGGCGGTTAAGCGCTGTGAGTTTCCCGGGATGGACCGCCGACCGACTTGATCAGCGGAGCCCCGGATTCAGCCAATTCGGTCGGAATGGTCGCATTCCGCGCGCGTTGATACAGCCATTTCGGCGGAAATGGTCGTCTCCCGCTAAATCACGCGTGAGGCTTGGGTAGGTAAGCCTCGATGACGT
The DNA here is from genome assembly GCA_035300725.1 of Candidatus Eiseniibacteriota bacterium. GTDB lineage: Bacteria > Chloroflexota > Dormibacteria > Dormibacterales > Dormibacteraceae > Palsa-870. The sequence goes on along the minus strand of DATGVE010000041.1, from coordinate 31,507 downwards.
CGGCCGCCCGGCTGTCGCCCGGTTGGCCGCGCTCGCGGAGCCGCCCGGCGACCTTTCTTTTCGTCTCGGCGCCGCCCGCCGGTCCGGTCTTGAACTTGACGTGGCGGCGCACGATTCGCAGCTGCATCGTGGCGAGGCGCTGCAGGCGCGCGCCGTAGAACTCGCCCATCTTGACCGGCTCGTACGAGGCATCCGGCTCATAAGCGGCGAGCAGTCTGCTCAGGGCTCCGGCCACGTCTTTGGGGTCGGTCGAGACTTTCACGACGTCGCACTCGAATGCGACGGCACGGAAGTGAAGAGTCGCGCGACCGGCGTCCTGATCGCTGACCCAGCTGTGTGGCGACCACGCCAGAAAGTCCGAGACGAAGAACGTGACACGCGGGTTTGCCCGCACGGCGTCGAAGGTCGGATCCGCCTGGACGCAGTGGAGCTCGATCACGTCTCCGGTCTTGACAAACGGCAGGATGCTCACCTGCGGGTAACCCTCGGCGGGGCAAGCGATCAGCGTCCCGTGCCGCATCTCGGCCACAAACCGGTCCGCAGCCTCCTGGTCGGGCGGGTAGTTGGAGCTCGCAAACATGTGCTTAGTCTGGCAGCGGATAATGCCGCGGTGATCGATACGGCTGTGCGCCGCCGGCCGGCTGCCGCCGTGCTTGGAGACAAAGTCGTCGAGACGCAGGGACTCACCAAGGTCTATGGCAAAACCATCACTGCCGTCGACAGGCTCGACCTTGATGTGTACCGCGGCGAGGTCTACGGCTTCCTTGGACCCAACGGCGCGGGCAAGACCACGACGCTCAGGATGCTTCTGGGACTCATCCGGCCGACCGGCGGGACCGCCAGAGTCATGGGCGCGGCGCCCGGAACGCCGGCCTCTCTGGTCAAGGTCGGCGCGATCGTGGAAACTCCCGCTTTCTATCCTTATATGTCCGGCCGCGACAACCTCCGCCTCCTCGCCATGTACTGCGGTGTTCCGATGACTCGTGTGGACGCGACTCTCGAGCAGGTCGAGCTCACGCCTCGCGCCCGACACAAGTTCTCGACCTACTCGATGGGCATGAAGCAGCGGCTGGGGATTGCGGCGGCGCTCCTCAAGGAGCCCGACCTCCTGATCCTCGACGAGCCGACCAACGGTCTTGACCCCCAGGGCATGGCCGACGTCCGGAATCTGATCATCGAGCTCGGCAAGGGTCAGCGGACGGTGCTGATCTCGAGCCATCTCCTGGGCGAGGTCGAGCTGATGTGCACGCGAATCGGGGTGATCAAGAAGGGAAAGATCGTCGCCGAAGGGACCATCGACGAGCTTCGCGGCGCCGCGACGCTCACTGTGCGAGGGACTCCTGCGGACCTTGCACAAACGGTCCTTGTAAGAGACGCCGGCGCCGAGAACGTCACCGCGCTTGGCGACGGTTCATTCAGTCTCAAGGTCGCCGCGCAGCGAACCGCGGACATCAACCAACACCTGGTGCAGGCCGGGGTCGCCGTCACCGAGCTTCACATGGACGAGCGCTCACTGGAGGACATCTTCATGGAGCTGACCGGGACCGAGGGCGGACTCTGATGGTCGCGGCGTTTCGGGGAGAGCTGTTCAAGGCCGTACGACGGCCCGGGATCTGGGTCCTGGTGGGCCTTTTCCTGGGGCTGGCCATCCTCATCGGTTATGCAATCACGTACCTGATCTACACGCACCCCCCGCCGAACAGCTCACAGGGATTGCCCCCCGGCACGACGCTGTCGGACTTCAAAATTGCGCTGTACCCGGAGAACTTCGTCAAAGAGACGATGAGCCAGTGGGGCGTCCTGGGCGGCGTGTTCGCCCTCATCGTCGGCGTGCTGCTGCAGGGCAGCGAGTACGGATGGGGCACCATCAAGACGCTTTACACGCAGCGTTATGGCCGTCTGACGATGCTGTTCGGCAAGCTCCTCGCCATGTTCGTGGTCGTGCTGGTCATCGTCCTCGGTCTTTTCGCTGTGGACGCGGCCTGCAGCTGGATCGTCGCGCACCTGGACGGCAAGACTTCGAGCTTTCCCGCCGCCGACGTGATAGTGAAGGCGATCGGCGCCGCCTTCCTCATCTTTTCCTTCTGGGCTGTCTTCGGTTTTGCGCTTGCCACCGCATTCCGCCAGTCCGCGCTGGCGATCGGGCTCGGTCTCGCCTATGCGCTCGTGATCGAGCTCCTGATTTTTGGCCTCCTCGCTGGGCTCGGAGGCAGCGTTGTGAAGCCGATCCAGCAGTGGTTTCCAATTGCCAACAGCTCATACCTTTCCCAGTCGTTTGGGCAGGTCAGGTTCCGGGGCCTTGAGTCACAACCGGTGCCGTATGCCGACGCCACCCACGCGGTGGTGATGCTCTTGCTCTACGTGATCGCCTTCACGACAATCTCCGCGTGGCTGACCCGCACAAGGGACGTGACCAGCTAGTTCCGATTCGGGGGCGCAAAATGAGCCCGAGCGGGTGATAGAGCCCTCCCAGCGCTTCGATGTCGTGGTCGTCGGCGGAGGCCAGGCGGGTCTCGCCGCCGGCTTTCACCTGGCGAAGCGCAACATCGATTTCGTCATTCTCGACGCTTACCCGCGCGTCGGCGAGGCGTGGCGCAAGCGCTGGAATTCTCTGCGTCTGTTTACTCCGGCCAGGCTGGACGGACTCCCCGGCATGCCGTTCCCGGCACCGCCCGGCGCGCTGCCGACGAAAGATGAGTTGGCCGATTACCTCGAGAGATACGTCGAGCAGCACAAGCTGCCCGTCCGGAACGGCATCCATGTCGACTCACTGAGCCAGGAAGGAGACCGCTACGTTTTGACCGCCGGCGATCGACGGTTTGAGGCTGACCAGGTCATTGTGGCGACCGGCGGCCATCCAACCCCGAGGCGTCCTGACTTCGCGTCCGGTCTCGACCCCGACATCGTGCAGCTGCATTCCGCCGAGTACCGCGACCCATCGCAGCTGCAAGAAGGCGACGTTCTCGTCGTCGGCGCCGGGAACTCTGGCGCTGAGATCGCGATGGACGCTGCCAAGAACCACAAGGTCTGGCTGGCGGGCCGCCCAACGGGTGAATTCTCGCCGGCCTTTTATTCGCGTCCTCTGTGGTGGACTGTCAACAAGCTGCTCACCCTGAAGACGAGGATGGGCCGGAACATGGCGGCGATGGCACGGACCAGAGGGACACCTCTGGTCCGCCTTCGCGAGAAGGATTTCGCCACGGCCGGCATCACGCGAGTGCCGAGGGTTGAAGGGGTGGAGTCGCGCATGCCCCGCCTGGCAGATGGCCGCAGGCTTGACGTGCGGAACGTGGTCTGGTGCACGGGCTTCAAGCACGACTACAGCTGGATCAAATTGCCGGCGGCGGCCAGCGGCCATATCCCCGCGCATGAGCGTGGCGTGGTGGCCTCGCAAGAGGGGCTTTACTTCGTCGGGCTGCCGTTCCAGTTTGGAGCGAACTCGGCACTCATCGACGGGGTGGATCGAGACGCCGGCTTCGTCGCCGCCCGGATCGCCGCTACGCGAACGCAAACCAAAACAGCGGCGGTCTGACTTGCCTGACAAAACCGAATCTGCGAACGAGACGTCGAAGCCGTGCGTGTGCAAGGTGATGAAGCGCTCGGGTACCTGATCGTCCTTGCTTCCGCGTATGCGATGCGATCGTGATCGAACGCGTTGTAGCGTTGGCGGGTGCAAGTCGCTGTCATCTCCGATCCGCACGGAGACCTCGTGGCGCTGCGCGCGGTGGTGGCCGACCTCGAGGCCCGCGGGCTCGATGAGGTGCTCGTGGCGGGCGACCTTGCACAAGGTGGGCCGCAGCCGGCCGAGGTCGTGGACATGCTCGTCGCCAAGGGCTGGCCGATCGCTCGCGGCAACAGCGACGACTTCCTGGTCGAACTGGCGGCCGGACGCGACTTTGGATCCGATGCCCCGGCGGACCTGATCGAGCGTGGACGCTGGTGCGTCGCGCGTCTCGGCAAAGAGCGCGTCGCGCGCCTTGCCGCTTTGCCCATGGAGCTGCGCCGCCCGTGGGCGCCGAATGGACCGCTGGTCGTCGTCCACGCAACGCCCTGGAGCACCGAGGAGGTGGTGCTTCCCGATGCAAGCGAGGAAGCGGCGCTGCGGATGGTGACCGAGGCATCAGCCGGAGTGCTGGCGTACGGCCACATCCACTCGGCGTATCACCGTCGGGTCGGAGACTGCGTTCTGCTCAGCGCCGGCGCCATCTCCGGTTCCAACGACGCCGACGCACGGCCGGCCTACACGATCCTGACGTTCGATCAGGTCGTGAAGGTCCAGGTGATCCGGGTCGATTGCCCGGTCGGAGCGAGGCTGGATGCCTATACGCAGGCTGGGCTTGAGCCAACTGAACTTGACCACCACCGGCTGAGTCAGCCTGGGCCCTGGCCGTTGCATTCCTCCCCGGGCAAGGTGATCCAGCTCTGGCCCTGAGGACTGAAAGGGCCGGGCCATGAATGGGGACAGGCCCGGAAACATGATGTTCGCCACCGTCCAGAGGATGCCGGCCAGAAACAGGACCGCAATGACGCGCGCCAGGAGCACCTTCATGGTAGGTCGGGAAGTTCTTCTCGCGCCGAGCTGCTTTTGCTTGTGGTCGGCTTGGGCGATGATTGCGGCCGCCGCCCGGGCGTAGTGGTCAGGAACGACGACCCGGCTGTCCATCGGTCCGGGACCAAGCGGGGCGCCGGCAACAGTTGATTGGTAGACGAGCTCAGCCGGTAAGCCCGCCGACCTGAGCGCGGCCAGAACCACATCAGCTTCCACGACAGGGCCCCAATAGACCGTCGTCCAGTTTGTCAATCGCGCCTCTGTAATACTTTGCCGAAAGGCACCGGTCGTGTCCACGGGGAGGGAGGAACGAGATGGCTACTTCGGCAGCTACCGCCACCGCCGACCAGGTCGAAAAAGCTAACGGCTCTGGCCGGACTCCGGTCGTTTTCATTCACGGCCTCTGGTTGCTGCCGAGCAGCTGGGATCGCTGGGCCACGGTTTTCGAGCAGGCGGGCTTTGCGCCGGTCCAGCCGGGATGGCCGGATGATCCGGCGACAGTCGCGGAGGCCCAAGCACACCCCGAGGAGTTCGCTCGCAAGTCCATCGGCCAGGTGGCCGACCATCTTGCCGGCGTGATCGGCAAGCTGAAAAAGAAGCCGGCGGTGATCGGCCACTCGTTCGGGGGGTTGTTTACACAGATATTGGCCGGGCGCGGCCTGTCGGCAGCCTCGGTGGCCATCGACCCGGCGCCATTTCGCGGCGTGCTGCCGCTGCCGTACTCAGTGCTGAAGGCTGGATTTCCCGTGCTCAGCAACCCGGCCAATCGCGGCCGCGCGGTCGCGCTGACCTTCGAGCAGTTTCGCTTCGCTTTCGCCAACGCCGTCAGCGAGGACGAGGCCAGGGAGCTGTACAAGACCTTCCATGTGGCGGGCCCCGGAATGCCGCTGTTTCAGGCGGCGTTCGCCAACGTCAACCCCGGGACAGAGGACAAGGTCGACACGACGAACCCCAACCGCGGGCCGCTTCTGATCATCGACGGTGACAAGGACAACACCGTGCCGTGGGCAATCGCCAACGCGTCATTTGCGAAGCAGAAGCGCAACCAGGGCGTGACCGAAATCGTGAAGATGCCCAACCGCGGACACTCGCTGGTCATCGATAGCGGCTGGCGCGAGGTCGCCGACAAGGCCCTCGCTTTCGTGAAGCGTTTCGCCTAGTCGGCTGAAACAGGGCGCGCGGCGTCCATCAGGAATTCGCGGACCTGGTCACCAAGGGTCCGAGTATTGATCGGCTTGGAGATGTATCCGCTGCAGCCGGCGGCTAAGGCTGCTTCGTGGTCGCCCGCCATCGCGTGAGCGGTGAGCGCCACGATGGGGATTCCGGCGGTTGAAGGGTCTGCTTTGAGCTGGCGTGTAAGTGCTAGTCCGTCCTGTCCGGGCAGCTGCACGTCCATGAGGATCAGGTCGGGAGTATGTACGCTCAAGCACTGAAGAACCTCGTCGGATCGGCCGGCCGAATCGACCTGGAACCCCTCGCGTTGGAGGACCGAGCACGCGAGGAACATGCCGGCCTCGTTGTCGTCAACGACCAGGATCAGCGCGGACGACTTCACGCGACAACAGGCGGTTTGTTCAAGGCCGCCACCAGCTTGGCGAGCAGATCGACGTCTCCGATCGATCCGCGCTCGACGATGGTCGCCACATGGCCGCTGAGCTGCCCGACATCGGCTTCGGTCAGATCTTTGGCGGTGAGAACCATGATGGGGATTGCTTTTGTCGCCTCGTCCTTGCCGAGAGCCTCGACAACGTCGAAGCCGTCGAGGTCCGGCATGACTAGATCCAGCATCACGAGATCCGGCTTCCGCGATCGGGCGAGCTCGATGCCCACTCGACCGCCGTTGGCGAGGATTACCTTGAACCCGGCCGGCTCCAACACATGCTTCAGCCAGTCGCGATTGGCGGCTTCGTCATCGACCACCAGGATGCGCGTCTGCCGGCTTCCGACCTTGTTCTTGAAGTTAAAGGTGCCGAGCCGTTTGACAAGCTCTCTTGCATCGACAGGTTTGACGAAGTAGTCGTTGGCCCCCAAAGCCTCCCCAAGCTCGCGGTTGTCCACGACGGTGATCAGGATGGTCGGTATGCCGCTGGTCGCGTGATTGCCTTTGAGACGCTTGAGGATCTCCCAGCCATCGATGTCAGGCAACAGGACGTCGATGGTGATGGCGTCTGGCTTGAGCTCTTGAACCTTGGCCAGCGCCTCCAAGCCGGTGCGAGCGATCTTCGTGCGGAAACCCGCTCGCGCGATCTGGCGCGCCAGCAGCTCGCCTGAGGCCGGGTCGTCCTCGACGATGAGCACCAGTGGGAGAGAAGCGTCGCCGGCAACCTCCGTAATGCCTCCATCCGGGGCGCGGGGCACGAGACGGGAGTGCGGATCGACTGGAAGGTCGATCGTGAACCGGCTTCCTTTGCCGAGCTCGCTTTCCACGCGAATCACGCCCCCATGCAGGGCCGCGAAGCTGCGGGTCAGCGCGAGTCCTAACCCGGTGCCCTGCTGCGTGCGATTGGCTCCCGAATCGACCTGCTGAAACTCCGTGAAAATGCGTTTGATGTCCTTTTCAGCGATCCCGATCCCGCTATCGGCAACGCTGATCAGCACACGATCGACCACCTGCGCCGCTGCGATGGTCACGGTCCCGCCGTCGGGTGTGAACTTGATGGCGTTGGAGACCAGGTTCAGGATCATCTGTTTCAACTTGCCTTCGTCGGCAACGATTTGACCGGCGCTCCCAGTCTCGAGCTCCATCTTGATGTGCTTGTGGGCGGCAAGCGGCTCGGCGGTGCCCACGACCTGGCTGGCGATGTCGGCTACAGAGACCTTGCTCAGCCGCAGCTCCATCTGCCCCGCTTCGACCTTGGAGAGGTCGAGGATGTCATTGATGAGGCCGAGGAGGTGCTGGCCGCTCGAATGGATTTGCTCGAGGAATCGCTGCCTGGTTGCCTCCGGGAACTGGCCGTTAGCGGCATCGATCAGCATCTCGGAAAAGCCAAGAATCGAATTCAACGGGGTGCGCAGCTCGTGGCTCATGTTGGCCAGGAAGACGGTCTTGTGACGGTTTGCCTCGACAAGCTCGGCGTTGGCCGCTTTGACCTCCTCGAGCAGCCTCGCCCTGTCCACGGCGGCGGAAAAAGCAGTCATGAATTGCTGCACCCGGCTCAGCTCGTCCCCCCCAAAGTTAGGCGTGAACGGGCCCGCGAGCACGACGAGGTGTCCGTCCCGCCCGGCCCCAGCGATCGGAAGCACGAACAGCGTCCTTTCGACCCCACCGATGGCGAGCCGGTTCAGACCTACGTTCAACTGGGGAAGGCGCCGGCCAAGGTTGATGAGCTGACTGGTGTCAAGGCCCCGCGACGCGACTCGCGCACCCGCGCCGTCGAACACGATCGCGGCAGCGCCGCCGACCAGCCGCATCGCCCATTCGAGGGCCTGGTCGGCCATCTTGACCGGGTCCTCGCCGAGCAGCAGCGTGTCCTGCATGAAAATCCTCAAGCCTTCCTCCTCTGAGGAGCGCCACTGGCGCCGGAGCCATGCAGGCGGCGAAAAGCTCACATAGAGCAGCGGCACGATGAGCAGAACAGACACCTGGATCAGCAGCTGGAGAAACGGGCTCGACTTGAATGCGAGGGATCCAAGTGCAATGAGGAGGATGGCCACGAGCCCGCCGAAGCCGAAGCTCAGCGATCGCAGGCGCCACGCCTGGACCGCGGGCAGGTGGCGGGCGACAAGCCAGAAGCGAACGATCGGCTCGAGAATCGTTGCCGCCCAGGCGAGGATCAGGACGATCGCGGCTCCGGACAGCAGGCTGGCGGGCACGACCCTGGCCTCGACCAGGCCCTGCGCCGCGAAGTAGGCACCTGTGCCAGCCACGATCGCGACGAGCGCGACAGCATGCCATTTTGGCTGCAGAGGGATCAACGAGCCCCGGAAACGGAGCAGCGCGTAGCCGGAGCCCATGAAGAGGATGAGGCTGATCTGAGGGAGGAAGGGTGGTGTGTATTGGGCCGGGATGCGGCCGAGCAGAGTGACCAGCGACAGCAGCACGATGGCCAGGGCGAGGAATCCCAGCGAGCGATCCCGGCGTCTCACCCAGCTCACGGCGGTCACGACCCCGAGGAGGGCAAATGCAATCGCGTCGGCGTTCCGCATGAAGGTGAGAACGGCGTTCAAGATCGATTCACGTGGCGATCGAGGCAAAGATAGCCTCGAACTTGCGCGGGAAAGATCCTGGTGTCGATCGGTTTTGAGATGGAGCCGGCACAACCCGCCGCGGTCAGATCATCGCTCGCTGCCAGGGCCGTCAGGGCGACAATCGGAATGGCCGCGGTAGCCGGGTCGGCCTTGAGCCCGCGAGCGACGTCGAGACCGTCTTCCAAACCGAGATGGACGTCCATCAGGATGAGATCTGGACGGTGCGCACTTATCCGTTGTCGCACCTCGGCCGACGTGGCGGCAAGGTCGACCCGATACCCCTCCCTTTCAAGGATGATCTGGGCGATCTGCTGGTTGTCCTCGTTGTCCTCGACCACGAGGATAGATAGGGTCTCTCCCATGCCACGTGATTTGTACGCGTTTTGATACGGTTTCGCGCCTTCGAGTCTTGGGGCGCGATGCCCCTGTAAAACCGGGGCTTTAGAGGCTCAGGGCGTCGGTGTCGGCGCTGGGCTGGCAGCGGGGGCGCTCGTTGGAGGCAGCGCGACCCGCGGCGGAAGGATGGGATCTCCATTCGGATGTCGTTGGTTTAGCGGGTACGAGTTGGGAATTGGCTGGCCGTCGGCGCCGATGGGATAGTCCGTCATGACACCAGACTTGGCCGGCATCAGCGGCTTCCCGTTCTGGTCGTAGAGGAGCACGTCTTTCAGCGGCTTTCCGTCCTTCGTGTAGGGATAGATGTTGGTGAAGCCTGGATAGTAGTAGCCGGCCGCAACCGCCGAAGAGTACGGGTCGGATGAATAGATGATCGAGTCCGCGTAAGGATGGCTTGTGCTCATGCTGGCCAAGACCGGCACCGTCAGGAGCGCGATCGCGACATTCACCGCCAACGCGGCCCAACGCACGCCAATGCGCGCCGGTGCGCCGCGCCGGCCGAGACGCACTGAGACGACGATGGCTGCCGCAGTGGCCAGGATCTGCAGCAATCCAAAGCTGGAGAACGGATTGGGGACCGGTCTGAGGTTGTGCCCATCTCTGACTAGAAATGCGAGAACCAGGACGGCCAGGTACGCGCGCAAGACCCACCAGCCCGGGCGCAGGTCGGGAAGTATCGCGCGCACTTCGCGATATGTCTTGGTGCCGCTCATTGATGAGATCAGCGACCTCACCGTGTCACGCAATAGCCTCCGGCGCGTCGTAGTCGCCCCGGGGCCGGCGTACGCCAACCTGAGCTCGGCGGCGTAGTCCTCGGGCTTACCGAGGCGTTCTTGCAAAGGAACGTCCGACTCGCTCGCGACCTCGGCCAGATGGTCCTCGAGGTCCTCGAGCAGGCTCTCGCGTTCCGCTTCAGGAAGAGGGGTGAGCGCGGCCCGCACAGCGGCGGCATAGCCGGCGACATCGATTGCTTGTTTGCTATCTGGCATTCCCGGTGCTCCTCCCGTTGAGCAGTTGATCGAGGGCCCTGGTGAAAGAGCCCCACGTCTTCGCGGATTGGTCGAGCGCGCTGCGGCCGCGATCATTGAGTCCGTAGTACTTGCGGTGAGGTCCCTCGTCAGAGGGGACGACGTACGACTTGAGGGCGCCGGCCTGGTACAGCCGGCGAAGCGTTCCATACACCGAAGCGTCCCCCACTCCGTCGAGCCCGCTGTCACGCAGCCGGCGCAGAACGTCATAGCCGTAACTGTCCTGTTCCGCGAGCACAGCCAGGACCGCAAGGTCCAGCACGCCCTTGAGGAGCTGGCTCGTGTCGATCGGACTTCCGTTTCCCTTCTCCATGTGCGGTTTGAACAGTACTACGGATTGCGTATTAGCGCAAGTATCAAAGAAGGGATTCCGCACGTGTGGCGTCAGGCGTGCGCTTCCGGGCGCTCGATTCGGCACGTCTGGCGTCAGGCGTGCGCTTCGAGCCCACTGTCTGACCTACTCCAGCTCCACCTGCAGTGAGCCGAGGATGACGGCGCACAGGTGATACCAACCAGTCGTCAGCACCAGGTCCACGATCTGCTCCGTCGAGAAAAGGCTCTGCAGGCGTTTGAACATCGCGTCATCGCATGAACGCGTGAACGCCACCTGCCGGGCGAACTCCACCGCGCATCGCTCGGCCGGCGTCAGCGCGTCGAGCGAGCCGCCTGGCGCGACCGCCGCCACCTTCTCCAGGGGAACTCCCACCCGCGCCGCCGCCTCCGTGTGGTGACTCACCTCGTAGGCCTGGCCCAGCTCGTGCGCGGTGGCCAGGATCGCGAGCTCGCGCAGCCCCGTGTCGAGGCTCGACCCTGCTCGCACATAACGCGACATCTCCAGGAACGCCGCCAGCGCCGGTGGCTGGTTCGCCAGCGCCCGGTAGAGGTTGAGCACGGGCCGGCCCATGCCCGCGATCTCTTTGTACAGGCCGTCGACTGCCTGCGACGTTCCTGGCTTGATGTAAGCGACCCTTCCCACCTCAGCCCATCCTTTTTGAAAGAGTTCGATTCCGCCTCGTTGGCGCCAACGGTGCGTTTCCATCGCGCCGATTCCTCCTCGTTGGCGCCAACGGTGCGATATTCCGAACCCTTCCCATTTCCCTAGCTCAGGCGAGGGTCAAGGGCGTCGCGCAAGCCGTCGCCGACGAGGTTGAAGGCAAGCACGGCGGCGAAGATGGCGAGCCCCGGGATGGTGGCCAGGTTGGCGTCCGAGAAGATGTAGTTGCGCGCCTCGCCGAGCATCTGGCCCCACTCGGGTGTAGGGAACTGGACGCCCAGGCCGAAAAAGCCGAGGCTGGCGGCGAGCAGGATCGCGAAGCCCATCGACAACGTCGCTTGCACGATGACAGGCGCCAGCGCGTTGGGGATCACGTGCCGGACCAGGACCAGCCACGGCGATACGCCCAGGGCCACCGCCGCCTCGACGAACGGCATCTCCCTCAGGCGCAGCGAGTCGGCGCGGACGAGCCGGATGAAAGAAGGCACCGAGCTGAGCCCGACCGCGATCACCACGTTGCCCAGCCCAACTCCCAGGCCTGCGATCAGGCCCAGGGCGAGGACGATCGGAGGAAAGGCGAGAAGGATGTCGGTCAGGCGCTGGATCACGATGTCGACCCAACCGCCGAAATAGCCGGAGATGGCCCCGAGTGGGACGCCCACGACAAGACCGAGGGCGACGGCCATGAGGCCCAGACCCAACGTGTAGCGCGACCCGTAGACCAGCATCAGGATCTCGTCCCGGCCAAGGTTGTCTGTCCCCAGCAGATGGCCCTGCTGGCCGGGGGGCAGGAAGACGTCGATGAGGTGGCTCTGCCCGGGATTGAACGGAAAGACCATCGGCCCGAAAATTGCGGCCACGGCGTAGACCGCCATCACCGCCAACCCCACCACGGCGCTGCGATGCGTGACCAGCCGGCGCCAGGCCGCGGTGGGCCGGACGCTCGACGCAATCTCTGGCGCGAGGGCCGGGGCCCCCAGCGCCTCAGGTGTAGTGAATGCGGGGATCGACATAGGCGTACAGAAGGTCGACGAGAAGGTTGACGACGACGAAGGTCGTACCGAACATCAGCACGAGGCCCTGCACGACGGGGTAGTCGCGAAAGAAGATCGAGTCGATCAGGAGCCGGCCAACCCCCGGCCAGGCGAAGACCGTCTCCGTCACCACCGCGCCGCCCAGCAGCGCGCCGAACTGCAGGCCGATCACCGTCATGATCGGAAGGAGGGCATTGCGGAGCGCGTGCCGGAAGACCACCGAGCGGAGCGGCGCTCCCTTGGCTCGGGCGGTGCGGACATAGTCCTGGCCGAGCACCTCCAGCATCGATGACCGCGTCATGCGCGCGATCAAGCCAAGCGAGAAGAGCGCCAGCGTCACCGCCGGCATCACTATCGAGGTCGGTTCATCGGCGCCCGCGGCCGGGAGGAGATGGAGATAGATGGCGAAGACGATGATCATCATCAGGCCGAGCCAGTACACGGGCATCGACACCCCGAACACGGAAAAGCTGGAGATGAGGAGGTCGAGCATCGTGTTGCGGCGGAGGGCAGCCGCAACCCCGGCGAGCACGCCAATCGTGACTGCAAGCACGAGAGCGACCACAGCCAGCTCGATCGTGTAGGGGAGCCGGCTCCCGATCTCTTCGATCACCGGCGCGTTGGTGTGGGCGGAGGTGCCGAGATTGAGCCGGAGCAGCGAGCCCAGGAAATTTCCGTATTGAACCCAGAGTGGCTTGTCGAGGCCCATCTGCTGCCGGATGCGCTCCACATCTTCCGGCGACGCCAGCACTCCAGCGATGACACGTGCAGGGTCGCCCGGGAGCAACCGCGCCATGACAAAGACGACAGTGGCCACCCCCCACAAGGTGGGAACGCCCGAGAGGACGCGGCGCGCGATGTACGTGATCACCGGCGTTGGAGCCGGCCGCTCATCTCGTTATGCCGGGGAGGCGTACACGGTATAGAAGGACTCGTTTGGAATCGCCTGGACGCCGGTGACCTTGGCGGTGGTGACCATCGGGAAGCGCTGCACCCACAGGAAGAGCCACGGCGCGTCCTGCCAGATCAGATTGGACGCGGAGCAGTAGTCCTTCTGGCGAGCTGCAGGGTCGGACTCGGAGTTCGCCTTGGCCAGCAGCGAGTCGACCTCCGGATTCTTGTAGTAAGACGTGGCCAGCCCGGCTTTCGGCCACTGGCTCGACTGGAACTGGGTCATCGCTTGGGACGCATCGAGGAAGCCCGGCGCCCAACCAAGCAGATGCAGGTCGACCGTAGAGTCGGCCGGCGCTACGTTGATGACGCCGAGGTAGCTCGGCCAGTCCATGGTTTTGGGGCCGTCGACCTTGACGCCGGCCGCCGAGAGATCGTTGGCGACCGCCTGCGCGGCCTGGAAGTCCTGGATGTAGCGGCCTGTCGGGGCGACGAACTTGATGGAGAGGTTGCTTGCGCCGGCAGCGGCGAGCATCTGCTTGGCCTTGTTGACGTCGTACGCGTACGAGCCGGTCTTGCAGTAGCCGAAGAGGCTAGAAGCCATCGGCGCGTCCATCGGGCTTGCCGCCCCGAAGAGGACGCTCTTGACGATCAGCTCCTTGTTCACCGCGTAGTTGAGAGCCCGGCGCACCTCCGCTTTCTGGAGCAGGGGATTCCCCTTCGGGGATTGGTTGAACGCCAGGAAGATCGTCCTGTCGCCCGGCGCCAGGATCACCTTCAGCGTCTTGTCCTGTTGAAGGGCAGGAATGTCAGAAGCAGGCGGCAGGAGAATCACATCGGCCTGTCCGGAGCGGACGAGCGCCTCGCGGCTGGCGGCCTCGGGCACGATCTTGAACATCTGCGTCTTGTAGCTGGGCTTCGCGCCCCAGTACTGATCGTTGCGGGTAAGCGTGACGTGGTCGCCCTTGACCCGATCGGTGAGCAGGTAGGGGCCGGTGCCGACCGGCTTTTCCTGGTCCTTGAAGTTATCGGTGCCCTTGGCGATCGAGTTCGGCGACAGGAAGCCGAAAGTGACCTCGGTCATCAGGCCCAGCAGCGAAGCGATTGGCTGCTTCAGGTTCAGCTTGAGGTGGGTATCGTCGACCGCGTCAATCGAGTTCACGCCGCGGAACGCACCACACAGAGGACACGTGCTGGCCGGGTTGAGGATACGGTCGAAGTTCGCCTTCGCGGCAGCTGCGGTGAAGGGAGTGCCGTCACTGAACTTGACGCCTGAGCGGAGGGTGAACGTCCAGCTCATCCCATCGGCAGCCGTCTGCCACGAAGTGGCGAGGAGTGGCTTGTACTTGCCTTCCGGGTCGACGAAGACGAATGTCTCGACGACCATCGAGACGATGTTCTGAACCGTCGTCGTCGTCTGCCGCATCGGGTCCAGCGTGTCAGGGTCGGGTCCGATGGCGATGGTGAGCTTGTCACCCTGTTTGGTGCCGCCGGTCGTACCTCCGCCGCACGCGGAAAGGACCAGCAATACAGAGAGCAGGGCCAGGAACCTTTTGCTCATATGGATCCGCCTCCCCAGAATTTGAATCGAGTATAGGCTCTGGGGCAATGGCCGATCTCGTCGTCGAGAATCTGCGCACCCACTTTCACACTGGGGCGGGCCTGGTGCGCGCAGTGGACGGAGTTGACCTCGACGTGAGCGCGGGCCGCACGCTGGGTGTGGTCGGGGAGTCGGGCTCCGGAAAGAGCGTGACCGCTCTCTCGATCATGGGGCTCATCGATCCTCCAGGCAGGATCGAGCCCGGCAGCCGGATCCGGTTCGGAGGGCGCGACCTCGTCCAGCTCGACGAGGAAGAGCTGCGAGAGCTCAGAGGCAATGAGATCTCGATGATCTTCCAGGAGCCCATGACTTCGCTCAACCCCGTGTTCACGATCGGGGACCAGATCGCGGAGGCGGTGAGGCTGCACCGCCCCCTGGGCACAGCGGCGGCCAAAGAGCGTGCCCTCGAGATGCTGAGCCTGGTCGGCATACCTTCGCCCCAGCGGCGCTTCGGCGACTACCCGCACCAGCTGTCCGGCGGGATGCGGCAGCGGGTCATGATCGCGATGGCGCTCGCGAACGAGCCCAAGCTTCTCATCGCGGACGAGCCGACCACCGCGCTTGACGTGACCATTCAGGCCCAGATCCTCGAGCTGATGCGGGAGCTGCGCGAGCGGCTCGGGATGGCGATCATGCTCATCACGCACGACCTGGGCGTGGTGGCGGAGATGTGCGACGACGTGGCGGTGATGTACGCAGGGCGGGTCGTCGAGCGTGGAAGCGCCGGCGCGGTGTTTCGAAGCCCGCAGCACCCATACACCGAAGCGCTCCTGCACTCCATCCCAGCGCTTGGCGCCACGCAGGCGCAGCCGCTGAAGGTGATCCGAGGGATGGTGCCGAGCCCGCTCGCCTGGCCCCGTGGATGCCGCTTCGCGGCACGCTGCGACTACACCTTCGACCGCTGCCTCCACGACGATCCGCCGCTGATGGAGGCCGGCGTGCAGCGGGCGGCCTGCTGGCTGTGTGAAAACGGCGCTCGAGCTTCGGCGGGCGTGGCGCCGCGGTGAGCAAGAGAATCAGTCAACTCGAACCGCTCATGCGGGCGCGCGGCGTGGTGAAGCACTTCCCCATCCGGCGCGGGGTGCTCCAGCGCATCTCCGGCCACGTCCGGGCGGTAGACGGCGTCGACATCGAGGTACTCCCCGGTCAGACCGTCGGGCTCGTCGGTGAGTCCGGGTGCGGAAAGTCGACGCTCGGGCGCACGTTGCTCCGCCTGCTGGAGCCGACGGCCGGCGAGATCACGTTCGATGGCCGTGATATCACCCGTCTGCGCGGCGGCGACTTGAAAAGCACCCGCCGCGAAATGCAGATCGTCTTTCAAGACCCGGTGGGTTCGCTCGATCCGCGGATGCGAGTACGCGACATCATCGGCGAAGGGTTGAAGACACACGGCCTGGCCGGGGGTCGGGAAGGCGACCGGCGCGTCAGCGAGATGCTCGAGCTCGTTGGTCTCCGCCCCGAAGCGGCGTCACGTTATCCGCACGAGTTCTCCGGCGGGCAGCGCCAGCGCATCGGCATCGCCCGCGCCCTGGTCATCAAGCCCAGGCTGGTCGTCGCGGACGAGCCTGTCTCCGCGCTGGACGTGTCGATTCAGTCACAGGTGCTCAACCTTCTTGTGGAGCTCAAAAGAGACCTCCAGCTCACCTACATCTTCATCGCCCACAATCTCGCGGTCGTCGGCTACATAAGCGATCGGATCGCCGTGATGTACCTCGGCAAGATCATCGAGATCGCTGACGCCGGTGAGCTATACCGAAGGCCGCTTCACCCTTACACCCAGGCTCTCCTGTCCGCAATTCCCCAGCTCCTTCCGGGCCAGCGGCGGCAGAGGATCGTGCTGCGGGGAGACGTGCCGAGCCCGATCAACCCGCCGTCGGGATGCCGATTCCGCACGCGGTGTCCGCTGGCGCAGGACATTTGCGCCGAGCAGGAGCCGGCGCTGAAGGCGCAGGCGGGGGAACCCCACGACCACCTGGCAGCCTGCCACTTCGCAGGCAAGCCAGTGCCGGCTGAGTTCGCTTAGCGAACCACAAGCAGAATTTCGGCTGCAGCCTCCGCAGGGCTGCGGTGCCCGATATCGATGCGCAGCGCCGCCGACCGATACGTCGCCTGCCGGTCGAGATAGAGCTGATGGATTTCATCGATCGTTCTGTTGCGCATGAGCGGGCGCGTCGCCATTAGCGATGGGACGCGCTGGCGCAGCTCATTCCACGGCACGTGAAGATGCACGAGCATCGATCGCTCGTGCAGCAGCGATCGCGATCTCTCATTCAACAGGGCGCCGCCGCCCAGGGCGATCACTACAGCGCCTTTCGCCACAAGGTCATTGACGGCGTCGGCTTCTCGCTGCCGGAACTCGGGCTCTTGCTGCTTCAGGAAAAAATCCTCGACGCTGCGGCCTGTTGCGGCTTCAACGTAGCCGTCCGTGTCATAGAACGGCCTGGCGAGGCGCTCGGCGAGCAGACGGCCGATGGTCGTCTTGCCGACCCCCATGAATCCGGCGAGCGCGATCGGGCGTCCGGACAGATCGGTTCGGGCGGTGGTTGCGATCGAGGCATGATAGCGGGCGGCGATCGATTTCCGAGCTCTCGGTTCAAACGGGCGCAACAACCACGCGTCCGACGTGGAGCGCATGCTCGACCCTGTCGAGCAAGACAGGCTCGGTGAAGGGCTTCTCGATCAGAAGAACACCCTCCTCGAGGGTGCCGCTGTCGCCCAGCATGGGCTGCGCATAGCCAGACATGTACAGGACGCGCATCTCTGGATGGGACGCGGCGATTCGATCCACGAGCTCTGGACCCTGCATGATTGGCATCACGACATCTGTCAGCAGCAGGTCGATCTTGCCGCCATGGTTCTTGACCACTTCAAGCGCCTCCGGTCCGTTGGCGGCCGTGATCACTTGATAGCCGTTCTTCGTGAGGATCAGCGCGGTGATCTCTCTCAGGTCGTCAGCGTCTTCGACGACCAGGATGGTTGCTGAGGTCACCTTGCGAGGCTGAAGCGTCTGCAGTTCGGGCGGCGCGGGTGCTTCGTCGGCGGCAGGCAGAAGCACATGCACTCGGGTCCCCTTGCGCAGCTCTGAGTAGATCGATATGTCGCCGCCCGCCTGGTTGACGATTCCATATACCGTGGCGAGTCCAAGTCCGGTGCCGTGTCCTTTTGGCTTCGTCGTGAAAAAGGGCTCGAAAACGCGCTGCAGCGTTTTCGTGTCCATCCCGGTTCCGGTGTCGGTGACCCGGATCCTGACGTACCGACCGGGCTTCAAATTCAACCGGCCCGCCGCATATGCCTGGTCGACGTAGACGTTCTCGCAGTCGATGATCAACTTGCCACCTTTGGGCATCGCGTCTCGGGCGTTGACGGCAAGGTTCGTCAGCACCTGTTCCAGCTGACCGGGGTCCATCAGAGCCGGCCACAGGTCTTTGCCCGGCGAGGTGATGAAGTCGATGTGTTCCCCAAGAGTGCGACCAACCAGAGCCTCGAGGTCCGCCACCACGTTGTTCACGTTGAGCGATTGCGGCCGCATCACTTCACGTCGGGCAAAAGCGAGGAGCTGATGCGTCAGCCGAGCCGCGCTCTCTCCGGCGCGCACAACGCGTTCCATGTCATTGACCGCCTGCTGCAGGTCAGCACGAGGCGTCCCGTTCTCTGCCGCCAGGACCTTCTCCTTCGCGAACAGGGCGAAATTCAGGATGACGCCAAGCAGGTTGTTGAAGTCGTGAGCGACTCCGCCTGCGAGCTGGCCAAGGCTTTCAAGACGCTGGGATTGATTCAGCTGACGCTCCAGCTTCTCCGTCACGGTCACGTCCTCGGCCATCGTGACTTGCGCCGGCCGGCCTCCATAGTCGACCTCGTAGCTGGTGATGAGCGCTCGCATGACTGTGCCGTCTTTCTTGCGCACGGTCAGGGGACCGAACCTGACCATGCTCTTGGTCGCGCCGGTGGCGCGCGCAGCCTGAAGGGCGGCAGCCTCTTCCTCCGTCAAGGTGAGGAGATCGTCACTCCTCAGCTCAACCAACTCCCCCTTCGAATAGCCAAAGGTGCCCGCGGCGGAATCGTTGACCTCGAGGAACCGGTGGGTAAGCTGGTCGACAAACATGGTTGGCAGCGGATTGCCCTCGAAGAGGCGCAGGTAGTTCTGCTGCGCACTCTCGCGCTCCACCCATTCGCCCTGCAGCGACGTGATCATCTCGTTGAAGTCCTGCGCCAGATCCGCCACCTGAGCAGGTCCACCAACCGGCACAGGCCTTGGAGAATCCAGGATGCGAGAAGACCGCACCGACTCGCTCAGCCGCTCGATCGGTTTGGCGACCCGGCGATAGACGATGAAGACCGCGATCAGGACCGCGATGACACCGGCACCGGTGATCGTGAGCTGTTCGTTCTGAAGGCCCACCGCATTGGCTAGGGCGGCTGCCTGGTCGGCGCCGACGTACACCTTCCAGCCCGCACCATCGACGTTCGCCAGGGCATACCACCGAGCCTTTCCTTCCACGTCGCTCCGGTCGACGGGGTCGCTGGCACTCGCGAAGGGGGTACCGACAAGCTTTGCTCCGGTCCACCTGGCCGGGTCCAGCGAGCGTGAGATGACTGCCGAGCCATCGGCGCTGGTGATGAGGAATTCGAGCTGATGGGTTCCGCTCCCGTACTCATACGCGAGCTTGGGTCCAAGCGGCTTCAGGTCGACAAACCAGGCCACGAATCCCAGTCCAGGAATCGGGTAGGCGAAAACCGCAACCTGGTTGCCATTGGTCGGGTCGACAAGTGGCGCGGCGACAACGGACTTTGTCGCCTGCAGCCAGGCCTGGCCTGCGTAGGTCTTGGCGTAGCCCGTCTTGAGCGACGAGCACACAACCGAGCCGTCCAGCCGAACGATATCGATGTGCCCGCTGTCAAAGGAGGCAATGGGGGCATAGCCAAGGCCGCATCCGGTCGGTTCGGCGAAGACTTGCGCGGTGCTGGGGCTGCTTGCCACCGGAGCGGTCACCGCCTCGTACGTATCGAAGCCGAATTTGATCTGCTTGGCCGCCCTCGCTGCGGCGAAGTTGGCGTCCGTCACGGCGGACATCTTGGCGTCTGCCTGCGACCGCAGGTGCACGAATGCGCCGGCCGCCACTCCCACCAAGAGAACCAGCAACGCAATCACCGCAAAGTCTGCCTGTAGGGGCCACCCTCGCCTGGCGGCCAGAGGGCGCGAGTCCACCTTTTTCCCCATTGGAACTGTTTACGCCCGGCCCCCGGCAAAGTCGCCATTCACAGACACGGCCCAAGGCCCCTGCATAGAGAGGGGCCGGCGCCCGAGGAGGTCAGCCCTCTCGGGCGCTCCCTGAGGCGGCCGGCTGCAGCCCCGTGACGGAGAGGATCTGCTCCTCTCCCAGTGAGTCGTCTTTCAATAGAGCCTGGGTCAGGTCTTCCAGCTGGGATCGGTGCTCAGTCAAGAGTCGAATCGCGTCGGCGAAACATTCGTCGGCGATGCGCTTCACCTCCATGTCGACCTCCCGCGCGGTTGCCTCGCTGTACGGCCGCGTCAAGCCGAGCCCGCTGCCTGAGCCATCCTCTCGGAACGCCAGCGGGCCGATTTTCGGGCTCATGCCCCACGTCACCACCATCTCGTGAGCGATCGCGGTGACCTGCTGCAAGTCGCTGGCGGCTCCGGTCGACACAACTCCGTAGACCAGCTGCTCGGCCGCCCGCCCGCCGAGGGCGCCAACAATCCTTGCCCGCAAGTAATCCTCTCCGTAGTTGAACCGGTCGTCGATGGGGCGCTGGATCGTCACTCCCAGGGCACCGCCGTGCGGGATGATCGTCACCTTACGGACTGGGTCCGCGCCGGGCACCAGCAGCCCGAGCAAAGCGTGCCCCGACTCGTGATAGGCGACGCGTTCGCGATCGCCCGGCGTCATCACAAGGTGTCGCTCGGTGCCCAGCAGCACACGATCGATGGCCTCGAAGAAATCCTGCGACGAGACAGTGGTTTTACCTTGCCGGGCCGCGCCCAACGCCGCCTCGTTGGCGAGGTTGCGGAGGTCGGCACCGACAAGGCCTGGAGTTGCGGCGGCGATCTCGTCGAGGTCGACGTCCGGCGCCAGCGGCACTTTCGCGGTGTGAATCTTGAGGATCGCGGCCCTGCCGCGCCGGTCCGGTGGCTGAAGGGTCACCCGCCGATCGAACCGGCCGGGCCGCAGGAGCGCCTGGTCGAGCACATCCGCCCGGTTCGTGGCCGCGAGGACGATCACCCCTTTCCCGGGCTCGAACCCATCCATCTCCGTGAGGATCTGGTTCAGCGTCTGTTCCTGCTCGTCGTTGCTGCCCAGGCGAATCCCGGAGGAACGGCTGCGCCCGACCGCGTCGAGCTCGTCGATGAAAATGATCGCCGGCGCTGCCTGGCGCGCCTTCGTGAAGAGGTCGCGTACGCGTGATGCACCGACGCCGACGATTGCCTCGACGAACTCCGAGGCGGACTGGCTGAAGAAGGGCACCTTGGCCTCGCCGGCAACCGCGCGTGCCAGCAATGTCTTGCCGGTGCCCGGCGGGCCGATCAGGAGAACACCTTTTGGCACCATGCCGCCGAGACGCTCGTACTTCTGCGGCTCGCGCAAGAAGTCGACAAGCTCCTCGAGCTCTTGCTTGACCTCGTCGATGCCCGCGACGTCGGCGAAGGTCGTACCCACGCGCTCGGGGTCATAGAGCCGAGCCCGGCTCTGGCCAAACGCGCCGAGCAGGCCGCCGGTACCGCCCGCGGCTGCAGCTCGGCGAATGAGGTACAGGACGGCGAAGACGATCAACAGCGTCGGGCCGAAGCTCAGGAGCAGCGTCAGCCACAGAGGAGGAGGAGTGTTCTCCGGCTTGGCGTTGATGGTCACGCCTTTCGCCTCGAGGAGCGCTTCGAGTCCATCGTTGGCAAACGTCGGACGCTGCGTCGTGAAGTGGGTGGCGCTGGCTTTGCTGGGAGGCGATTCTTGCACCGCCCGATTGGTGACGCCCGCGATCGCGTCTCCGGTGGTGGTCACGCTGATGACGTTGCCGTCGGCAACCTGCTGCTTGAAGACGTCGTAGGAGAGCGCCACGGTCGCCGGCTGTGCGGGGGCGAAGAGCACGTTGGTGATGACAAAGTTGAGCAGCAGGATGATGCCAAAGATGATCCACAGCCGGCGCGATGGCATCAGGTTTGGCACCGGTGTGGTGGGCTTCGGCGGAACCGGTGGGCGAGGCGGCGGGCTAGACATCAGCCTTTATCAACTTAGATGATCCGGCGGCGAATTGCCGCCGACGAGTAGTCGATGGTGCTGGTCATGATCACGACGACGATCAGAAGCATCGCCAGCTGGGGGTACTCGAACAGCCCGATGTACTCCTGCAGCAGGAGGCCGAGACCGCCGGCGCCTATGTAGCCCAGGATCGTCGAGGAGTGGACGTTGACCTCGAACGAATAGAGGATGTTGGCGATCATGTACGGCATCACCTGGGGGATCACGCCATGGACGACGACCTGGATCGGGTTGGCGCCGGTCGCGGTCAGCGCCTCGACAGGGCCCCAGTCGGTCGCCTCGATCGCCTCCGAGAAGAGCTTGGAGATCAGGCCGACGCTGAACGTGGCCACGGCCAGCACACCTGGAAAAGGGCCGATCCCGACGACGATGACCCACATGATTCCCCAGAAAAGGGTCGGGATCGATCGGATGACGGCCATCAGAAAGCGCACCGCGAAATAGGCGGCGGTCCCGATTGGGTTGCGACGCATCAGGTTGCGCGCGCCGAGGAAGCTGAGAGGCACCGCAATCAGCGCGCCGATGGTGGTACCGAGGACCGCGATGTAGAGGGTCTCCAGCGTCAGCTTGAGGATGATCGGCAGCTGCTTGCGGTCCGGGTGGGAGAACCCGCTCAGGACCCTGCCCATGTTGTCAGCGTGGGAGATCAGGGCGCCGGCGTCGAACTCCGTCTTCCTATAGGTATAGGCGACGATCGCGATGACGACGACCGCGATGACGAAGTTCCGGCTCCGCTGGACTCGGACCATCCGCTCCGACTCCGCCATCAGCTCGTCGAGTGTGCGTCTCCGGGGGGAATCAGTCATAGCCAAGGCGGCCGTAGATCCTGCGGTAGGCGGCATCGTCCAGCTCTCCGGGCTCGCCGTTGTAGACGATCTTGCCAAGGCGCATGGCGATGACCCGAGTGGCATAGCGCTTGGCGAGCTCGAGGTGGTGGATGGAGCAGAGCACGGTGATGCCGTCCCGCCGGTTCATGTCGCGCAGATAGTCGAGCACCACGATCGCCGTTTCGGGGTCGAGGCTTGCGACCGGTTCGTCGGCGAGGAGGATCTCGGGGTCCTGGGCCAGCGCTCGGGCGAGCGCGACCCGCTGCTGCTGGCCGCCGGAGAGGGTGTCGGCTCTGACGTTGGCTTTTTCAGCAATCTCCAGCCGCTCGAGGCTCCTCCACGCGAGGTCCTGGTGTTCTTTCGAGAAGGAAGGCACATAGGTCCGCCACCCTTCCTGGTAGCCAAGGCGGCCGGTCAGCACGTTGCGGATCACCGTCGAGCGGCGGACCAGGTTGAACTGCTGAAAGACCATCGCCATGCGCCTGCGTGCGTGGCGGAGCTCAGCACCCCGCATCGCCGTGATGTCCTCGCCGCCGATCAAGATTCGCCCGGAGGTGGGCTCGACCAGCCGGTTGAGGCACCGGAGAAGAGTCGACTTGCCCGACCCGCTGGGCCCGATGATCGAGACGAAGTCGCCTCTGGCGACGTCGAGCGTGACGGAGTCGAGAGCCCTGGTCCCCCCTGGGAAGACCTTGGTCAGGCCCTCGACTCTGACCAGCGGCTCGCTCAGGATGTGGGCTTGAGCAGCTCGGGCTTGACCTGGCGCACGATGTCGCGGACCGGGTCATAGTCCGAGTCCTGCGCTGGCACGAGTGAGTCGATGGTGTAGAGGGCCTTGAGCGCCGGCTGGATCGTCGGGTCGGTGCCCATCGCGATCATCGCGTCCTTCAGCTTCTTCTTCTGGGCCGAGTTGAGGTTGTGACGGATCATCTGCGGGTCGCCCGGGATCGGTGGGTCGGTGGTGGCCAGGACCTTGGTCTTGGTCATGATCCCGGGACAGGATGTCTCCGCTCCCGCGTTCTTGCGAGCGTCGTCGTATATCGCGCCCGCGTCAACCGTTCCCTGGCAGACGTTGACGGAGATCTGAGTCTGGTTGGAGATGTTCACGCCGGTGACGTCGCTGTCGGGGTTGAGCCCGTTCTTCTTCATGATGTAGCGCGGCCAGAGGTTGCTGGACGTGGAGAGCGGATCGCCGAAGGCGAATTTCTTGCCCTTGAGGTCAGCGATCGAGTTGATGTTCGACTTGACGTTGACGATGATGAACGCCTTGTAGCTGGGCAGTCCGCCGCGGACCGATTTGGTCACGGCCTCGGCCCCATTGATCTGGTGGGCGATGACGTAGTCGAGAGGGCCGACCCAGCCGATGTCGACGTTGTTCGAGGTCATGCCCTCGGTCACCGCCGCGTAGCTGGTGAGGACGCGAGGGGTGATGTTGTAGCCGGTCTTCTTCGACAGGTACGAGCCGAGGAGGTCGGCGTTGGTCTGGACGATCGAGCTCGTCTGGGAGGGAACGAAGCCCATCACCAGGTCCTGCTTGACGGGCGCTTCCGCGGGTGCCGGTGCACTTCCACAAGCCACGCTAAGGAGCGCGAAGACGGCCGCGGAGACGAGAAAACGTATCTTCATTGAACTCCCCTTCCCCAGAACTGGCTGCCCGGATTGGCGCGGCTACAATCCTAACGGCATGGAGATCGGGTGACACGGATCCTCGTCACCAACGACGACGGGATCACCTCGCCGGGCCTCCACGCGCTTCAGATGGCGCTGGCCGAGCTGGGCGAGGTGACCATCGTGGCGCCAGACGCGGAGCAGTCCGCGGTGGGCCACGCGATCACCACCATGACGCCGCTCCGAATCAAAAAAGTCACGCTCGCGAACGGCACCGAAGGGCATGCCGTAAACGGGACTCCCGCCGACGCGGTCAGGCTGGCGATCCTGACGATCTGCCAATCGCCACCCGACCTGGTGGTTTCGGGAATCAATCTCGGGCCGAACACCGCGACGAACGTCATCTACTCGGGGACCGTCTCCGCCGCCACGGAGGCCCGCATCCTGCGTGTTCCATCGATCGCGGTCTCGCTCGTGACATTCAAAGACCCCATCTGGGAAACGCCGGCGAAATTCGCTCGAGACCTCGCCGCCGAGGTGCTCGCTCATGGCCTGCCGGACAAGGTGCTGCTGAACATCAACGTGCCCAACCTGCCGCTGGACAAGGTGAAGGGCATCCGAGTCACGCGGCAGGGAAATTCGGGCTACAACGAAAGGTATGAGATGCGTGCGGATCCACGCGGCGTGCCCTACTACTGGCAAGCGGGCACGTATCAGATGAGCGACGTCGACGATGAGACCGACGCGCTGGCCGTCGACCAGGGCTACGTCAGCGTAACCCCGGTGTCGTTCGACCTGACCGCCCATGATTTCCTACCCGCTCTGACTCGGCGCCTGTCCCAAGACTAAACACCATCACTGCGAGAAACGTTGCCAGGCTCCGTTAAACCGGATAGCCCGATGAGCGCTCGTAACTCAGAGGTCGAACCGAACCGGCGAGCTCGCAACATGAACGAGCTCCGCACGCTATTGCAATTAGCTGTGGTCGCCCTCGCCTACTGGCTCGCCGCAGGCGCGAGCCTGCGACTGGCTCTTGTTCACGGCCAGGTGACACCCATCTGGCCGCCCACCGGCATCGCCCTGGTTGCGATTCTCATCTTTGGTCGACGGGTCTGGCCATCCATATTCCTGGCGGCCCTGGCAGTCAACTTTCCCATCGGTCCCTCTCCGCTGGGCGCCTTGACCATTGCGGCGGGCAATACTCTTGCTCCGCTGACCGCGGCGGCTCTCCTCAAACGAGCCGGATTCCGGATCGAGTTGGACCGCCCGCGAGACGCCGCCGCCATCATTGTGCTCGGCGCGCTCCTGGCCATGGCGATCAGTGCGACGGTGGGAACCTCCGTGCTTGTCCTGTCCGGCGCTGTGCCGACCGACAGCTTCTGGTCGACCTGGGCCGTCTGGTGGACCGGGGACGCGATGGGAGTCCTCCTTGTAGCGCCGTTCCTCCTCAGCCTGCTGCCCAACGCCCGTTCTCAAGCACAGACGCTGCGCACGGCCGCCGCGCTCATCGGACTGCTGATTGCTGTCGGCGCGCTGACGTTCGTGCTCTTCCAGAATCGCTTACGTCTCGAGTACCTCGTTTTCCCCTTGATCATCTTGGTGGCCTGGCGGTTCCGCTTGCGCGGCGCCGCGCCTGCCGCGCTGATTGCCTCGGGGATCGCTATCTGGGCTGCCGTGCAGGGAACGGGCCCATTCGGAACCGAAACGCTGATCGAAAAGATGATCACCCTGCAGGTATTCAATGTCTGCGTCGCTCTAACGTCACTAGTGCTCACGTCATTCGTCGAGGCACACGAGCGCGCAGAAGAGATGACACGACTCTACGTTGCGGCCAACGCGGCCAGCCAGACCAAGAGTGCGTTTTTGAACATGGCAGCGCACGAGCTGATGACGCCGCTGACCGTGTTGGAGGGATACCTCTCGCTGCTCTCGGGCGGTACTGTCGGACAGCCACCTGAGTCCTGGAAGGCGCCTCTCGGCATCCTCCTGTCAAAGACCCGTGAGCTGGAGAGAATCATTGACGAACTCTTGACGGCGTCTCGCCTCGAGGTTATTCCTCCTCGCCTCGAACGCGAAGTACTCGATTTGCGAAGGGTCGTTGAGGACGCTTTAGAACGTGTTCGCCCGCGCGCCGATCTGCTCAGCGCCGAGGTCACCGTCAAACTGCCACCTCGGCCGGTGCCGGTGGAGGCTGACGCGGACAAGCTCGGTCGTGTGCTGGACGACCTCATCAACAACGCCCTGACTTACACGATTCGGCCGCCTCGGCTCCGGGTTGGTTTGTCCACTCGGTCTCGACGGGCGATCGTTCGGGTCGAGGACAACGGAGTTGGCATCCCCCAGGACGACCGCGAGCGTGTATTCAGCCGGCTCTATCGGGTCGACGACCCGCAAGTCGTCGTTCCAGGGATCGGTCTCGGACTCTACATATCTCGCCAAATGGCGGAAAGGTACGGTGGAAGCCTTGTGGTCGAGCGCAGTACGCCTGGTGTTGGCAGCGTCTTCGCGCTGACGCTGCCGCTCTCGCGGACCGTCTCGGCAAAACAACTGCAGGATGCCGAAGGCGAGTTGATCCGAGCCTGATCACGTTCCCCATGGTGTCCACACAGGTATTCGGAATTTGGTGGACCCAGCCATACACAACTCGAACAACGTTGAATTCGCCGGACGGCGACTCCGGTTGGGTTTGAACGGCAGCCGAGCCTCGGACCGAGCGCTCGAGGCGGTCCGCCGTTTCGTGGCTGACCGCGGCACTTCGCCTACAGCTGTTTCGTGGACCCACGCGGGCATGAGCCCGTCCGAAAAGACGATCCAACGTCGCTTCGGCAGCTTTAAGGCGGCGGTCCAACGCGCTACCTTCGACTCTACTTGACCGTCGTGATCGGCATGACCAAAGACCACGTGCCTACGCTGCCCTTATCGTCCGACTGAATCGCCCGGGTCTTGCGAAGACTCGGCGAATTGGGAGTCGCCCGCCACGAAACCTCCGGTTGGCCTCAGTCGATTATCAGCCGAACGTCGAGCCACCTTCGGAGCGCATCCTCAAGGAGCCGAGTGCCGGCCTTGTTCCGGATCCACAGCAGCTTATGCGAAGTACCGTCCTTCATACGCAAATGGACCCGGTCGCACGTTACCCCTCGATGCAACCGGCCAACTTCAATGTAAGAAGCTTCCATCCATAGAGCACGCGGCGAATGCGCCAAGGTTTGCGATAGGTCATTAGGTGTGATCGAGACAATGTGCCCAATCGCGGGGTCGATGCCTTGGAAGCTGTGAGCGAAGCTAACGACCCAACCGAGCGGGACGCGAGCCAGGCCGTCTGGTGCCAGCCAGAGGTTTCCGTGTTCCCAATCCGCCCAGCCCGTTGTGCAACTGGCGGCAATCAAGCTGACTCTGTCTACCGGAGCCGGTGCCGCGGAAGCGCTCACCGTTAGAGAGTCTATCGATCGCTTGTCCTGCATCGGCTTAGATCTGGTTCCCCTTTGGTTCCTGGCTGAGGTCGGAGGCCTGGAGGGCTGGAGGGCTCAAGGCAAATTCATGGGCGACTCCGGCTGAGAGTTGCGGCCACATGACGAAGCGCGCGAACGTCTAACGGTTGCCCACCCCTGCGTGGCGGTTGCGCAAGGCTGCATAGTGCCAACCTGCGTTATGCGGATGAGCATTCTGCAAAAGCGGGCAATTGGTGGACTTAAGTTCCCACAATGCGAACCCACCCGGCGTATTCGACGGCGAGGCGGTCTCACTGTCCGAGCCGGGTTCCCGTTCGGTCAGGTCGGGAGCGCGGAGAGTAACGTCGAGGAATAGTGCGCCGTCCAAATCCACCTAGGTCGATCAAGGCCGCGATGGTGATCGGCATGGGCTTTGGTGTCCCGGTTATCGCGGTTGGGCTCTATCCGCTTGCACTCGGCGTGGTTGGTTTCATCGCATCACAAGGGGACAACCACAACTCTTATTGGGACGCCTTTCTCGTTCTGGGTGGTGTCTGGCTGGTCGGAGGAATCACTCTCGTAGCGATCGATCTGGGCCTTCTGTGGGGAATGAATGGACAATCCGTCATAGCTTGGTTGCTGACTCTAGGGTTGCTGGGCTGTGGACTTTGGCTCGACCTGCCAAGCGTTTGGGGCAAGCCCTGGTGGGTCGGTCTGGGCGCTCAGTGGTTTCTGAGCGGGGGAGGGCCACCTTACGACCTCGATTACTGGTGGCACTTGGTAGCCCTCGCGACGTCCGCCGACGTTCACGTGGTACTTGTCATCTGCATGGTCGTCCCGCTCATGTGGCCGTCTACGTTGGTCTGGTTCTTCGGCAGAGATGCCCGTGTCGGGCAGTACGCGAGCCGCAACACCTAGCGGAGAAGCGACAATTTCCGGACCCTCACGCTTGAGACCGCATCTGATGATCAATCCGCAAAGCTTCACGGGACTCCACATCTGACCGGGATGCCGACGGGATGGGGATGGGGATGGCGCGTGGCGGTGATCGCGACCATCCTCATCCTCTTCGGCAACGCGGCCGGCCTTGCGGCCGGCCCAAACGTCGTCACCGTTTCCTGGGCCACCATGGCCCAGACGGTCGGCACGCTGCTGATCGTCATCGTTGCCTCTCGTTGGTGCGGGCTGACTTTGGCCGAGGCGGGCATCGGCCGGACCAACCTGCTGCGATCCACTCTGATCGGCGCGGGGATTGGGCTCGGGCTGGCCGCGGTGCTTCTCCTTGCGCTGGAGGTTGGCGCTCAGCTAGGGACTCCGATCACATACCAGCCATTGCACGGAGCGTCGATTTCAGCCGTCCTGACTCACGCCCTGGTGGGCCTGCCACTGCAGACCGCGATTCCCGAAGAGCTCGCATTTCGCGGGCTGGTGCTGGGTTTGCTGATGAGGAAGCTGACGCCATTGCGCGCAGCGCTTGTGACGTCCGCCATCTTTGTCGCCTGGCATGTGGTGGTTCAGGTGCAAACGCTGGCCGTGACCAATTTCACAAGCCCGTGGCAGATCGTTCCGGCCATGGGCCTCGCCTTCGCGGGACTCTTCGCCGGGGGAGTGATATTCGCGCTCCTACGTTTGCGCACACGCAATCTGGCCGCGGCGGTTGTGGCTCACTGGTTGTTCGACGCAGCGTTCGTCACCGGGCTCTATTTCCTGACGGCGAGCTGACGTCCTATTCGGCGGACAGTATCTCCAGCATCTCGTCCCCGTACCTGCGCAGCTTCGCGATCCTGACTCCAGGCCGCTTTAGCGTCGTCTGCGCGTCGTCAAGGCGCCACGTCACAAGCATGTTGTGGTTGTGGACCTAAGTTCCCACAATGCGAACCTACCGGGCGTATTCGACGGCGAGGCGGTCCCACTGTCCGACGTGGCCGATACCCGGATCCAGGAATATGTCGCGGCTCTTCGGGAGTTCGTCGCCGAGCACGGCTCGCTCCCGACCGCCGAGAGGTGGACAGAGGCCGGAATGCGGCCGTCTGAGAAGACAATCCGGCGCCGATTCGGCAGCTTCCGAAAGGCGATCCAGCGGGCCGGCTTATCCATGGATTGACGTTTGGACACAAGCCTTGCTTTCCCCCGGTCGAAGGGCCGTACGCACACATTTATTGGCGGTCACATTGCAGGGAACCAAGAGCTCCGCTGCGATCTGGCCATTTCTGGCCATTGTCGAGGCCTCGGGCCATAAGGACGAGCACCTCCCTGCTTGCGATCAGTGAGGGTGCCGACGGGGTCGTGTCTACGCTCGGTTGCGGGCTGCCTCGGCGCACTCAGCGTTGCTGGCTTAAGCGGGATAGCTCCGCTCATCACGGGTCCCCCGAACTACCTTCCCGCCATCCATTCTTCGACGCAGTTCGGTGGAAGTAAGGGTCCGCACCTTGCCAGGAGCAGGTGGCTCTGAGCGGCGGCTCTGAGTGGCTGAATCGGGCGCGGCAACACCGTTTCCGCGACACCGGCTGACGGCAGCGCCGAAGGACGCTTCATCACAATCAGTGCGAAGATCGCCGCCACGAAGCTGATGGCGGCGGCGATCACAAACGCCTGGTGGTACCCGGCGATAACGGCACCTGCACGTTGCGGGATGGACACCCTCGTGACCGACCCAGCGATGTTGACCAGAATCGCCAGTCCAACGGCCATTCCGACCTGCTGGGCGGTGCCGATGAGACCGGAAGCGATTCCCTGATCCCGATCGGGAACGCCATTTGTGGCGGCCATGGTGACGCTTACGAAGGCCAGTCCTACGCCGATGCCGGTAACCAGCATGGCCGGCAGGAGGACGGTGAGGTAGTCGCTTTCGGGCGCGGTTCTCAGGAACAGGAGCAACCCCGCCCCCAGCACAAGAGTCCCGAGTGCGATCAGGGTTCTGGCCCCCAGCTTTGCGGCAATCCGGGCCCCGATGTTGGAGACGACCATGATCAGTACTGTTTGCGGCAACCAGGCAAGACCTGCCTGGATCGGTGAATATCCGAGGATCTCCTGCAGATACAGCGAGTTGAAGAACACGGCGCCGATCATCACGACCGACACGAGCGCCGCCACCGAGTTGCCCGCAACTACGGATCTCAGCCTTAGCATCCGACCCGGCAGAAGGGGTTGGCTGCTGCTCTTCTCTAATACGACGAATGCAATCAGGAGCGCGGCAGAGAGAGCCAGAGCGATCAGAACATTGGCGGAGCCAAAGCCTCGCCCTGTCGCCTCTGTCACGCCGTACGCGAGGGCAAGAACTCCACCGGTAAGACTCACCGCCCCTGGGATGTCAAGGTTGACCTTCGCCCCGCCACGAGCAGAGTCTGCCGGCAGCACTGGAGATAGCAGCACCGCGGCAAGGCCCAACGGCACATTTACGAACAGCGTGAAACGCCAGCTCAACTCCTGGGTGAGCAGGCCCCCCAGAATCAACCCGGCCGATGCTCCGCCGGCAGCCATGGCACTCCACATCCCAAGCGCGCGATTGCGCTCCCGGCCTTCCTTGAAGGTCGTTGTGAGAAGCGACAGGGCCGCGGGCGAGACCAAGGCGCCGGCAAAGCCCTGGCCTATGCGAGCGGCGATCAGCATTCCACCGGACTGGCTGAATCCGCCCACCATCGATGCCCCCATGAAGAGGACCAACCCCATCAAGAACATGCGTCGCCGGCCGGC